>CAZWPY010000028.1:23378-28007 GCA_964635475.1 uncultured Acidimicrobiia bacterium
AGCCGTGCTTGGTTCGACTGGATGCCGGTGCCTAACACGATCACTGCGTCGATGTCGGGGTGTGCGCCGACGAGATCGAGCACAGCCGGGATTGTGTCGCGGGTCTCACCGCCAGCGAGATCGATCGGATTGTTGCGACTCCAGCGTGGCGGGAGCAGGGTGTCGATGTCGTCGCGCAGGTCGTCGGGCAGCGGCGCGAGCTGCAAGCGAGTCGACGCGAGCGCGTCGGCGGTCACCACGCCCCAGCCACCGACGGTCGTGACAACAGCCACTCGGTTGCCGCGGGGCAACGGCTGGGTGGCCAACGTGGCCGCAGCTTCAAAGGCCGACTCGATGGTGGGCATACGAATCACACCTGCCTGGCGGGCAGCGCCGTTGAAGATGCGGTCGTTGCTCGCGAGCGATCCGGTATGGGATGCCGCGGCGCGCTGGCCCGCGCTCGACGCGCCCCCCTTCACCATCACGACCGGCATCGACGAGCTGACGTCGCGAAGCGTGTCGAACATCGCCTTGCCATTGCCGACGCCCTCGACGTAGGCCAGTCCGACGGCAGTCTCGGGGTCTGTGGCCATCCACGCGAGGTAGTCCGCGACGCCCAGTTGTGCTGCATTTCCCGCCGACACCGCGCGGCTGATTCCCACGCCAGTGGCGCACGCGTAGTTGAGGAACGAGCTGACGAAGTTGCCGCTTTGGCTCGCGACGCCGATTCGGCCGACGGGCGGGTTGGGGCCGACGATCTGCGCGCACAGTTTCGCCGGTGGCGAGACCACGCCTTGGCCATTGGGCCCGGCGAGAACCATGCCGAGTTCGTCGGCCAGCGCAGCCAGACGCCGCTGGGCCTCAAGGCCCTCGGGACCGGCCTCGCCGTAACCCGCCGAGGCGACGAACGCCGCGCGCACGCCCTTGGCCGCGCACGCGCGCAGCAGATCGGGATTGGCTGCGGCTGGCGTGCAGACGAACACGAGATCGGCGGCGCCATCGGGGAGTTCGTCGGCCGAGCGCAACGACTTCACGCCAAGGATTTCCTCGCCCTCGCGGTTGATCGCAAAGACGGGGCCGGAGTATCCGCCCGCCAAGACGTTGTGCAGCGCAACGAATCCGAACTTGCCGGGATGAGTCGAGGCACCTGCGATCACCACACCGCGGGGGTTGAACAGCGCGCTCAGGTCGCGTGGCGTGTTCATCGCAGTTCCACCAGCGCGTCGACGGCGATCACGTCGCTGCCGCGCACGATCAGCGGGTTGATGTCGATCGACTCGATGTCGGAGCGCGAGGTCGCCAAGTTGGACAATGCGAGCAGTACCTCCACGAGCGCCTTTCGGTCGACGGCGGGCTCACCGCGGAACTCGCCGAGCAGGCTTTGGTGGGTCAAGTCGTCGAGCATCTCGTGCGCGTCGAGTTCGCTGAGCGGCGCGAGACGAAAGGCCACGTCTCGTAAGGCCTCCGCGAAGATGCCGCCGATCCCGACCATGACGCACGGGCCGAACTGCGGGTCCATCACCAAGCCGGCGATGAGCTCACGTTGGCCGACGATGAATTCGGTTACCAAGACGTTCACCTCGCCATCCTCAGGACGCGCGCTCGTGAGCAGTTCTTCGGCGGCCTGGCGTGCGTCGCTGCGTGAGCCGACGTTGAGCCGCACGAGCTTGCGTTCGGTCTTGTGGGCAATTGCTGCGCCGCACAGTTTGATCACGACCGGAAAGCCGAGTTCCTCGGCCGCCGTTGCTGCTTGCTCTGGGTCGGCGACGAGGCGCGAGCGCGACACCGGCACGCCCGCGGCACGAAGAGTTTCGCGGGAGTCGAACTCCGACAGCGTCGTCACGGCCGTACCTCCTCGCGATCGACCGGCGTCGCGTCGGCCGCGCGGCAGCGAAGCACACGTTCGACGGCGTCGGCGGCCTCGATGAGTACACGAGCCACTGCTGGGGTGGCGCCGCGAGCAGCGGCGAGTGTCTGCGTCACTAGTGCGTCGGATGCGAGCACGTGCGGGTACGCGGTCTCGATGAGGCGAAGCCCGGTCTCGCCGGGCAGCGCGGCCCACGCTTCGATGGTCTCGAAGTACTTCGCCGCGTAGTCGTCGAGCAGGTGGAGCTGTTCGTTGTTCCACATGCCAGCGAGGGCGGCTTCGCGGCGGGTGAGTGCCGCGGGGCTGAGCGCCTCGGCCCATGCCGCGGCTTTGGCATCCGCGCTCGGCCGAGAGCAGCGCAGGGCCAGGGCACGGCGGGAGCCGTCGTCGCTGGGATCGCGTTGACACTCAGCAGCGAGCAGCCGCTCAAAGGTCGTGTCGTCCAACTCGGGCAGCTGCGCCGCGGTCCCCAGTGCCGCCCAGCGCACGTCGTTGTCGATGGCAATCCCGTCGGGCGCGGCGCCGTCGAGCACGGCCAGCAGTCGGTCGAGTTCGCTCGCCGCGCGTGCGCTGCGAGTCCACGCGCGGAACCACGCGAGCTGGGTGTCGGAGCCGGGCGGTTGTGCGAGGGCCTGCGCCCACGCGGCCGCCGAGAAGTTCTCCCGCCGCGCGGCGCGGGCCGCGGGGGCACTGAGTGACTCGATCGAGGTGGTCGCGTGGCCGAGTAGGGGCGTGAGAACACCGATAACCGACTCGCTCGCCGCGTGGGTGGCGATGAGGTCGAGCAACACGTCGGGGCGCCATTCGGCGTCGCGCGTGGCGTCCCATGCCGCTCCCCACACCAGGGCGCGGGTGAGTGGAGACTCGATGGTCGACAGGTGTTGTCGCACGAGTTCGAGGCCGCCGGGATCGATCCTGATCTTCGTGTACGCGAGGTCGTCGTCGTTGAGCAGCAAAAGCGCCGACGATGTGGAGCCGGCTCGGTCGCCCAATGGCGGCAGCGGCGGCAATGGCGGCAATGGCGTGCGTGACCCCTCGGCGTCGAGTTCTGTTTGTGCGACGCGGGCCAAGCGGTCGCCGTCGTACTCGTAACGGCCCACCCGGACACGATGTGGGCGCAACGTCGGCCACTGCGCGGGTGCTTCCTGCGCGATTTCGTACTGGGGGCCGTGATCGTCGGCAGCGGCATCTGCCTGCACGACGCGCAACGTGTTGACACCGGCGGTTTCGAGCCAGACCCGTGACCAGGCATTGAGGTCACGGCCCGATGCCCGTTCAAGCGACGCGAGGAAGTCGGCCAAGGTGGTGTTGCCCCACGCGTGACGAGCGAAGTAGTCACGGACGCCGGCGAAGAACTCGTCTTCGCCCACCCACGCGACCAGTTGACGTAACACCGACGCGCCCTTGGCATACGTGATGCCGTCGAACTGACTACTGACGGCGTCGGTGTCGACCACGTCGGCTGCGATGGGGTGCGTCGACGGCAGCTGGTCTTGCCGGTACGCCCAGGCCTTCTCACGGCCTTGGAAGAGCGCCCAGCCATCGGTAAAACGAGTGGCTTTCACCAGTGCGTGCGTCGCCATAAACGTGGCGAAACTCTCGTTGAGCCACAGATCGTCCCACCATCGCATCGTGACGAGATTGCCGAACCACATGTGGGCGAGCTCGTGCAGGATCGTGTCGGCGCGGGTTTCGCGTTCGGCTTCGGTCACGCGGGAGCGGAACAGAGTTCTTTCGGTGAACGTGACGCAACCGACGTTCTCCATCGCACCCCAGTTGAACTCTGGTACCCAGACTTGGTCGTACTTGGGGAAGGGGTACGCGAGGCCGAACAATTCCGCGTAGAGGTCCATCCCGGCTTTTGTGATCTCGAAAATCTCGTCGGCGTCGAGGAATTCGGCCAACGACTGCCGACAAAAGACGCCGAGCGGAACGCCGCGGTGCTCGTCGTCGACTCGGTGGTAGTTGCCGCCGACGAGTCCGAGCACGTACGTGGGGATGGGCGGCAATTCGCCGAAGCGCCACGTGCCCTGTTCGCCCGCTTCGGGGCGAGCGACCACAGCGCCGTTGGAAATCACCTCCCAGCCGGCCGGCGCATCGACGGCGAGTTCCCACGTCGCCTTCAGGTCTGGCTGATCGAAACACGCGAACACTCGTTTTGCTTCGGCCGGCTCGAACTGTGTGTACACGTAGGGTTCGTCGTCGATCGGGTCGATCATCCGGTGAAGGCCGATGCCGTCGCTGTTGTAGGTGGCGACGGCGTCGACCACCACCACGTTGTCGGCCGCCAAGTCGGGCAAGGTGATCCGCCCGTCGCTGAACACGTCGTCGGCGCGAAGCACGCTGCCGTTGAGCGTGACGGCCTCTACATGGTGACCGACGAAGTCGAGAAAGGTCGACGCGCCGGGTGTGGAGCACGCAAACGCGACCTCCGTGCGGGACGCAAAATGCTGCTCGCGTGGCGCGCGCAGGTCGAGGTGGACGCGGTACCGTACGCCGCTGATCAGCGCGGCACGGGCCTGCGCGGCGGTTCGTTCGAGATTGCCTGTGGTCACCCAACGACCGTAGCAACGCAGTGGACGCCGCCACGCTTGGCCGCGGCGGCGATCGATTGCAGTGCAAGAACCTCGACGTCGTAGGGCGTCGCCATCGACGGAGGACACGCTGGCGGGCAAGCGGTTTGCGCAGGGCACGACGCCGGGCGAGCGCGAACCGCGACGGGTCGCCGAGACCGAGACGCCCGCGCCGGCCGCGCTGGCCGAGACGCCGGCCGCGCCAACTCC
>CAZWPY010000029.1:0-27725 GCA_964635475.1 uncultured Acidimicrobiia bacterium
TGTGGACGGCCCCGGCGAGGAGCGGGGCGGCGCCGACGAAGGCGCCTGTGTCATCGACGAACCACACCCCGGCCCCGGCGCCGATCGCCAACTGGTCGCCGCGTGGCGACCAGGCGAGCGCCCGAACGGCGCCATCGACCGGCACTGTCGCGACCTCTCCGCCGAGCTGGTGGACGCGCACCACCGCGTCCACCCCCCCGCTGGCCAACGTCGCTCGGCGGGGGTGCCAGGCGAGGGCGGTCGCACCGCCGGGATGGGAGGCGAGCAGCTCGTGCTGTTCGAGGTCCTCGCCGCTGAGCACCACAACGCCGCCAGCCAGGTCGGCGCCTGCAAGGAGGCGGATCAGGGGCTGCCAGGCCAGGACCTCGACGGCCTCGGCGGCGCGGTGCACCCCGGCGGGGCCCACTACCGTCGTACTCATGCCGCGCAGGCGGCGAAGGCCGGCGCCAGGTGCTCGACGTCCAGATCCCGAGCCACGATGCTTACCTGCGAACGCCGCACCTCGTCGTCGGCCCACGCGCGGCCCGGGCGGACCCGCAGCGCCGAACGGCACCCCTGCACCAGTTGCCGACGGTCGTCGCCTTCGATGGCGAAGACCGCATCGAGGCGGAGCAGCCGACTGCCCGCTGTAGCGCGGAGCTCGGCGAGAAAGCGCTCGACCCGGTCGGCGTCGAGTGGACGTTCGCCGGAGAGCAGCGTCGCGCCGGTCGGCATAACTATGCCGGCGGGGTGGGTGGCGCGGGCGAGCCGCTCGACCTGCCGCGCCGCCGCTTCCGGGCTCCAGGACCGCAGCTGGAGCAGTCGCTCCACGTCGGGGCTCCGGGTGGCGTCGATGGCGGCTGTGGGGTTGACGCTGCGCACGACCCGGGACGCCATTCGGAGGCCGTCGACGGTGAGCTCGGCGGCATCGGTGATCCAGACGACGTCGGCGAGCAGGACCGCCTCGAGCAGTGCCGGCGACGGCCACGGGTCCTCCACCCGCGCGGCAACGGCAGCAGAAAGCGCCTTGCCGGGGACGCAGGCGACGACGCCGTCGAGGCGGCATCCCCGGCGCAGCGCCGGATCGTCAAGGATTGTCACGGCGGCCGCACCGAGGTCGGTGCCAAGTGCTCCGACGACCACCGCGTGCGAGGGCGGTTCACGCCGGCGGGCGAGGAGCCCGAGCCAATCGAGGAGGTCGAGACGGACAGCGCAGCACGGGCAGCCAGGGGATCGGTGGGCAATCTCCTCCTCCAGCGCGATCACCTCACCCGCCGCGCCGACGCCGACGAGCCCGGCGTGCAGGATGGCAGCGCCGGGCGTGTTCGCCGCCATGCGCTGGCCGAGCACTGCGGCGCCGTCGTCGAGCCAGCCGGCTACGAGCGTCACGGGAAGCATCGTCAACGCTCCTCCCTGAAGAGGACGTGGCGACGGAGGCGTTTGTCGTACTTGCGGAGCTCCAACCGCTCGCGGTCGTTCACCTTGTTCTTCGTGGTGATGTACATCGTTCCGGTGCCCTCGGTCGAGCGCAGCTTCACTAGGACCCGGTTCTCCTTCTTGGCCATCTCGTGACCGTCTCCTCTCTAGGTAGGACTCGTTCTCGTTCAGTCGGCGAGGTCGATGGCGACCAGCAGGCGGTCGCCGAGGTTGATGGAGGGCGAGCGGTGCACGAAGGTTCCGTGGCCTCGGCCGTACTTCAGGCCCTTGCCAATCAGCACCTCGCCGGGCTCGGCCCGTTCTGGCGCTCCGAGAGCGATCGCCTCGTTCGCCGCGGCCGCCGCCCGCCCCTGCAATCCGAGCTCACGCCGGTCGAGGCGGTCCTCGGGCAGCCACTCGGTGCCGGGGCCGGCGTAGGTGGTGAGAAGCCGCAGGACGTTGTTGTCCTGGTGGAACGCCGGACAATGGGCCGTGGGGTCGTGTTCGACCCGCACCTCGACGCGGCCGGGGCCTGCGACGTCGGCGTACAGCCCAGCCAGCGACGCGATGTCCCGGGCGAGGAGGGACTGCGCCCGACGGTGCTCGATGCCCGCCTGGTCGAAGCCTCGTTCCACGGCGTTGGCGACCTTGTCGAGTTCGACCTCAAACCGGAAGTTGAACCACGGCCCGTCAAGGAGCCAGCTGACGTAGGCGACGAGCTTAGGGGCGAGGGACCGTCGCCACCGCCACACGGGCTCGACACTGCGATGTAGCTCGCCAGGGTGAGCGATCCCGGTCACTGTCACGAGTGCCAGTGTAACCTCTAGATAGGAATAGTTCTCAATCCTGAAGTACTCTGTCTCCCGTGAAAGACGGCATCCACCCCGAGTACCGACCCGTTGTCTTCGAAGACCAGTCAGCCGAACGCCGGTGGCTGTGCGGCTCCACCGCACGGACCGAGCGCCGGACGGTGTGGGAAGACGGCATGGAGTACCCCCACGTCATCGTCGACATCTCGATGTACAGCCACCCGTTCTTCACCGGTCAGATGAAGATCGTGGACACCGCCGGCCGGGTCGAGCGCTTCAACCAGCGCTACGGCCAGCACAGGAGCAAGCGATGAGCGGAAGGGAGGATCACCTCATGGGCACCGAGCTGCCCGAGGCCTACCTCCGCACCTGAGTGCGCCGCTTCGGGCGCGCTCAGGCCACCACCTCGTCGTCTGCCGGACGGCCGGACGGTTGGTCACCGGTGCAGGTGGGCGGCCTGACCCTCGCGGTCGAAGATCATCACCAGCTCGGCCGGCGCGCCGATGGCTCCGATCGCGTGGGGGGTCAAGGTCGAGAACTCCGCGGCCTCACCGGCCTCGACGTCGATCTCACGGTCGCCGAGCCACAGGCGGACTCGGCCGTCGAGGACGAAAAACCAGTCGTGGCCGACATGGACCCGCTGTTGCGGACGGCGCTTGGTCGGTTGCAGGCGCATCTTGACAGCCGTCGTGCGGCCGTCGGGTCGGCTCAGCCGCCACGTCGTGCGGCCGCCGTCTTTCGTCGGTGACGGGCGGATGACCACGTCGTCGTCCTCGGCGACGTCGAGGAGCACGTCGAGGCTCACCTGCAGCGCCGCGGCCAACGGCACCAGCACGTCGAGGCCAATGGTGCGCTTTCCGGTCTCGATGCGGCTGATCGTCGACGGGCTGAGGTTGGTGCGCTCGGCCAGCTCATCTAGCGAAAAGCCGAGAGTGGTCCGCAGGCTTCGCAGCCGGGTGCGCACCAGCTCCTCGACGTCCGCGACAGTTCCCATGGCGATCAGTCTCGCGCGTCTTGCGAATTCTGCAATTCATATTGCGGATCTGAGAAACGCGTGTACCGTCCCGGCCATGACCGAGCACACCCCCCGCACCGTCGAGCGCCACTGCGACGTCGCCATCGTCGGCGGGTCGGCCGCCGGGCTCGCGGCGGCGCTCCAGCTCGCCCGCCAGCAGCGCGCTGTGATCGTCGTCGACGACGGCAGCCCCCGAAATGCCCCGGCCGCCCACATGCACGGCTACCTCGGGCGGGAGGGCATGGCGCCCAAGGAGCTGACGGCGATCGGTCGTGCGGAGGTGCGCAGCTACGGCGGCGAGGTCCTCGTCGGGCGCGCGCTGGCCGTTCAGCGCACCGACGCCGGCCGCTTCCGCATCGAGCTGGGCGGCGGTCACGCCCTCGTCGCCCGCCGGGTGCTGGCCGCCACCGGCCTCGTCGACGCGCTCCCCGACATCGAGGGCCTGGCCGACCGTTGGGGCATCGACGTCGTGCACTGCCCCTTCTGTCACGGCTTTGAGGTGCGTGGCCAACGCATTGTGCAGGTCGTCACCCACCCCATGGGCCTGCACCCCACGCCGCTGTTACGTCACCTGACCCGCCGCCTCACCGTCGTCGTGCACGGCGACGCCGGTGTCGACGCCACGGCGCTGGAAGCCCTAGCCGGAGCCGGGGTCGAGGTGGTCCACGGCGACGCCCGGCGCGTGCTCACCACCGACGACGGGCGCATCTGCGGGATCGAGCTCGCCGACGACCGCACCCTTGATGCCGACGCCGTCGTCGTCGGGCCGAGGTTCCGGGCGAGAGTCGACGCCTTCGCCCCCCTCGGCCTGCGTGCCACGCCGCACCCGACCGGCCTCGGCGACACCCTCGAGGTCGATCCGGTGACAGGCCAGACCGCCGTGCCTGGCGTCTACGCCGCCGGCAACGTGACCGACCCGAGTCTGCAGGTCCTCGCCGCCGCCGCCCACGGCAGCCGGGTCGGGGCGATGATCGCCTTCGACCTCGCCGGCGAGGAGCTGGGCGCCGGCGACCGAGCCTCCGGCACCCGAGCTGACTGGGAGCATCGCTACGGCGGGAAGGCGCCGATGTGGAGCGGTAATCCCAACGGGACCCTCGTGCGCGAGGTCGGCGACCTGCCACCCGGCCGGGTCCTCGACGTCGGCGCGGGCGAGGGCGGCGATGCCGTCTGGCTCGCTGAGCACGGTTGGCAGGTCACCGCCACCGACATCGCCACCGCCGCCCTCGCCCGCGTTGTCACCGAGGCAGAACGCCGCGGGCTCAAGGTCGAGTGCCTACAACGCGATGCCAACGACCTCAACGCCTTCGAAGCGGGCGCCTACGACCTCGTCTCCATGCAGTACGGCTCGGTTCACCGCACACCGGACCAACGAGCTCTGCACAATGTGCTCGGAGCGGTGGCGCCCGGCGGCACACTGCTCGTCGTCGGCCACGACCTCACCCCGATGCGCGAACCCGTCGACGTCGCCACGCAGGCCCGCATGTTCGACCCCGACGCCTACCTCGGGATCGACGAGATCGCCGCTGCGCTCAGCGACGACCCTGCTTGGACGATCGAGGTGCACGAGCAACGGTCCCGCCCGCCGGGTGCCGCCTCGACCCACCATGTCGATGACGTCGTCCTGCGAGCCCGCCGACGACCGTCCTGACCGACCTGAGGCAGCACTCGAAGCAGGCCGCAAGCGTGTCGAGGAGGCGGCCCCACGCGTGGCGGGAACGGTGTCGTGGTGCGTTGCCAGTCATGTGTTGCCAGCCACGTGTTGCCAGCCATGTGTTGCCGACCATGGTTGCGGGCCATCTCGGCCGCGAAGCCTTCTCTCCGGGAAGCTACGAACCGAGCGGCCTCGTTGCCCGAGGGTCGCCGCCAGCGACGACTCCAGCAGCACGATGTCGCTGGCGGCCCTCACGTAGCCTGCGACCATGACCGACGAGCACGCCACATCGAGCGCGATCTGTGACGAGGAGTCGCTCCGATCGCGCTACCGCGAGGCCGTCCCAGCCGTAAAGGGCAAATCCCGCCCCCGAGTCGATGACCGCGCTGCGGCCTTCGTCAGGGCCTCACCACTCGTGGTCCTCGCCACGGCATCACCCGACGGCACCGACGCGTCCCCACGAGGCGGCCCGCCCGGGTTCGTTGTCGTGCTCGACCCCGACCACGTCGCCTTCGCCGACCTGGCGGGCAACAACCGTCTCGACTCGTACACCAACCTCATTCACAACCCGAAGGTCGGGATGCTGTTCCTTCTGCCCGGCTCCGGCGAGACGCTCCGGATCAACGGCACGGCATCGATCACGACCGACAGCGCAGTGCTCGAAGCCACACGCATCGACGACATCCGACCCAAGGTCGCAGTCATCGTCAAAGTCGAGGAGTGCTTCATCCACTGCGCCAAGGCCCTACGCCGCAGCGGCATATGGGACCCGGCAACCTGGCCCGAGGCGGGCGAACGGCCGACCGCGGCGGAGGTCATCGCTGACCAGTTCCAACTCGACATCGATCCCAACGAGATCGAGCAGGCCCTCGAGACCGAGTACCAGGCCACAATCTGGCAAGCCGGAGGAATCGACGCGAGCTGAACGGGTGATCGGGCCGCTGTTCGCGGTGGCGTGTGGGTCAAGTCCGGGCGAGGCGATGACAAATGTCGGAATTGGTGTCGACGATCAGCTCCGTCAGGCACCCCACGACTGCCGTCGAACGTCGACACGACGGTCGGCGCGGTCAGAGTCCGGTCGGCCCGTAGCGGCGGATCGCTCGGGGAAATTCATTGATCGCATAAGGGCTGGCCCTGAGGCGGCTCGTGGCGCCGACTGCGAGGATGGGCCAGTGACAGGAGGGCTGCGTCGAACGACGACGGGGGCGGCTGGGGCGGCGGCGGCCAGTTGGCTAGCGGCGGCGGCCGGTTGGCTGGCGGCGGTGCTGTTGTTGGCAGTGGCCGTCGCCTGCGATCGGCGGGTCGCAGCGCTGGGCCGCGCGGATCTGGCGAGCGATCCGGCCGAGGCGGTCGTGTACGGCTCGGCCATCGTGAGCGCTGCGACTGTCGGCTTGGTGGTGGCGATACGCCGTCGCCGCCATCTGGTCGGATGGCTGTTCCTCGCGTTGGGTATCGCGCTCGGGGTCGGCGCGGCAGGCGACGCGTGGGCGCTACTGCATGCGGCGGCGCGCGGGGAGACGGGTCCGACACCCCGGCTGGCGCTGGTAGCCGGCCAGGCGAGCTTCATTGCCTGGTTCGCGCTCCTCGCTGCGATTTTGCACCTCACCCCGACCGGCACACCACTCACGCGGCGCTGGCGTCTCGCTTTGTGGACGACTGCCCTCGCGGCCGTTGCCTCGCTGGCTGCCAAGGCAGTGCAAGACACCGCGTTCGAACCGCCTTTCGAAGGGCTGACAAATCCGTGGGCGCTCAGGTCGATCTCGTCGCTGGTGAACGCGGTGGCGGGCATCGGCATCACGGTGGTGATGGCCGGTCTCGTCGCGGCCGCGGCTTCGCTCGTGGTGCGTTACCGGCGCGCAGCGGGCGACGAGCGACTGCAGCTGCGCTGGTTGTTTGGCGCGGTGGTCCCGTTGCCGTTGCTCGTCGTCGCGTCCTTCGCGGCAGCCGCGACCGACCAGCCCGCGCTGCGCACTTTTGCTACCGGCGGGTTCGTGCTCGTCGTCCCCGTCGTGGCGGGGTTATCAGTAATGCGCTTCCGGCTTTACGACGTGGATCGGATTCTGAGCCGGGCGACCGCCTACGTCTGCAGCTCGGTGGTCCTTGCGGTGTTGTTCGTCGTCGTCTCGGTTGTGGTCGGGCAGGTGTTCGGCCTCGTTGCCGACGGGTCGACCGTGCCGGCAGTCGTCGGCGCGGTAGTGGCAGCAACGACGGCGCGGCCCCTGTATGAGCGGCTCCAGGACCGTATCGATCGACGTTTCGACCGCCGCCGGCACGACGCACTCACGGTGTTGCGCTCCAGACTCGGATCGGCCACGTCGGGGACCGATCTCACCGACGCGTTCGCCGTCGCACTCGGCGACCCAAGCGCGACGCTGGCCTACTGGATCGACGACGAGCTGGGCTGGGTGAGCGCGGCGGGCCGGGCGGCGTCGTTGCGTCCCGGCGACATCGAGGTCACAAGGGACACGAAACCGGTCGCGCGGCTGCGGATCGGCGCCGGGACCGATGCCCGCCTCGCGACCACATTGCTGAACGAAGCCTCGACCGAGCTCGACAATGTCCGGCTGCGAGCGGTGGTCGCCGTTCAATTGGAGGAGGTGCGGGCATCGCGCGCACGGATCGTCGCGGCGCAAGCCGACGAGCGGCATCGCATTGAACGCAACCTCCACGACGGCGCCCAGCAACGCCTGCTCGGTCTGGCACTGGAGCTGCGCGCGCTCCAAGTCGGCGACAATCCGCTGGGAAGCGCCACGATCGACCGCACCGTGTCCGAACTCGGCGCAGCGGTGCGCGAGCTACGCGAGCTCGCCAACGGACTTCGCCCTTCGGCCCTGGCCGATGGGCTCGCAAACGCCCTCGACGAGCTGGCGGGGCGTGGCCCGGTCCCGATCACCCTCACGATTGAGCTGGTCCAGCTGAGCCCACTCGTGGAGGAGACCCTGTGGTTCGTCGCATGCGAAGCCATGGCCAACGTCACCAAACACGCTGGTGCCTCGCGAGGCGGCATCGAACTGAACACCAGTGGCACAACGGTCACCCTCGTGTGCTGGGACGACGGCCGCGGCCACGCGACCCTCAGCGGCCGCGGCTTGCAGGGGATCTCCGATCGCGTCGAGGCCGTCGGCGGCCAGCTCAACCTCACCAGTCCCGCGGGTGCTTGCGCCACCGCAACACGACAGGCCGGCCGGCCGAAGCAGGTGAGATCAACCAGCTCGACCACCGGCCGATCCTTCACCTACGCCCGCTGGCGACGCTGCGGACACGACTGTGGGCCGATTCGGGCCTCCACGGTGATCTCAAGCCGGCCGACAGCGGCTCGGCGACCTGCAACACCCTCACGGCGGACAGACCGATCAACACCTCGCACGCGCGCATAGCGTTCAACACAGCAGGGGCACCTCAGAGTTCGGACGGCGTAAGACACCGCCAGACTCCCAGCGCCCTGCTACGCACCCGGGACCCTCACATCCCGCTCATCCGCGAAGAGCCCGAAGTCGGCCGCGACAAAGGTGGGATAGGCCTTGAGTGTCGGGCGGAACCAACTCTCGGCACCAAGGTGGACCCGGACATCGCCGCATTCGAACCAGCACCCTCCGCGACCTGCCTGCACCGTTGGCTTTGGCACCGCGGCCAGGCCCAGCAGGTCACCGTAGAAGGCTCGAGCCAGGGCTTCACCACCGACGGGCATGGCTAGCTGCACGTGATCAAGTGCAATGAGACGAGATGCCATCACGACGATTCCGCCGCGTGATGGGCGACCGACAGAGCCGCGCTGCTCTCCACCTAGTTGATGGAGGAGGTGGAGTTACGACTCTGCAAAGCCACAAAGGCAACTTGGGCCACCCGGATCGGAGATCACGCGAGACGGGTTGTTGGCCTTCGCCGTGATCGGTGTAATGGCGCAACTCATCGAGGGTGCGCCTGGTATGGCTTAGGGCGCCACCCCTTCGTCGCCGATCCTGTCGGCCGTCACCCACAAGATCAGGTTGGCATTCCCACCGCCGTCCTTCTGCCGGGAACTCACGCTGATTGAAACGAAGGTGGATCGGGAGCGAGCCTTGAGCGCTCCACGGCACCTGAGCCCTACACTCCGAGCCGTTGCGCCAGGCTCACACAGTGTCGATTAGCCGCGTCGCGTTGAAGTCCGCGTTCCACGGCGAGCTTCGCCGCAGGCTCATTGTTCAGATTCAGATAAAGCCATGCGAGTCGCGAGAAATCCGTGGCATCACACTCGGCTTCATGCTTCAATATCAGAGTTATCAATTCCTGAGCCATTGAGCGAGCCTCGTCCGGTGCTAGACCGACACTGTCCCGATACTTGTGACGGTTGAGAGTGCTCGCTGCATTGGAAATGTCACTAAGCGGCGCTTGGGACAGCCTCGCCGCCTCGACACGAGCAAATACCTCACCTGGTCCGTCCTCATCCGCCAGATAGAGGTCCGCGAGTCTGAGCCAGATATCCCGATCAACAGGATGAGCCTCAAGGTAGGCAAGAAGGCACTGTACGGCTCCCGGTCGATCGCCCTGCTCCAAATAGTAATCGGCAAGGATTACGTATGCACGAGGATACCTCCCGGCGACATATTCAACAACTTCCAGCTCGTCCTGCACGCCGCTGTCACGGGCCCGCTTCGCAGCGATTGCCCGGACCATTCC
Organism: uncultured Acidimicrobiia bacterium; assembly: GCA_964635475.1. GTDB lineage: Bacteria > Actinomycetota > Acidimicrobiia > Acidimicrobiales > CAZWPY01 > CAZWPY01. The sequence continues at coordinate 9,527 of CAZWPY010000029.1, forward strand.
ACGCACTCGCGGGCCAATCCCACGGCCAATTTCGCTCTTTTGGGCGGCGCCAAACATCTTCAGGAGCTCGGCGTCCGCCTCGATGGCAATCTTGGCCGGGTCAACTCGGAGCTTCTTTTGCCCGAATACATAGGCCGCAAGGGGCACACGAACGAACTCGCCTTCAGCTTCACCCGTACCAACCATCTCGATCATCGAACTCTGAAGCAATACTTCCAGTGCGGCACCGACGTCCATCCTCTCATTTGCCGGACGGAGGAGGGCAGCTTCAAGCGCTAGCCTAGGCACGGGAGATCGCCAGGAACACAACGTCAGAAAGGCCCGCTGCGCAGCGGCAGATATCGAGCGAAATGTCCGCTCGAAGAGCGCATTAAGCACATCTTCCCGCGCAGCCATTACGCGCTCAACAGAGCCCGTTTGGCCCGTTCTTGCCGCCTCCCCAAGCAACATCTTCCCTACATATGGATGCCCGTCCGATTCAGTGAATAGGGAATCGCGGTACTTGGGAGTGAGTTGATCGAGAATCCCGAGCCGACCTGCTGTAGAGTTTATGAGTATCTCGAACTCCTCACGGGCCATGCCTTGAATAGGTATGGGGTAATCTCCGCGGAAATCTCGGAACCTCGAGGTGATCAAGACTTTGTTTGGAAGCCGCACGCAGTTGTCGAGAAATGCATAGAGTTCCGCCGGATCACGAACGGTCTCGAAGTTGTCGAATACGAAGAGTAGCGGCTCCTCTGGAAACTCCTCGCCGGATAAAGACCGGGCGAGGCAGGCGAGACGGTCGAATCCATCTCGGCGCCGCCAATCTGGAACCATGAGATCGGCGAAGCTCGATGCTATGTCATCTTTGGTTAGAACATCAGGCGAGACGAGCTTCGCCCCTTGCTCAAGCAGATCAATGTCTCGCGCACTGAACCAGATGATCGCGAAAAAGTCCCCAGCGCCCGCCAACCCAACTAGTGCATTTACAGCTAGCGAAGTCTTTCCAATACCGCCACGGCCGACCAGGGTCACCATCGGATGTCGCTTGTCTCTGATGATAGTCAGAAGTTCCTTCTCGAGCTCCGGCCTACTGACGTAGTCCTGATTCTGGGCCGGAGCGTTCGTAAACGAGCCCCCGACCAACTCGAGAGCGGGCTTTCGTCGAGTCTCGCTAGGAGGCAACTCCGTGGGTGGCAGCAGGTAAGGCGTGGCGTCCGCAAGCTTCGTCGCTTCCGTGTAGTACGAAAGAAGCTCGTATTCTGCGCCCTGCGAGCCGTGCTTAAACCCGCCGTTTGCAACGTATATATCGGTAAGATCTGCGTCAGTCTCAATCAGCTGGACTCGTCGAAGCTCCGATCCCATAGCGATATAGACGCCGTCGTCGACCATGACACTGTCATCAGACTTGAGACGGTCAAACAAGACGCAATCGCCGGCGAGTTTCGTTACACGGTACTTCCCACTGAGATTTCTCCTGAGGTAGGCCCAGTCTCTCTGTAGAAGTCCCATATTTTCGGTGATGCTCCTGATTGACAGTTCAATTTCAGGTACAAGCTGCTGACAGGTTGTCGTTCTCGGTGCCCCATGTCCGCGAGTGCGATTCCGCAACCACGCGAAGTCATTGAACCAAACCCGCAGGGCTGTCTTTCCGCGCGAGCCTTGCCGCGAGGGGTCAATCAGCGTGCACGCACGTTGGAGCGCTGCCACCGCCTCGTACTGCCAGGACGCGTCAGATTGCGCGAACTTCTGCGTCAGGTCTCGACGATCCGATTCCGACTCGGGAAGCTGATGACCGCTGGCGGGGCCGTCGAGGAGGTCCTGCAGCACCTCCGCCCAGTCACCAATCCCGTTCGCTCTCGCGAGCTTGTAGAGCAGCCGGTATTGGTGTCGCTCCCTGGTCGGTTCGACTGCGCTCAAGAGACCCAGGACGGTGAGCTTGGCCATCAGTTCACCGAAAAACATCAGGTCGTAAAACACCGCCGTCTCGGACTCCCCTCGAGTGATGTCGAGCCGCTCCCACATGCGATCAGTCAGCACAGAGGCCATCGCTGGATCCTAGGACGCGTCCTCCGACTGCCGAACCGCTCCTGGCGACACCGGTCGCAAGAAGATCCGTTAGAAGCCCGGCCCCATCGGCCCGCTCGCCGGAACGAACAGGGGCCCAGATTCCCTTGGGATGCCGGGCCTTGAAAATGTCAATCTGATCTGGCGATGAGTACCGGCTGTGCGGTCGTGCGGTCGTGTGACCGTGTTGGGCTGGTGCTGGTGGCGGTGTTCGCGATCCGTGACTTGGGTGGCGGCGCTGCTGCGGGTTTAGGGGACCGTAGGTAGTCGGGCGGCGGTTGCCGCCTTTGGGGGTCATGATCATCTCGTATTCGATGGGTCAATCGGCCGCGGCGGGCTTGGCGTCGCCGACGGTGGTAGGCGCGCTCGATCCAGGCGATGATCCCGACGCGCAGCTCGTTCGACCGCTTTGCCGGCAAGGGGCTCGAGAGCGTCATCAACGACAACGGCGTCACGCGACCAGCGAGCGACGCCGACCTCGGGGGCGGTCGGTGATACTGCCCGGCAGCCCGGCCGGGGATCACCCAGCTTCAGCGTGGGCGCCGTGGTCCATGACCTGTCGGTCGAACCAGGCGTGGATGGCGTCGACGAGTTCGGGGTCGTCGCTGGTGTAGGTGAGCTGGGCACCGTCGGGACGTTCGGCGTACTCGACGGTGATGTCGGCGTAGCCAGCACGCAGCTCAGCAACCCCATCCATGTCGTGGCCGTGGATGGCGGCAGGGTCGTCGAAGTCGCCTCGGGCGAAGTTGTCGCGCTCCTCGGAGAGGTGGCTACGGATGAGCGCGATCTGGTCGGTGTCTACGGGGTCGTCGGCCACGACGACCTGGAGGCCACCGTCGCTCGTGTTGGTGAAGGTATGGGTGGTGGCATCGAGGTCGAAGGGCATGACCTGCGCGCCGCGCTCGGCGACCTCGGCCTGCCGTTCGGCGAGCGAATCGTCGGCGCCGCTACAACCGGCCGCCACAACGGCGACGGCGGCGGCCAGCACTGCCCACCGGACGACTCGTGTGGGTTCACGATCGGGCACGGGCGGCTCCCTCCAGGTGGGTGAGTCCGTCGATGACGGCGCGGCGGGCCTCGTCGTCGAGTTGGCCGAGCAGTCCGGCGAACATCGCTCGTCTCGCCGTCGCGAGGCGTCTGGCGCGCTTGGTTCCGTTGGGCGTGAGCGCGACGAGCACGCTGCGGCGGTCGGCTGGGTTCGGCGTGCGCATGGCCAGGTCGCCAGCGGCGAGTTGATCGACGAGTCGGCTGACGGTGCTCTTCTGCAGACCGAGCGCGGCGGCCAGGGTCTGCTGAGTGAGCGGACCGTTGTCGTGGAGCTCGGCGATCGCGTGCGCCTCAGTGACCGAGACCGGCTGACCACAGCGTGTGGTGTCCGGCCGCAACAGCCCGAGCGCCCGCACGAGCGATACGAAGGCACCCTGAAGCCGAGCGACGTCGTCTTCACCAGTCCCGGACATAGTTCGAATCTACAACTAGTTAGTTCGAATACACAACCAACCCCGCTCGGTTGCCTGCCGTCCTGGTGAGATGCCGGTCCTGATGATCGTCCGCCCTCTGCCTACCGCCGGCGTTGGTCCGGTTGGGAACTATCACTCAGGTATTTTTGACTCAGTCATTTCTGAGTGATACAAGGGTGGGGTGTCGAACGCATCGGTTGACGAGCGAGCGGCGCGCCACGCCGCCCTCGGCGACCCTGCCCGCTTGGCCGTCGTCGATGAGCTGTCCTTCTCAGATCGGGCGCCCGTTGAACTGCGGCGGCTGCTCGGTATGGAGTCGAATCTGCTGGCTCATCACCTCGATGTACTCGAGGCGGTAGGACTCATCGAGCGGTCACGGTCCTCAGGAGATGGCCGCCGCCGCTATGTCCATCTGCTCGCAGGCGCGCTCGACGACCTGGCACCCAGACGGGCGGTCCGTCTCGGTCCGGCGTTGTTCGTGTGCAGTGCCAACTCGGCACGCTCGCAGCTCGCCGCTGCGCTGTGGCAGGAGGCGACCGGCCACCGGGGCGAGTCGGCCGGCACGCATCCCGCCGAGCAGGTCCACCCCGCAGCGGTGGCCGCGGCGGGCCGAGTCGGTCTCGACCTGAGCGCGGCGACCCCACGAGGGCTCGTCGACGTCGACCCCCTCCCGCAGCTGGTGATCACCGTGTGCGATCGGGCCCACGAGGAGCTCGACGCCCACGACGACTGGCTGCACTGGTCGGTCCCTGACCCTGTCCCCGTCGGCACCAAGAAGGCGTTCGATGCCGCTGTTGTGGAGCTTCGCCACCGCATCGCCGCCCTCGTCTCCGGCTCCGGCTCGGGCTCCAGCTCCAGCTCCGGCTCCGGCTCCGGGACGGCGGCATGAGCGAAGGCGTTCGTCCGAGCGACGCCGACCTCACGGTCGAGCCCGAGACCGGCACCGGCGCGCTGCGCCTCGACCTCACCCGCCGCCTTGCCGCCGAGGCGTTCGGCACCGCCATGCTGATCGTCGCGGTCATCGGCTCGGGTATCGCCGCAAGCCGCATGTCCACTGGCGACATCGGACTGCAGCTGTTGGAGAACGCGTTCGCCACCGCAGGCGCGCTGGTCGGGTTGATCCTCATGTTCGGCGCGGTGTCGGGGGCGCACTTCAACCCCGTCGTCACCGTGATCGACCGGATGCTCGGCACGACCACGACGCGCGACACCGGCCTCTACATCGTCGCCCAGGTCGTCGGCGGCTGCGTCGGGGCGATGCTCGTCAATGTGATGTTCGAGATCCCCGCGATCGACATATCGACCAAGGACCGCTCCTCGCCCGCCTTGTGGCTCTCCGAGGTGGTCGCGACCGTCACGCTCCTGCTCGTCATCCAAGGTTGTGTCCGATCCGGGCGAGCGAACGTGGTGCCGTTCGCAGTTGGCGCGTGGATCGGCGGCGCCTACTGGTTCACCTCCTCGACGAGCTTCGCAAACCCGGCGGTGACGATCGCCCGCACCCTGTCGGACACGTTCGCCGGGATCGCGCCGTCGTCGGCGCCGATGTTCATCGTCATGCAGCTGATCGGCATGGCCATCGCGTTCGGACTCGTCCGCCTCTTCTACCCCCACAACCACTCGGAGACCCCCGATGACTGACACCCGCCCCGAGGTCCTGTTCGTCTGCGTCCACAACGCCGGCCGCTCCCAAATGGCCGCCGCCCTCCTCGCTCGTCACGCCGGCGACACCGTCGTGGTCCGCTCCGCCGGCTCCGAGCCTGCCGAGGACATCAACCCCGCCGTGGTCGAGGCGATGGCCGAACTCGGCATCGACCTGCGCGCCGCCGGCGCCCACCCCAAACGCCTCGACGAGGCCGCGGTCACGGCCTCCGATGTCGTGATCACTATGGGCTGTGGCGACGCCTGCCCGATCTTCCCGGGCAAACGCTACGAGGACTGGAAGCTCGACGACCCCTCCGGCCAAGGCGTCGAGGGCGTCCGACCCATCCGCGACGAGATCGATCGCCGCATCCGCACCCTCATCACCGAGCTGATCCCGACCGCACCCGCCGACGCCTAAAAGACCTTGCACACCACGGCTGACACCCGACTCCGACCTTCCCCTCGACCAGGCGCCTACACACGGTCCGCACGCTCACCGCGCACCTCGAGCCCGAAGCGACGGCGTCCCCTGCGCGGTCGCGGGCCGAGGGAACGGACCGAACCGAGCTTGCATCGGCCGGTAGTAGTGATCGAGCCAACACGACTCGGGGCAGGCGGGAAGCAGCCGATCGGCGTGTAGCGCGCCGCTCGAAGCCGGTGTTGTAGATCGCGCCTTCCGAGCTCAGCCCGCCGGCGCCCTGGAGCCCAGCGAGCCGGATCGCCAGGCGGGTCGCCTCATCGCTGCCCGGGCCATGCTGCTCTCCATCGATGTGGAGATCGTCGAGAAGCCGCATCAGTTCATCCGATCGGTGATCCTCGATGTCAAATACCTCACCAGGTCCGCCCGAGGGCAGGCGTGCGATCCAGTTCTTCAAGCGATTCGCTCGAAGAGATAGGCGAACGGCGAGCGGGTGTAGCCGATGCCTCGGCCGAGATCGTGGAGGCGCTCGACGGTGACGGCTTGCGGCTTTCTGAGAACGAGGTAGGTGTCCAGGTCGCGAGTGTCGACCCGGTAGCCATGCGCGCCGCCCGAGGTGATGACCGCTTCGAGTCGGTACCGCTCGTCGATCGAGGCCATCGCCGCGTCTCCGTGGCTCGGGTTGACCAGGAGGTGGCCACCGATTCGGAGGTAGCGGGTGCAGTGCTCGGAGATGAACCCCGCGTACAGCGAGATCAGCAGGTCGAAGCTCGAATCGGTGAGACCGAGGTCGTCTGCGTAGTCGCCGGCGACGAACTCAACCGTCCGGACACCGGCTTCGACCTGGTTGGCGGCGATGATCTCGTCGACACCCTCGCGGTCGGCGAAGAACTTCGCCGCTCGACGATCGACATCGACGTAGGTGACCGCCGGGAAGGCGAACGAGGCAGCGACATCGACGAACGATCCTGGATACAGCGCCCGAGACGCCTCGACATGGTCGGCGACGGCAGCGAACAGGCGCAACCGGTCGCCGTCATGTTGGTTCTTTTTCGTCCACAGTTTCTCGGTCGCCGGCTTCATCCGGCCACGATACGAGCCGTTCCGGCGCCCGTCGCTGACGGTGGCGAGGCGGCGTGCGATGGTCGAGTCGGAGCGCCGTCAACCGTGTTCGGTCGGCTCCGTTACAGGGCCAAAGGCAGGGAGGAAGGTGTGGTCGGTCAGGTTCGACGCGACGGCAATCATCGCCCCGGCGAGGTGCTTCGTCTGGTCGTCGGTGAGGTGATCGAACACGAGGCGGCGCACGTCTTCGAGGTGTTTGCCGTAGACGGCCTCGACCTTGTCTCGGCCCTGTTCGGTGACAGCGACGATGACACCCCGGCGGTCGTGCGGGTCCGGTCGCCGCTCGACATCGCCTGCCGCCTCGAGCTGCTTGAGGCGATGCGACAGGCGACTCGAGCTGATCCCGGCGAGGGCAGCGAGTTCACCCGCCGGCATCGCGCCATCTGCCTGTTCGGACAAGACAGCGAGGAAGCCGTACTCGAGATGGTTCAGCCCGGCCCGTCGGAACGTGCGCTCCAGCTGCGGGAACCCTTGGCGCCAGAACACCACCATGGCGCGCCATGCCGCCGCTTCGACGTCGCTGAGCGGCTCTGGTCGGGCCATCCCCCTCCAGGGTAGTTGAAGGTTCAGGCTTTGTGCGATATGTTGAAACTTCAGGTAGTTCTCAGGCAACGAGGAGCGAGATGTCCGATCAGCCCGTCCACATCCTGTTGACCATGAAGGTCAACGACCCCGCCAAGCTCGGCGAGTACTTCGCTCAGGTCACCCCGGTGATGACCGAGGCGGGCATCGAGCTGCTGAGTGCGGGCACCGAAACCGTGACCATGCTCGAGGGTGACTGGGACCACCACCGCGTGGTTCTTATGCGGGCACCGTCACGCGAGGCGTGGCTGTCGTTCTATGACTCCGACGCCTACGCACCGATCAAGCCGCTGCGGCACGAGGCGACCGAGTCGATGCTGGCCCTCCTCGACGGCGTGAGCTTCGAACTGTGAGCGCCCCAACCGGCAAGGTCCACGAAATCGCGATCCGCAAGGTCAAGCCGGGCAAAGCGGACCAGTTCCGCACGCGTCGAGCGGCCTTCATCAAGATCCTCAAACAGCAACCTGGGGCAGGCACCGACCGAGAGTTTGAGTCGTTTCTCGCGATGCCCTCACCCGACGACACCGAGGTGTTCATCGGCATGACCACCTACAGCAGCTTGAAGGCCAACGCCAAGATCCAGCGCAACCCTCGCGTCGTCTGGAACTTCCTCCGATTCGCCCGCACCATGGACCTCAAGGCTTACGTCTACGTCCAACCAACCGAAGGACCACCCTTCGACCTCGCCCAACTCGCCGCCCGACCCGGCCAGGTCCTTGAGGTCGGGGTCCGCCGCGTAACGGACCGCTCACGCTTCGATACGACTCGGCCGGCCTTTATCGAACTGTTGTCCGAACAACCAGGGGTCGGCGACAGTTGGGAGTTTGAGGTCGTCAAGGGCAAGGACACTGACGGCCTCACCGTCGGCATGACGGTGTACGACAGCCGCGAGGCAGCCGAAGCGGCGATCGGAACGCTGCTGCAGCATCCGACCACGCAGGCGTACTTCGCGACGTTCGAACCCGTCGCCCTCCAATACGTCACCTCCACCACCAACCACTGATCGAGCCGACCCGAGCGTCGGTCCGAGTTGCGCTGCCCATCGTCATCATCGACGACCGAACCGGCGAGACGGTGCGCGCTCGAGGTCGCGACGAGGGCGGCTGGTGTCGCGATCTCGAGGATCTCGTCGCCGTTGTCGCCTGCGATCACCCGCACCGGTTCGGCGGTCTCGTACGCGTAGCGGTGGCTGACCACGAACAGCTGATTGGTCTCGGGCTCGATGTCGGTGACGTCGTCGAGTTTTAGGTGTCGATGACGTGGACGGTGACGCCGTCGATCGTGATGTCCTTGCCGCAAGGAGGCGCCAGGGATGCCGGCGACGAGCGACAGCGAGTTGTGTCCGTCGGTTGGGTGTCGACGTCGCCGGTGGCACGGTGTGCTCGTTGCAGCCGGCGGATCACTGCCAGGCAGCCAATCACGACGGCGCGCACGCCGACTGCGCGTGACGCGTGGCCGACGGCGGTGACCAGCGGCGCGGATCCGGCTGCGAGCACGACGGGTTCACCAGACACGACGGGTTCACCAGACACGGAGGGCCCCGGCGGGTTGCCATGCGTCGAGGATCTCGCGGCCGCGGAACCGGTCCTGGGCGAGGTCGAGGGCTACGAACACCACGTGGGCGCGTAGGTCGACGGCGGTGCTGGTGACGAGGGGCGTTGGTTGGACGGCGACGCTTGCCCGTCGGGATGGCCCGGACGTGGTTCCGAATCGTCGCTCAAGGGCACGGACCTCCATTGCGTCGGTCACGTACAGATCGGGCGGGCTGTCGGCCGCAATGGCTAGTGGCGCGCCCAGGTCGGCGGCGGCAACCGTTCCGCTGCGCACGCCGGGGCCCTCGGGTGGGGTCTCGGCCAGTACAACTCGGGCAGGGTTCCACGAGTCGGCGAGTGCCCAGAACAGTTCGGGGACCAGCGCGCGGTCGCCGTCGAGGAGGGCAGCTTCTCGGATCGGAGCCAGGGCCTTGCTGGTGGTGCTCACCGGGAGGCCGATGCGGCGCGAGAGCTCCCGGACGCCGATCGACTCGCCCGCGTAGATCAGGAGTGCCGAGGCCACGGTGATGCCGGCGCCGCCGCGTATCGGATCGCGTGTCGAGCGGGTCTGCGGCGAACGGGGGTCCGGCTCGACGTCGAGGTCGAGGTGAAGCGACTCGTCACGCAGGTAGAGGTGGCCGCGCCGATCGAGGAATCCGACGCCGGCGTCGCGAAGCTCGGCTTGCGCGGCGTGGGTGAGCTCATCCGCGACGACGAGCAGCCCGGAACCCACCTTCTGTTCGACGTAGCGGCGAGCTTGCATCGGGTCGACCCGGCTGGCGGCCTTGACCTCCAGTTCGAGGGTTTCGTCTCCTGGCGTGCGGATCCTGAGGTCGGCGGAGCCGTGTGCGGCGAGCGTTGGGATGCCCGCGGAGGCGAGCGCCGTGGTGACCGCTTCGATTGCTGACCGCTCAAGCACGTCAGCGGGGGTCCTTTGCGCCACGGGACGAATTCCCGCAGCACGTTCGCTGTTCACGCATACGTGAACAGCGAACGTAGCCCTGGGAGCGATAAAGCAGAGCGAGTTTCGCGGTCGACCGCCAACCATGGACGCCGCGACCAGGCCCCGTCGGCCCATCCTTCACAACTGCAACTACTGGTCTCAGTTCTGATGACAGACGTCGCCCACGCTCCCACCGGACTCGGTGCGCCGCGTCGCACCGAGTCCCACTGACGGCGGCGTCGGGTGATCACCGCGTACCTCAACCTCGGGTTGGAAGGCGACCCGTCGCCAGCGACCACCGCCGTCGCCGATCGGGCCGGCGTGTCACGAGTATCGGTGTTCCGCTACTTCGAGACACTCGAGGAGTTCGTTGCGCCTCGACGATCGTCGATCGTCCCCCCCCCCAGAAGGGATCGAGAACCGTCAGGCGGGGCCAGCCAAGACAATGTGAGCCTGGGCCCTCTCGATCGCTTCTTGGTCGGCATTTCTCCATCAACGCCGACCTAGCCAGTGCTCATATCCATAAGTTTGAGCCGGCCCTCGTCGCTGCCAGGATCGTCAACAAGCGCGGCGAACAGCGGTGCCCGCCACGCAGCAGTAGACATTGGGGCTAACCACTTGCGCATGTTCTTGATGGCCCCGGGTCTTTCCGTCGTTGTCTCGCCTACTGGCGGAACTGATCACCTTGAGTCGCAGGGCTGCTTCGATGAGCTTCTTCCTCATGAAGGTGCTTTCGCGGCGTCCCAGAGCTGACGCCACGGGAAGGTTCGGCTTGTTTCCTTGAAGTCGAGGTCGTGGAGTTGACCTCGGAACGGATGGTGCAGGTAACGGACCTCGTCGGCGGGTCGACCGTCAGGTCCGTCGGAAACCTCTACTAAGGCCAGGACCCAGCGGTCAGTGTTGAGACTGGTCAGGATCTCGTTGCGCGTGATGGCGACGGTCTCGGCGCCGGCAATCCGAGCCTTCACCTCGACGAAGAGCAGGTGACCATCCGGGCTCGCGCTCCTGATGTCGAAACCCGGGTTGTTGTGCGCCAATTCCTCCGGAGTGCGTCCGAGCTCCCGCTCGGCCCCGAGGACGGCATCGACGGCGCGGCGTTCGACCTGACTCGTCTCGCGAGCGCGTGCGGCGGCGCCTCCACTAGCCGAAGTGAGGAGTCCAGCAGGAATCACGAGCGCAGCTCCTGTAATCGTGGGCGGAAGAGCATGGAGCTCCTCCTGCTGGGCGAGGTCGCCCATCCGTCGGCGGAGACGAGCTGACAAGTCGTCGGCCCGTTGGCGCGCCCGGTCAGGATTCATCCGGGGCTGCTTGCCGCTTTCGACCTCAGTCGCAAGCTCGTTTGCGCGGTGGTCCCAGTGGTTGATCTCCTTCGTGAGCCGCTCGTGGACGGCGGCGCGCACCTTGCGAACTCGGGTCGCGGTGTGAAGTCGCACTCGGGCCAGGTGCGAAGGAATGACATCGGTCACGGCGACGTCGAAGGCGGCGGCCTCAAGGTCACTCGCAAGCCATCCCTGTCCCGTCAGGAGCTTCTCGGCCTCGGCGACCTCGGCATCGTCGGCTCGGCGAAGGTCGAGGTACGGAGCGGCGTCGCTCGCGGCGTAGGTCCCGTCGGGTCGGAGATCGACGAACTGCATCTGCCGAGAGATCACGCGCTTGCCGCTCCCCCGTCCGTCAGGTCGGCCGTCGGCGATGCCGTGCTCGAGGAGCACGAGAAGCCTCGGCTCTGCACCGAGGTCGGCGTCGTCGACAAGAACCGCGCCTTGAGCGAGCACACGGCGATGCCGTTCGAGCGTAATGTCGAGGAGCGCGTCCAGCAGCGGGTGGCCCGGAGCAAGTAAGTCGGCGACCGGCTTGCCCCGGACCCGGACCTGGGCCTTGTCGAAACAGACCCACGTGTAGCGGGGCAGCACCGGAGCGCCGATGCCGATCTGCCTATCGCGTTCCCGCAAATCGTGGGGCACGTGACGGATCTCGAACCGCCCCGGCTCGCGTTCCGAGATCCGGCCACCCAGGAGGCCAAACGCCTCAAGAAAGAACGACCGGATGTAGTGAGGCTGAAGACGGCGAGCTTCGGCCTCCTCCATCTGGGAACGAATCTGCTCAACCTGGGTCTCGCCGAGCACATCGGCAGCGAGCGCGTGCTCATCGATCAGTTCGGCCAGGCCGTCGCCGACCGTGGCGTCGATGACCTCGTTGATGGCGTCGCGCACATCCGGCTGATCGCCATACCGGATCGCCCGGAGGAGCAGGTCTCGCAATGGGGCGCCCTTGAAGGCGTCGCCGAGCACGTCGAATACCTGCCCGGACAGCGTCTTGCGCTGCTCCTCCAGCTTGGTGAGCAGCGTCAGATACACCTGCCCCTCGCGAGTGTCCTCGGCGACGAGGTTCCACAGGTGACAGACCTCGGTCTGTCCGATGCGGTGGACGCGGCCGAACCGCTGCTCGATCCGGTTCGGGTTCCAGGGCAGGTCATAGTTGATGAGCAGGTGGGCTCGTTGCAGGTTGAGACCTTCGCCCGCCGCATCGGTGGCGACCAGGACGGTGCAGTCCTTGTCCTGCATGAACCGCTCCTGAATATCACGGCGCTCCTCGCGCGAAGTGCCGCCGTGGATGAGAACAACGGCTTCGGCCCGGCCGAGCCGGTCGCGCAGTCGCCCCACGAGGTAGTTGAGGGTGTCGCGGTGCTCCGTGAAGACGATCAGCTTGCGGCGGGTGCCGTCGGCATGGCACATCTCCGGGCGGTCGTCCAGGATCGACACCAGCTCGGACCACTTGCGGTCAGTCCCGGCGGCCCGGACACGGCCAGCGAGCTCCTCGAGCCGCTTCAGCGTGGTGATCTCGAACTCGAGCTCCTGGGCAGTGCGTGCGGCAGACGCAGTGTCGACCAGCTCCTCCTCGAGCTCCTCGCGTTCGTCCTCGGCCAGGTCGTCGACCCGGTCCTCGAACTTGTCGTCCTCGTCGGTTCCACGGGTCGGCCTTTCGAGGTCGGCAAGCAGACGGTCGAGCCGCCGGTCGGACGGCTCCTGGGCAGCGAGGCGGGCCTTCTGGCGAGCGTCGATGAGATCGCGTTCCAGGCGCTCGCGTCGGCGACGGAGTGACTGGTAGATCGCCTCGGGGCTAGAGGCGAGCCGACGTTGCAGCACGGTCAGGGCGAAGCCGACTCGGTTGCCTCGGCGACCTTCGCCTTCGGCAGCGAGGCGGTCAGCTCGGTTCATCTCTTCGGTCACGTACGTGGTGACCTCGTCGTAAAGCGCTTGCTCGAGCGGCGAGAGCTGGTAGGGGACCGTGGACGCGATCCGCTCTGGGAAAAGCGGCCGGCCGTCCATGCGCAGCAGCTTCTCCTTGATCATGCGGCGCATGAGGTCGGAGACGTCAACGGTGCGGGCACCATCGCGGAACCGGCCCTCGAACCGATCGCTGTCGAGTAGGGCCAGGAGCAACTGGAAGTCCGCTTCCTTGCCGGCGTGAGGCGTCGCTGTCATCAGCAGCAGGTTGCGGGTGATGCTGCCGAGCAGCTTTCCGAGCTGATACCGCCGGGTCTCCTTGACGTCGCCACCGAACCAGTGAGCGGCCATGCGGTGGGCCTCGTCGACGACGATCAGGTCCCAGTCGGTCGCACCAAGCTTGGCCTGGAGGTCGTCGTTTCGGGACAGGTGGTCGAGGCGGGCGATGAGGAGGCTCTTCTCCTCGAACGGATTGGCAGTGAGCGACGCCTCGATAGCGTCCCGGGTGAGGATCTCGAAGACGAGCTCGAACTTGTCGTACAGCTCTTCCTGCCACTGCCCCACGAGACCACCGGGTGCGACGATCAGGCATCGGGCGAGGTCGCCACGCAGGATCAGCTCCTTGGCATAAAGCCCGGCCATGATCGTCTTGCCTGCGCCCGGGTCGTCGGCGAGCAGGAACCGGAGCGGCTGACGGGGGAGCAGTTCGCCGTAGACCGCCTCGATCTGATGCGGCAGCGGATCGACCTGCGACAGGGAGATCGCCAGCATCGGATCGAACAGGTGGGCGAGCTGGATCCGGCGTGCCTCGGCGGCGAGGCGGAACAGATCACCGTTGGCCGTGAACGACCATCCCCGCGCCGATGACTCGACTCGAAGCGCAGCCTCGTCGTCCCGGTAGAGGACGCGCTCGCCGACGGCGCCGGCGCTATCTCGACAGGTGAGGGTCAGCGCAACCGAACCGTGCCACTTGGTCGCGACCACGGTGACTGGGCCAGAGGTTGACAGCCCGTAGACAAGCGCCCCGACCGTAAGGTCTTCGAGTCGTGTCCTAGCGCTCGCTGTCGGGCTGCTGTCCCCAACCATGTTCCTCCGTCTTGGTCACTCCGACGGTCGTGGTGACGTCGCACCTCACCCTACGACCTCTGTGTCGTCGCGACCTCCTGGTACGTTGCCCGAGTGGGGAATGTGAAGGTAGCGCGGCAGCTCCTGGCCGAGATCCAGGAAGTGTTGGGCCTGGCGTCGGCAATCGAGGCGCTGCCGGCGGGACTGGCCGATCTGGTGCGCGTGCAGGCGGGAGCAGTACGACACAGCATCGCCATGGGTCAGGTTGCGAAGGTGCCATTGGGTCGGCTCCGAGAGACAGCCAAGGGGCTTCGCCTTGATGCTCTCGAACGAGCTGGCTACCGAACGGTCGATCAGTTGCTCGGAGCGAGTTCGGCCCGGCTCCAAGCGATTCCTGGAGTGGGCGAGGCGACGGCGAACCAGGCGCTGGCTGCAGCCCGCCAGGTCCTGAGCGCCACCGAATCCGTGGTACGCCTCCATTTCGACGTGGTCACCCGTCCACCGGCACAGACCGAGATCTTGGTCGGACTGCGCCGGTATGACGTCGCCGTCGCAGGGTACGACCAGGCGCGACCGATGATCGACTGGCTGCGCCAGTACGTGGCGCCGCTCGTCGCTGACGCAGAGCCCGCCGGAAGGCGGTGGTTTGCCCGCACCTTCACGCGGTCGGCGACGAAGAACGCGGCGAACCACGCAGTGGATGCCATCGGCCGGATGCTCGGCGAGCCGGCCGTCTCCCACTTTTTGGACGAGGCCCGGAAGCTTAGGGCGGAGGTCGAGCGACCGAGATCGGTCGACGAGATCTGGACCGACTACGAGCACAACGCGGCGCACCTGCTCGGCGTCTTCGGCGAAATCGTCGAGGGAAGCAGCGATGCCGTCATTCGAGGCCACGTGCCTGCGGAGATCGTCGAGCGAGTCCAAGCCCAGCAGCTCGACCTCACCTTCCTAAAGGCAAGCCTGCGCGGCTATCAGGCGTTTGGCGCCAAGTACGCGCTCGTCCAGCAGCGGACAATCCTCGGCGACGAGATGGGTCTCGGCAAGACCGTCGAGGCGCTGGCCGTCGTCGCCCACCTCCGGGCGGAGGGCAAGGCAACAGCCCTCGTCGTCTGTCCCGCCAGCGTCGTCGCCAACTGGCGTAGCGAGGTTCATCGTCATACCAAGCTGAGCGCGCACGTCATGCACGGGTCCGACCGAGACCAATCGCATCGAGCGTGGCTGAAGCAAGGTGGCGTCGCCATTACGACGTTCGATGGTCTCCGCCGTTTCAAGTCCGGCGGAAAGGCGTCTCCGGCGATCCTCGTCGTCGACGAGGCGCACTACGTAAAGAATCCGCAGACGCTCCGATCCCAAGCGGTGGCCCGATGGGCAGCGGTGTCCGAGCGTGTGCTCTTCCTCACCGGAACGCCGATGGAGAACCGGGTCGAAGAGTTCCGGTCGCTGATCAACCACCTACAGCCCGACGTCGCAATGCGCGTCGATGCGACGACCGCACTCGCCGGGCCGATTGCACTCCAGACCGCGGTTGCCCCTGCCTACTTGCGCCGCAACCAGACCGACGTGCTCAACGAGTTGCCGGAGCTGATCCCGTCGCTCGACTGGGTCGATCCGACCTCGCAGGACCTTGACACCTATCTTGGTGCCGTAGCGGATCGGGCCTTCCAGACGATGCGCCGGGCGGCTTACCTCAGCATCGACGACGGCGGCCCGACCGCGTCCAGCGAGATCGACTACTCGGCGAAAACGGCCCGGCTGGTGGGCATCATCGAGGAGGCGGCAGAAGAAGGGCTAAAGGTCGTGGTCTTCTCCTACTTCCGCGACGTGCTCGACCGTGTTACCCGCGCTGCCACGCTGGCTCTGCCCGGCGCCGTGTTCGGCCCGCTAACTGGAAGCACTCCCGCCCTCGAGCGTCAACGCATGGTCGAAGCCCTGAGCGCGCATGGCGGCGGAGCCGTTCTCACCTCCCAGATCGAGGCGGGTGGTGTTGGCCTTAACATCCAGGCGGCCTCGGTCGTGGTGTTGTGCGAGCCGCAGTGGAAGCCGACGGTCGAGTCCCAGGCCATCGCCCGTTGCCACCGAATGGGTCAAGTGCGCCGCGTGCAGGTCCACCGCCTCCTGCTCGAGGACACCGTCGACCAACGGATGCTCGCGGTTCTTGCCGGTAAACAGCACCTGATCGAGCAGTTCGTCCGCGGCAGCGCCGTGAAGGACGCAACACCGGACTCGGTGGACATCTCCGACCTCAACGACGTGCAAACTGTCGTGAACGAGGTCCAGGCTGAGTCGCTGATCCTGGCGTCCGAGCGTCGGCGGTTGGGGCTCGACGGCCAGTAAGTCTCACTGTCGCCGCGCGTTGACCGTCCATCGGCGGCAACTCGCCGAACTGCAGACACTCCTCGACCAGTTCGTCGACGACTACAACCACCGGCGACCCCACCGCTCACTCGGCCGCACCACACCAGCGGTCGCCTACGGCCTGCTCCCCAAGGCCACCCCCGCCACCACGACCGCCGGCACCCACTACCGGATCCGACGCGACCGCGTCGACAAAACCAGCGCCGACAAAACCGGCGCCGTCTCACTGCGTCGAGCCGGCCGCATGCACCACATCAGCATCGGCCGCGCTAACGCCGGCACCTCCGTCGTGCTCCTCATCGCCGACCTCGACATCCGCGCCATCAACACCGCAACAGGCGAACTCCTCCGCCACCTAACCCTCAACCCAGACATCGGCTACCAACCACGCCGAGAATGACAAAGAACCGAACCCAATGCAGCTTCGGTTCTTGCCGATGTCTCGCGACATCACATTGGTGCGGGCGACAGTGTGATGGTTCAGGACATCGGCAAGGGATGAGTCAAGACATCGGCAAGGCCGGGTGGTCAGCCTGGCTGGATGTCGAAACGGCGAGCGGTCATCCTGTCGGTCACGATCGAGGGCCGCCCCCAGGCCGAGACCGCCCGCCTGTACGACGTGTCCGAATCGTTCGTATCGCGACTCCTGGCCCGCTACCTCACCGAAGGAGACGCAGCGTTCGAACCGCGCTCGCGCAGACCCCGCAACTCACCCACCCGGCTCAGTAGCGACACCGTCGAGCTGATCACGAACCTGCGCCAACAACTCAGCTCCGACGGCCTCGACGCCGGCCCCTCAACGATCGCCTGGCACCTCCACACCCACCACCACCTCACAGTGTCGATCTCAACGATCCGCCGCCGCCTCATCGACGCCGGACTCATCACCCCTGAACCGAAGAAGCGACCCAAGTCGTCCTACATCCGCTTCGAAGCAGACCTCCCGAACGAAACCTGGCAGTCCGACTTCACGCACTGGCAACTCGCCGACGGCACCGACAGCGAGATCCTGGTGTGGCTCGACGACCACTCCCGATACGCGCTCTCAGCCACCGCGCACCAACCCGTCACCGGCACCATCGTGTTAGACACCTTCACCGAAACAGCCCGAAAACACAGGCTTCCCGCCTCCGTGCTCACCGACAACGGTCTCGTCTACACCGTGCGCTTCGCCGGCTACCGAGGCGGACGCAACCAGCTCGAGACGGCGCTCGCCAACCTCGGCGTCACACAGAAACACTCCCGACCCAACCACCCCACCACCTGCGGGAAAGTCGAACGATTCCACCAAACCCTCAAGAAATGGCTCGCCGCCCAACCGCCAGCCGAGACCCTCGCCGAACTGCAGACACTCCTCGACCAGTTCGTTGATGACTACGACCACCGACGACCCCACCGCTCACTCGGCCGCACCACACCAGCGGTCGCCTACGGCCTGGTCCCCAAGGCCACCCCCGCCAACACGACCGCCGGCACCTACTACCGGATCCGACGCGACCGTCGACAAAACCGGCGCCGTCTCACTGCGTCGAGCCGGCCGCATGCACCACATCAGCATCGGCCGCGCTAACGCCGGCACCTCCGTCGTGCTCCTCATCGCCGACCTCGACATCCGCGTCATCAACACCGCAACAGGCGAACTCCTCCGCCACCTAACCCTCAAGCCAGACATCGGCTACCAACCACGCCGAGAATGACAAAGAACCGACCCCAATGCAGGTTCGGTTCTTGCCGATGTCTCGCGACATCACACTGGTGGCGGGGGCAGTGTTGAGTGTCAGGTCATCCAGGACACATGTCGCGCGTCA
>CAZWPY010000030.1:0-27624 GCA_964635475.1 uncultured Acidimicrobiia bacterium
ACATGACGAATGACTGGGAATGGATCGGGCAGCTCAACAGCACCACGACGGGCCGGATCACCGCACATTTCGGGCCACAACGACTGATGGCGCTCGCGTTGTTCCTCGGCGCGATTGGGCTTCTCCTCGCCGTCGGGCTCAGCCTCGCTCCCGGACGGCCCAGTGACACGCAGCGCCTCAACAGCCCGCCGCGGCCCGCACGATGCGGTCCCCCCGCCGCGGTCGCTCTCACGGCCGTGCTGCTCGCGATCGGCCACCCTGTCGCCGTCGCCGTCTTCCTCGCGCTCACCCCATGGCGGCGCCGCAACCGCGCCCGTTCGCCGCAGACTGTGGCGCAGCGGTATGCGCCATGGTCGGCGGGCGCGCTCGTGCTCGCGGCACTCGTGCTGGAGTACGGCCGCAGTGTCGACCCATCTCGCACCAACGTCGCGCTCGCCGCTGCACCACACCTCCTTACGTGGGCGGCCCTGGGCTGGCTCGCGGCCGTGGCGCTGGCCGCGTCGCAGCTCAGCGAGTCCGAGCACGTCCGAGCGCGTACGGACGCGGCG
Source organism: uncultured Acidimicrobiia bacterium (assembly GCA_964635475.1). Lineage (GTDB taxonomy): Bacteria > Actinomycetota > Acidimicrobiia > Acidimicrobiales > CAZWPY01 > CAZWPY01. The sequence goes on from CAZWPY010000030.1 coordinate 549, forward strand.
CCGAGCAGCGCAAGCGCTGCTCACAGCGACTGAGCCAACTGCACAGCACAATTAGGCTCGCAAGTAGACAAACAGCGACGAAATTCTGAGGTGTCCTAGTGACTGTGACCGCCGATACCCCGCTCGAACTGGTCAAAGGCGTGTACGACCGCCTGAGCTCCCGATGCGATCAAGCCCGTGAGCGTCTCGGCCGCAGCCTCACGTTCGCCGAGAAGGTGCTCGTCAACCACCTCGCGGACCCCGCCGGGCAAGAACTCAGCCGCGGACGCAGCTACGCGGAGTTCCACCCCGATCGCGTCGCGATGCAGGACGCGACCGCGCAGATGGCGCTGTTGCAATTCATGACCGCAGGCCTCAGTGAGGTCGCTGTCCCGAGCACGGTCCACTGCGACCACCTGATCCAAGCGAGGGTGGGAGCGAGCCAAGACCTCCTGGTGGCCAACGACACCAATCGTGAGGTCTACGACTTTCTCGCTTCTGTTTCGGCCAAATACGGGATCGGGTTCTGGAAACCCGGCTCGGGGATCATCCACCAGGTTGTGCTCGAGCACTATGCCTTCCCCGGCGGAATGATGATCGGAACCGACAGCCACACGCCCAACGCGGGTGGACTGGGCATGGTGGCAGTCGGCGTCGGCGGGGCCGACGCGGTCGACGTCATGGTCGGGCTGACGTTTGGCCTGCGCTGGCCGAAGCTGATCGGCGTGCACCTCACGGGGGCGCCCTCAGGGTGGACCTCAGCCAAAGACGTCATCTTGAAGGTGGCGCAGATTCTCACCGTCAAAGGCGGCACGGGTGCGATCGTCGAGTACTTCGGTCCGGGGGCCGAAGCGCTTTCGGCCACTGGCAAAGCCACGATCTGCAACATGGGTGCCGAAATCGGCGCGACGTGCTCCCTGTTCGGTTTCGACGATCGCACCGCCGCCTATCTGAAGGCGACGGGCCGCGAAGCAATTGCCGACGCGGCCGCGGCAGTCGCACACGATTTACGGGCCGACGATCACGTCCTGGCCAACCCAGCCGACTACTTCGACCAGGTAATCGAGATCGACCTCAACACGCTCGAACCCCACATCGTTGGTCCGCACACACCCGACCTCGCCCGCCCGGTCTCACGGATGGCCGAGGACGTCGCGCAGCAGGGTTACCCCGCGCGGCTGAGTTCAGCCCTCGTCGGGTCGTGCACCAACTCGTCATACGAGGACATCTCGCGCGCGGCCAGCGTGGCGCGGCAGGCGTCAGCGCAAGGACTTCGGGCGCAGTCGCCCCTGCTCATTACGCCGGGCAGCGAGCAAGTTCGAGCCACGATCGAACGCGACGGCTTGCTCGCCGACCTCGAAGCGATCGGCGCGACCGTCTTGGCCAACGCCTGTGGGCCCTGCATCGGCCAATGGCAACGTGACGACATCGACCCGGCCGAACCCAACTCGATCATCACGTCGTTCAACCGCAACTTTCCCCGCCGCAACGACGGCAACGCGGCCACGAACGCGTTTATTGCATCGCCCGAGATCGTCGTCGCGTACGCGCTGGCCGGCACGCTGGAGTTCAATCCGCTGACCGACCCCGTCAACGGCGTCCACCTCACAGAGCCGATCGGTGACGAACTGCCCGCCGCTGGCTTCGACCCCGGCGAGTCGGGTTTCGTCGGCCCGCCGCCGCCGGGCACCGACGTTGCCGTCGTCGTCGACCCAGGATCTGAACGCCTGCAACTGCTCGAGCCGTTCCCGGCTTGGCCTGGCGGCGACTACGTCGAGTTGCCCGTGTTGATGAAGGCAAAAGGCAAAGCGACCACCGATCACATCTCGGCGGCCGGACCGTGGCTCAAATACCGCGGCCACCTCGACAACATCTCCAACAACATGTTCATCGGAATCCTGAATGCGTTCACCGGCGCAACCGGAACCGGGCTCGACGTGCTCGATGGTCAAACGAAGTCGTACCCAGAGGTCGCCCGCAATTACAAGGCTCACGGCCTCGGCTGGGTGGCCGTCGGCGACGAAAACTACGGCGAAGGATCCAGTCGCGAACACGCGGCGATGGAACCACGTCACCTCGGCGGACTGGTGATCTTGGCCCGCAGTTTCGCTCGGATACACGAAACCAACCTGAAGAAGCAGGGTCTGCTGCCGCTGACGTTTTCCGATCCCGCTAGCTACGACCTCATCGGCGAGACCGACCGCGTTTCGGTGCTCGGGCTCGCCGAGCTCGCGCCCGACGCTCCCGTCACGTGTCGAGTCCACCGAGCCGACGGCACCACCGTCGAGTTCACGGCCACCCACACGATGTCGCCAGCCCACATCGAATGGTTCCGCGCCGGCGGCGCCCTCAACCTGATCCGAGCGCGGCAACAGCGTTAACGCAGCAGCTCGCTGATCGCCGCCATGATCCGTTTCGTGTCCGCTGGCATCGAGCGGCCGCCTAGTGCAACGGGCTCGCCGACACGCACGACCACCTCGGGTGGATTGAGCACGTTCACCAGGTTGGGAACCTTGGCTTGTCTCGGCCACACGTGTTCGGTCCCCATGACGCCCATTGGGATCACCGACACTCCCGCGGACTTTGCCAAACGGGCCGCACCTGTTTTTCCCTGCAACACTGGGTCGTCGAACGCCTCACCGCGGGGAATCGTGCCCTGCGGGAAAATCGACACCACCTCACCGGCTCGCAACGCACGTTGCGCGTCGACGAGTGGCTGATCTGATCCCGACCCGCGATCCACGCGGATCGTGCCCAAGGCGTTCACGACAGCACCGACCACCGGAGCATCGGTCACCTCACGTTTGGCCATAAAACGCACGTTGCGCCCGCGTTTGGCCACCGCAAACCCGACTGCAAAGGGGTCGAAGTAGCTGCGGTGGTTGCTCGCGACAATCACTCCCCCACTGCTGGGCAAGTTCTCGACACCTTCGAAGCGGAACCGGGCGAAACGCAACAGCTCGGGCCGCAACCCAAATCTCAACAGGTCAAACGGTTCCAAGCCGGCGACTTTCGGCACACCCGGCGGGACGTCGAGATGGACGACCTTCCAGCGCCGCAGCGTCGCAACCGCCCGCAGCCGCGGGTCGGGGTTGACCGCGACCGGATGCTGCACCGCCATCAACATCGGCAGGTCGTAAATCGAGTCCGAGTAGGCCCAACTTGCGCCGACGTCGACGGAGTTGGCGTCGGCCCAGGCACGAATGGCGTTGAGCTTGCCGCGAAACCAGACCAAACCAGACTCGATCGCGCCGGTGAAAACGCCATTGGCAGAGCCGATGTCGGTCGCAACCACCGCGTCGAATCCAAGGCGTTTTGCCAATGGTTCGACGAAGGCCCGCGGCGTCGTCGTAGCGAGCACCACGGGTCGACCCGCCGATCGGTGCTCGTCGATCACTTCACGCGCATACGGCTGGATCAACGGCGCGATTCGATCGGCCGCGTCGTGCGCCGCGTCCGACACCGCGTCGGTCGCCCAGCCGTCGGCCATGTTGATTCCCCGACGGGCCAACGCCATGCCCGCCAAGGTTTCACCGAAAAGCTCGTAGAACTTGTAAACCCCGTCGAGCAGCGGGACTCGGATATCCCGCACGAGCCCGCCCGCCTGGAGGGCCTCAGTGATCAACGGTCCTGATGCACCACGCAGCAGCGTGCGATCAAGATCGAAAAACGCTGCAGAAGTGGCCGAACGCGACATGCACCCAGGTTAGGTCCGACTCCGCAGTCAACCCACAACGCGCGTCGGCGCCGTCACCGTCGAATCCCCGCGCCGATCATCACGACGCCGGTCAGCACAAACACTGCGGCAGAAGCAAACCGCACACCACGTGCCGAAAGGCGACTGCCCAACTTTGCCCCGACAAAGACCGCGAGACCGTCGGCGGCAATCATCCCGACCGTCGAGCCGAGCCAGACACCGAAACTCGAGCCCCGCGCCGCAAGGGTTGTCGTGGTCCACATTGTCTTGTCGCCCAGTTCAGCGACGAAAAACAGACCTGCGATGGAGAAGAAACTCACCGAGGCCGACACATCGACCTCATGCGCGCCGTCCCCCCGCAACGCCCACAATCCGAAGGCCACAAACGCGAGTCCGCCCACGATGTTGACCGTTCGCGGCGAGAGCGCGGAGCCCAGAATCGAACCCAACCCAACTGACACCACGTGGACTGCGGCCGCGGCGACACTGATGCCGATCAGAACCCGCCACGGCGAGACCCGCGTCGCGAGCGCCATCGCCATCAACTGGCTGCGGTCACCGAGTTCTGCAACGAAGACGAGCCACACGCTTGTCGCGATCGCCGACCACACACCGACATCATCGTCCAACCCGGCGGAACGCAAAGGAGGCGCCGACCCTGGCATGGGGGGGACTGCCAAGATCGACGCCTCTTGCTAGCGGTAACAATAGTTGAGCAAGCATCAATCGGTCAATCAGTTTGTTCAGATACTCGTGATCTATTATTCAGATGGCGGCAAGAAGCTAGCCCGACGACTTACTCGCAGTAGGGGTATCCGTGGACTTTCGCCAGCTCAACGCACTCATTGCCGTAGCCGACCACGGAACGTTCTCCGCGGCGGCCCAGGCGCTGCACACGGTGCAGTCCAACATTTCGAGCCACGTCGCGCACCTGGAGGCCGAACTGGGTGCCGAACTGTTCGACAGATACCACGGCACCTTGACCGAAGCGGGTGAACTCGTCGTTGCCCGGGCCCGCCTCGTTCGTTCAGAACTCGACATGTTGCGTGCCGACCTCGACGCCTCTCGCGACGACATCAGCGGCGTCGTGCGGGTCGGGGTCATCGCGTCAGTGTCGAGGCGCCTCGTCCCACAGTTACTCCGTGCCGTGCGCGACCAGCACCCGCACACCCGAGTGATCGTCGTCGAAGCATCGACAACTTCTCTGGTCCCGCAAGTGCTGGCCGGCTCGCTCGACCTCGCGATCGTCAACATCCCGCTGTCGAACCCTGAACTCGTCACCGAGTTGCTCTTCGATGAGCCACTCGTGGTGGCCGGGCCGCCCGGCCATCCCCTCGCGAACCGCTCGACGCTCTCGTTGGTCGACGTCGCAGGTTTCCCGCTCGTGTTGCCACCCATCGGGACGGCGTTGCGCGACGAGATCGACGGCGCCGCGAGCAAGGCCGGGGTCACGCTCCACCCGGAAGTGGAACTCGACGGGGTGCGACTGATGTCGTTACTCGTCTTCGAGGGCTTCGGCACCGCAATCTTGCCGTCATCGGCGATTTCGAGTTGGACCCCCGGCCAGTGGTGGGCCGCCCGGCTCACCGATGCTCCCGACCGACACGTCGGACTCACACGATCTCGGCGCTTCCGGCCCAGCGCCGCCGGACAGGCACTCGCCGCGATCATCCGAACCGTCGCGGTCGACCCGGGGCCCGGCTCGCCCAGACTCGATCCCGATACATAGGGCTCGATCCCGACACATAGGGCTCGATCCCGACACCTAGGCCAGCAATGGGTTCTCGGCCAACCCCACGAGCGACGGCAGAAGCCGCCTCCCACGTGGGCGCTGAGGGACTCGAACCCCCGACATCCGGCTTGTAAGGCCGGCGCTCTAACCAACTGAGCTAAGCGCCCTCAACCACACACGCTAAACCAGTCGTTGGTTACCCCAGGGCGCCGCCACACCCGGTTCCGGCCTGAGCCGACGACCGCAGACCCCGCGCTGGGACCAGCGCGGGGTCTGCGGTGCGCGTCACGCGCAGTCGACCCCGACACGCGGCGAACGCGGTGGCCGACCTCGTTTACGTTTAACGGCGAGCACGCGGCCGTTCATGAGGAGCTGTCCGCCCCACACGCCCCAGGGCTCGTGCCGCTCCAAGGCCCCGCGTAGACACGCCGTCGCGACGGTGCACTCGGCGCAGATTGCCTTGGCCGCCGCGATGTCGTTGAGTTGTTCTGAGAAGAACGTCGCGACAACCTCGGCTGAGCCGCCCGCGCACAGCGCGGCCGACCAGTCGACGGGCGTGGCATCAACCGAAGGCGCTCGGTCGAGGTAGGAAGTCAAGCTGATACTCATGGTGTCTCTCGCTGGTGTTGGTCTGTGGATGATGTGTGTGATGAAGAAATACCGATCCGGCCTGTGAGCGTGACCGGAAACAAAAAGGCCGCCGGAGTGATCCGGCGGCCTCTGGGTCGAGAACAAAAGTTCGTGGAACGGTTACCCGTCAGGGTGTCCGATCCGACCCAGAGGCCTGCCGATGTGAGTGTTCGTGTGATTGGTCCACACACTCGGCGAGCATGACTTTGCCGACGGGCGCGACTCGAGTGCGACCGTCGCCACTTCGGCGAAATAGGTGCGCATCGAGGCCATCAGAAAAGTCTCCCTGGGTGAAATGACGGTTCCCACCTCACCATGGATGGAGTTTTCTGTCAACTGAATAAGTGTCAGAAACTGCGACTGGCGCTGTGCGCCCAGCTTCCGACGGCGAGCTGGTAACCCAGGTCGTCGCGACCCGCCGCAAGGATCCGCCGCGCTGTCGGGTCTCGAGTCAGCACGTCGCGTCCGTGACGTTCGCCCACACGACAACCCGATTCAGCCAGCACGAGCCACGCGCCGAGGTAGTCCCACGGTGCGAGCCCGGTGGCCGTGAGGTCAACCCACGCATCGAGTTGGCCGCACGCGACCCCACATAGTTCCAACGCTGCTGATCCCAAACATCGAACCTGCCACACCTCGGGGTCAATGGCGCCAATACCGTTGACGCCCAACACGACACGGCCCGCCGTCGTCGCCCGCACCGGCCGCGAATGTTCAACCGACGCACCGCGCCCGCGCACAGCTGCGAAACGTTGGCCTGTAACGAGATTCACGACCAGAGACACCCACGGGCCAGCCGAATCGAGCACGCAATAACTCGATGCGAACCAGGGCAACCCGAGGCTGGCGTTGGTCGACCCGTCGACGGGATCGACCACGACCATCAACTCCCGCTCCTCGTGAGTCAGGCCCGATTCCTCACTCAACACGGCAAACCCGCGGTCGGCCAAGACGTCGAGAGCCGCGGAATCGGCGGCCACGTCGAGGGCGTACTGGCCGGCATGGCCCTGCGCGCGGCCCCAGTCGAGGTGGCCGTCCATCACGACGCGCACTCGCGCCGCTGCCAGGTCGAGAGTGGCCAGCACGGATTCCGCGTCACGCATATACGCCAGGCTACGAGCCCGAGCAGTCCCGTCTCCCACTACGCTTCGAGTTGTGGCGGCTATCGACGTCCACGGCTACGTGGCAGACCTGAAAGCCCATGCTGCTGAGCACGGTTTTCACATTCATGACGAACGCCACTTTGTGGAGACCTACAGCTTGCGACAGCGCTGGGAGGTCGACTTGCACCCTGAAGAGGCGTGTAACGGACCGATCGACCTACACCTCGCGATCGAAGTCGATCCACGCGTGTTGCTCGCCTTCGAAGACGCGGTCACCGACCTGGCCGAAGACGAAGATCCGCCCGGCGACTTTCAACTTCCCATCCAGTTCACCTGGGCGCTGCCACCGCTGCCGCACGGGCCCGACTTGCTGGTCGCAGCGACCGAGTTGGCCGGAATTGGCGGTGCCAGCTTGCCGCTCGAAGTATCAGCGCTCGATTCGTTCCCCGTTGTGACCGACGCGCCCGAACGACGACTCACCGTCACCACCACATTGGCCGTCAACCTCGGCGCCATCCTCGATGGCGAGGAAATGTTGTGCGACACCTTCGAGGCGTGTCGCAAAGTGAGTGCGTACCTGCTCGAACGAGCGCCCGACTGGATCGGCGACAGCGCGACCTAGTCGGGCGTCGGCATCTCGGCGGTCGTGGGCACAGACTCGCGACGGTGGATCTTCTGCACGGTCGCCTCGACAGCATTGGGGTCGTGGCCTTGCTCGCTGAGCAGTTCGGCTCTCGCTGCAGCCGCCTCGGCAGCCGCGCGGGGGTCAGCGGCGGCCAACGCGGCCTGCGGACCCTCGGCCACGAGTAGCTCGGCGAGTGTCAACAACTCCTCGACCATCGAGTCCTCAGGTACCACTTTCACTACTTGGCCCTTTACGAACAGGTGGCCCTTGCCGCGGCCCGCAGCGATCCCCAAGTCGGCCTCGCGGGCCTCTCCGGGCCCGTTCACAACACAGCCCATGATCGCCACTTGCACGGGCAAGTTGCGAGCCGACAAGGCTTCCTGGGCTTGCGCGGCAACAGCTATCACGTCGACCTCAGCGCGCCCACACGACGGGCACGCGATCAGGTCGAGGCCCCGCCGCTCCCGCAGGCCCAACGATTCGAGTAGCTGACGCCCGGCGCGTGCTTCCTCGACGGGGTCCGCGGTGAGTGAGTACCGAATCGTGTCGCCAATCCCCTCCGCGAGCAGTGTGGCGATACCCGCCGTGGCCTTCACGAGACCCGCCGGCGGGGGGCCCGCCTCGGTCACACCCAGATGCAGCGGCACGTCGGTGACCTCGGCCAGCTCCCGGTAGGCGGCGATCATCAATGCGACGTTCGACGCTTTCACCGAAATCTTCACCAAGTCGAAGTCGACATCGGCGAAATAGGCGAGTTCTCGCTGCGCACTCGCGACAAGCGCTTGCGGGGTCGCGCCGCCGTACTTTTCATACAACTCTGGGTCGAGCGAGCCCGCATTGACGCCGATTCGGATCGGCACCGCGCGATCACGAGCCTCGCTCGCGACGGCGCGGATGTGTTCGGCCTTACGGATATTGCCGGGGTTGAGGCGAAGGCACGCCACGCCGGCCTCCAGCGCCGCGAGCGCGAGCTGATACTGAAAGTGGATGTCGGCCACGATCGGCAACGGCGATCGGGGAACGATACGAGCAAGCCCCTCGGCGGCCGCGATGTCGTTGCAGGTACAGCGCACGATGTCGGCGCCCGCAGCGGCCAGCGCGTAGATCTGCGCGAGCGTGGCGTCGACATCGGCGGTTTTGGTCGTCGTCATCGACTGCACCGACACCGGCGCTCCCCCACCGACAGCGACGGGGCCGACGTGAATCTGTCGAGTAACGCGGCGTTGCGGCAACCAGCTGCTCATCGCCTACAACTCCACGGGACGCACGATGTCGAGCAGTAGCGAGGTGACGCCCAACATCAGCATCACTGTGATCACAGCCACAGCGATCGGAAGTAGGCGCGCGTAGTCGACTCGGTAGCGACGATTGCCGCGCGAGCGCACCCACTCATACAACGCGACCGCGATGTGGCCGCCGTCAAAGGGCGGCAGCGGTATGAGGTTGATCAGGGCGACGAAGACGTTGATCGTCGCAAACAAGGCCAACGCGTTGGGCACCGAGCCGGCGATCAGGTCGTCGGCGCTGCGCACAACTCCCACGGGCGACACGACCCGCTCGCCCGAGCCGCTCGTGGCCGGTTGATCCTCGTCGGTGAGCGACGAGACGTTGTCGACCCATGACCGAAACCCCGACGGGCTAAATATCTTGCCGACACCTTGCACCCCGCTCGTGATCGAGTCGGTGAGCAAGCTCAAGCCGTATCCGGCGCCGCGCACAACACCTACCCGCGTGAAGGTCGGCTCACCCCCCACCCCAAGAAATCCGACCCGTTCGCCGGTATCTGGATGGCGAGCGAGCAAGGTGACCTCGACGTCGCGCCGCTCGCCGTCGCGAGTGACGCCGAGCTCGACGACGTCGCCGGGGTGTTCACGCAGCAGGTCGGTGGCCTCGTCGAACGTTGCCACAGCGGCTCCGTCGACAGACACGATCCGATCGCCCGCAGCCAACTCTGCGCGCGCGGCGGGGGTGCCGGGTTGGACCCGTGCAATCTGCCACGAACCAGTGTCGGGCCGACCCCACAGCAATCCAATGGCCATGAAGCAGATCAACGCCAACACGAGCTGCACCAACACGCCCGCCGAGGCGACCAACACTCGCGCGCCGGTCGACTTCTGTCGGTAGGTCCGCTCTTCGTCTACCGGGTCGACATCTTCAAGATTGGTCATGCCGATAATGCGCACGTATCCGCCCGCAGGAATCGCCTTGACCCCGTATTCGGTCTCGCCTCGGCGGGTCGACCACAAGCGGGGACCAAAACCAAGGAAAAACTCAGTCGCCTTCATACCCGTCGCACGCGCCGCAACGAAGTGCCCGAACTCGTGCAACATCACCATCACGATCAGCGCAATGGCGGCCAAGAACGGCACCAGGTTGCCCGTGCGCACACAGAGAAACGTGATGAGGCCAACCAACGCCAATCCGACCCACCCCGGCGGCGGCGCGTTACGTTCGCCCAATCCGCCGAACGTCACGCGTCGGCCGCGTTCAGGACGCGACGCGCGGTCGCTCGTGCTTCGGCGTCGGCAGCCAGGATGTCGTCGAGGTCTCTCGGCATCCCCTCATCATGTACCGACATCACCTCATAGATGACGTCGGGGATCGTGGCCCACCTAATCCGACCCGCGAGGAACGCCTCGACCGCGACCTCGTTGGCCGCCGAGAGACGCGCGGGCGCGGTACCACCTACGCGTCCCGCGTCGTAGGCGAGGTCCAAACAACGAAACGTTTGTCGATCGGGTGGTTCGAAGTCGAGGTGTTGCGGCGTCGACCAGTCCAACGCGCCGAACGGGCTCGGCCACCGCTGCGGGAAGCCCAACGCGTAGGCGATACACAGACGCATGTCGGGACTCGACAGCTGCGCAAGCGTCGCGCCATCTCGGTACTCCACCATCGAGTGAACGATCGACTGCGGGTGCACGACGACGCCGATGTCGTCGACCGCGACGCCAAACAAGACAGACGCTTCGATCACCTCAAGGCCTTTGTTCATCAACGTCGACGAGTCGACCGTGATCTTTGGCCCCATCGACCACGTCGGATGCGCGAGCGCCTCCTCGCGACTTACGTTCGCGAGTTCAGCAGCGCTGCGGCCGCGAAACGGCCCGCCACTGGCCGTCAACCACAGTCGGCGAAGCGCCGACGTCGCGCCCGCCGAAGTGCCGTGCGCGCCGCGATCGCCAGCCAAACATTGGTGCAACGCACAGTGTTCGCTGTCGACAGGAACGATCTCTGCGCCGGCGTCGCTGAGCAGCGGCGTTACGACCGCGCCGGCGGCGATCAAGCTTTCCTTGTTTGCCAGCGCAAGCCGCTTTCCGGCCCGCAGGGTCTCGACCGTCGTGTGCAGACCGGCAAATCCGACGACGCCGTTTACGACCACATCGCACGCCGCGGCGGCGTGCGCGATCTCCCGGTCGCCGACGGCGATGTCGGAAAGACCTGGATTGCTGCGCCGTAACCGCTGCGCGGCCTCGTGGTCGGCAACGCCAACAACCGCGGGCCGCCAACGACGGGCAAGCTCGGCCAGGTCGTCGATCGAAGATCCGACCCCGATGAAGCCGACACCGAAACGCTCGCCACCCGCGCTAGCCAAAACATCGAAGGTCTGCCGACCGATGCTGCCCGACGCGCCAACCACCGCCACGGTTGTTGTCACGGCGCGACCCGACGGCGGCTCGCCGAAGGACCCGCTCCGAGGGGTGCTGATCTACTCAGAACAGCGCAGAAATAACGAGGTAGAAACACGGAAACGCGAGCAGCATCGCGTCGACCCGGTCGAGCACGCCCCCGTGACCCGGCAACACGTTGCCCATGTCCTTGATCCCGAGGTCACGTTTGATGACGGATTCGAACAAGTCACCCAACGGACAGACCACCACACCGATCAAGAAAAGTGCGAGGAAGTGTTTGCCCTCAAGCGGCACGAAGTGAAACGCCGTCGCCATCACCAAACACGCCAGCAAAACGCCGGCGACACTTCCAGCCCAACCTTCCCAGGTTTTCCCGGGACTCACGGCTGGTGCCATTTGTGTACGCCCAAGGCTCGTCCCGACGAAGTAGCCGAGAATGTCGTGGATCACGACCACAACCACGACCGGAACAAACCAGTTGCGGCCACCTTGCAACAACAAGGCCGCCGTGCTCGCAAACACACCCACGTACACAAAGGCGAATACGCCCGCAGCGACGTTGACGGTGGCATTACGGGTCTGCGCCTGCATTTGCCACAGGAAACAACCGATGACGGTCAGAACCAAAACAGTGAGCAGGCCGGGCCCGCCGCGCCAATACGTCGCGCCAACCACCGCTGGCGTGGCCACCGTTACGAGCAGGTGGGCCGGACGCAGCCCGCGATGACGCATCGCAGCCATCAGTTCGGCCTGGGCGGCCGTGGCCAACGCTGCAATACACAACACGGCGAACTTCTCGCCGATCAGGTACGTGCCCCCGATGACGAGCGCGATGAGCGCCAGTCCCACGAGCGTGGCGGCGCGCAAGTCGCGGTCGCCGCCACCCGCGGGCGCGGCGTACTCAGCACGGGGCGCTCGAGCGGGTCGTGCGGGAGCGGGGGTCTCGATGCGCACCGCGGCCTGGCCACGACCCGGCGTCAAGTCGAACTCCTCGACCTCGTCGAGGCCCGACAACGCGCCAAGACGCTCTGCCCCGTCGTCGAGGTCGAACGCGTCGTCGTCCCAGTCGGCGCTGCCTTGGCGCCAACGCGGGCCCGAACCGGTGTTGACGTCTTCAAAAACATCCATTCCGCCATCGGCACGGATGCGGGGAACCTCGCCGGTAGGTGGCTCGGTCCAGTCGGGCAGGCCCGAGGACCACACCGACGAATAGCCACCACCACTCGCGTCGGCCGTCGCGTCGTCGTCGGACGACGTCTCGTCGCCCAGCACCCGGACCCCCTCGACGTCGTCGTAGTCGTCATATGTCGCCATGTGGCCTCCTCGGCCTCATTGAACCTGAAATCGGTAGCCGGACTTCGGCTGAGGGCGACGAGTCGCGACCGCACTCGTGCGCCGGGCTCAGCTGCACCCGACTCATACCTCGAGTAGTTCCTGCTCTTTGTGTGTGACCAACCGGTCGACTTCTGCCTCAAACTCGTGAGTGAGTTGGTCGATCTGCTTGTGCAGCCGCTCGACGTCCCCCGCAGGCAGATCGCCTGACTTCTCTGCCGCGGCCACGGTCTGGCGGGCGTGTTTACGCACGTTGCGCACGGCGACCTTGCCCTCTTCAGCCTTTTTCTTCACGGTCTTGACGAGTTCCTTGCGGCGTTCGGCGGTGGGCGAAGGAAACGAGAGTCGCACGACCGAACCATCGTTGGACGGGGTGATCCCAAGATCTGACTCCTGGATGGCCTTTTCAACCGCCTTCAACGAGCCGCGGTCGTAGGGCGTAATCACCAGCAAATGCGGTTCTGGACTGGCGAATCCCGCGATCTGCTGGAGCGGGACATCGCTGCCGTAGTAGTCGACACGGAGGCGCTCGACAAGCGCCGACGAGGCCCGACCGGTCCGGATCGACCCGAACTCTGCCTTGGCGTGCTCGACGGCTCGCTGCATCTTTTCCTTGGCTTCAGCAATGACGTCGTCGGTCATTGCACCACAGTACCGATACCCCACCCGCCACTGAGGACATCCCTGATATTTCCCGGCCGAGTTACGTCGAAGACGACAATCGGAAGACCGTTGTCCTTAGCCAACGCGATGGCGGTGGCGTCCATGACCGCCAGTTCTTGGTTCAAGACGTCGAGGTACGCAACCTCGGTCAGCTTCGTCGCCGTCGGGTCCTTACGCGGATCGGCTGTGTAGACGCCGTCGACCCCCGAGTGCGTGCCCTTCAGCACCACGTCGGCTTCGATCTCGGCCGCGCGCAAAACCGCCGTCGTGTCGGTGGTGAAAAACGGGTTGCCGGTGCCACCCGCGAAAATCACTACCCGACCCTTTTGCAAATGTCGCACCGCGCGGCGACGAATGTAGGGCTCAGCAACCTGGGCCATTTGTAGCGATGTCTGCACCCGGGTGGGTTGGCCTACCCGTTCGAGGGCGTCTTGTAAGGCCAACGCGTTGATCACAGTGGCCAACATCCCCATGTAGTCGGCTTGCGCGCGGTCCATGCCCGAACCGGAGCCGGAGGCCCCGCGCCAGATGTTCCCCGCGCCGATCACGACTGCGACCTCGATGTCGAGCTCGCGGCACGCTGCCGCGAGGTCGGCAGCCATCGACGACACGATCGCACCGTCGATCCCGAAACCAGTGCCGGGGGCTGCGAAGGATTCGCCGGAAAGCTTGAGCACCACACGCGCCCGGCGAACGCCAGCGCTGCCCTGCTCTCCCCCGGCAGATTCGGGGGTCGACTCGTGTGAACTCTCGACTCCCGGGTCGGGCACTAGCGGCCGATCTCGACCTGCGCGTAGGCCAAAACCGCCGACGCTCCGACCACGTCGGCGACCGAACGCTTCGGCTCCTTGACAAAACCTTGCTCCAACAGGCAATTGTCACGGAAGAACCCGCCAAGGCGGCCTTCGACGATTTTCTCGATCGCAGCTTCGGGCTTGCCCTCGTTGCGAGTCAGGTTGGCCAGAACCTCACGTTCGTTCGCGACCACATCGCTGGGCACGTCGTCGCGGGTGAGCCATTTGGGGCGGGCCGAGGCGATGTGCAACGCAACGTCGTGGGCGAGCTCCTGGCTGCCACTGGCGAGGACCACGGCCACACCGTTGACGCCACGTTCGTTTTGCACGTGCAGGTACGTGTCGAGGGTGCTGCCGTCGGGACCCGCCACGGACGCAACCCGGCCGACCGCGATGTTCTCCTTCAGTGCGACCTTGAGGTCGTCGACCGCGCTCGCGAGGGCCGCCACGGCCCCCTCGCCGTCGGCGGCGACCGCGTCGGCAAGGCGCTGAGCGAGCGCGAGGAAGTCCTCCGACTTCGCGACGAAGTCTGTTTCGCAACGCAGCTCGACGATTCCTGCGCGGGTGCCGTTGGTGGCAACCGCAACAGCTCCCTCGGTGTTGTCGCGGTCCGCACGTTTGGCCGTGTCGGCCAAACCCTTTTCGCGCAGGAACTTGACCGCGGCGTCGAAGTCGCCCTCGGTCTGCTGCAGGGCTCGTTTGCAATCCATCATCCCGGCGCCAGTAGCTGCACGCAGCGCCTGGACGTCCTTAGCGGTGATGTCGGCCATTCGATTTCTCTCTTTCGTTCACACAAAGGGCCGCACGCGAAAACGCGTGTGGCCTCGGATCAAAGACGTTGGTCGGCCCGTGGGCTACTCAGCAGCGGCTTCAGTGGCCACTGCGGCCGCGGCTGCGGGCTGCTCGGGCGCCGCCGCAGCATCGGCCTCGGGACTCGACGAGCCAGCTCCACGGTTTGCCATACGCGCCTCACGCTCGCGGGCTTGTGCGGCGGCCTGACGACGTGCGTCGGCCTGCTGCACAGCGCGCGCTGCCTCCTCCTCGGCACTCACGGCCGGCGGCTTGATGCCCTTGGCTTGCGCCGCGGTCTGACCCTCGGCGATCGCCTCGGAGATCACCCGACAGATGAGCGTTGCCGACCGGATGGCGTCGTCGTTGCCGGGAACCGGGAACTGAATGAGGTCGGGATCGCAGTTGGTGTCGAGCACGGCGATCACCGGGATGCCGAGTTTGTTCGCCTCGGTCACGGCGATGTGTTCCTTCTTCGTGTCGATCACAAAGATGGCGTCGGGCCGTTTACGCATTCCCCGCAGACCGCCCAAGTTGCGCTGCAACTTTTCGAGCTCGCGGCTCAAGATCAAGGCTTCCTTCTTGGGCATCGCGTCGAAGTCGCCGGCCGCACGCATGCGTTCGTACTCCTGCATCTTTGCGACACGACCCAAGATGGTTTCGAAGTTCGTCAACATGCCACCCAGCCACCGCTGGTTGACGTAGGGCATCCCGACTTCGCCTGCAGCGCGGGCCACCGGGTCTTGCGCTTGCTTCTTTGTCCCGACGAACAACACGACGCCGCCATCGGCAGACAGGTCACGCAGGAATCGGTAGGCAGCATCGACTCGGGTGAGCGTCTGACGCAGGTCGAGGATGTAGATCCCGTTACGTTCGCCGTAGATGAATCGGCGCATTTTGGGATTCCAACGGCGGGTTTGATGACCGAAGTGGAATCCGGCATCGAGCAACTGGCGCATGGTGACGACAGCCATAGGTGATTCTCCTGTTCAGCGGTTTGTAGCCACGCACGACACCCGCAAACGGGCGACCGTGATCGTGCGCGGTAGTAGTTGGCCGTCGATCGAGAGCCGACGGAGCGTCTGTGAACGACGTGGGTCGAACAATCGGCGCCGAGAGTGTAGCCGCGTGCCCCCGACTGTCCCGGTGGCCGCGGGGCGCGGCTCAAGCGCAATCGGTGCGACTAAACCTCGACCGCCGCCTCAGTCAGACGCGCGCGCAAATGCAAAACAGCCTTTGTGTGGATCTGACATACCCGGCTCTCGGTGACGCCGAGCACCTCGCCGACTTCGGCCAGGGTGAGGCCCTCGTAGTAGTAGAGCAGCAACACCGATCGTTCCCGCTCGGGCATCCGCCTAATCACATCGGCAAGTACTTGCCGCGTTTCTTGCAACTCGAAGGCAACCAGTGGAGCACGCGACCGGTCAAGCACCGAGTCGCTCCCGGCCTCACGATCGGCACCCGCGTGCACGAGGAGGTCGTCGAGCGCAACGAGGCCAGTCAACGACAACTCGGCGAATACAGCCTGGAGCTCCGCCTCCGACATCGACAACTCACTCGCCAGCTCTGCGTCGGTTGGGCTGCGCAGCAAATTGCCTTCGAGCTTCGCAAACGCCGTCTCGACCGCACGCGCTTTGGCACGAACGCCGCGGGGAACCCAGTCGAGCGCTCGGAGCTCATCGAGGATCGCCCCTCTGATCCGGGGAATGCCAAACGTTTCGAACTTGAGACCACGCTCAGGCTCAAACCGGTCGATCGCATCGATCAAGCCGAACATTCCGTAACTAACAAGATCGGCTTGCTCGACACTGCCGGGCAAGCCCGACGCCATCCGCCCCGCCACATACTTGACCAGCGGCGAGTAGTGAAGGATCAGCTGGTCTCGCTGCGAACGGTCGCGACGGGAGAAGTAGAGCTCCCAAAGCGCTTGCAGCTGTTCAGAATCCACTCAGAAGTCCTAGGCCCGCGGATGCGCGGAATCGTAGACGGCCCGCATCCTTTCTTTGCTGACCTGGGTGTAGAGCTGGGTCGTAGCAAGGTCGGAATGACCCAACAGCGTCTGCACCGCGCGCAAGTCCGCGCCCCCATCGAGCAGATGGGTCGCAAACGTGTGGCGTAACGCGTGCGGGTGCGTCGGGCGCACCGAGCGGCGATCAAGAATCCGTCGCACGTCTCGCGGACTGAGCGCGTGGCCGCGGCGATTCACCCACACCGCCGTGCTGTCGGCGGCCACGTCGAGCGTGCCGGAGTCGACGAGCTCCAGCCACCGCGTGAGCACAGCGATCGCCGGCATCGACAACGGAACGACGCGTTGTTTGGAACCCTTGCCCCACACCGTGGCCCGGCGGCGGCCGAGATCGAGGTCGCGGCGGCGAAGCGAACACAGCTCCGACACGCGTAAGCCGCTGCCGTAGAGGACCTCGAGCACAGCGTCCTCTTGTGTTTGCCAAGGCCCGCCCTCGCGCGCATCGGGTGTCAGCAGTTCGTCGAGCTCGGCACCACGCAAGACATGCGGCAACCGACGCTCGCCGCGCGGTGCCGACAGCTGCCGCGAGGGGTCGACAGCGATGCGTTGTGTTCGCACGAGCCAGCCGAAGTAGCGACGGACGCCCGCTGCGCGCCGTGCCACCGTGCGCCGGGCCAGCTGTCGGGTGCCGAGGTAGGCGAGGTATCGACGCAGGATTTTCCGGTCGACAGCCTCGGGGCCTGTGAGGCCAAGGCGCGTCGCCCACTCGACAAAGGTCGCGACGTCGCTTCGGTAGGCAACGAGCGACGCGTCTGAAAGATCGGTGAGCGAGAGCAAGAAGGCCGAGATCGCCCACGCGTCGTCGCCCGCCACACGAAGGTCCGGCGGTACGGGCGACGTAGACACTCCACAACAGTAACGATGCCCCCACCAACAACATGACCACCAGCTCAGCCCGCTCGATCGTGACCGCGATCGCTGCGGTCGGCGCCACGCCGGAAAACGCCGCGACTCGGCGCCCGCGAGCCGCGGTCGTCACGCGACCCGCCCGGCCAACCACCGCGCACCCTCCCGAGTCGTGAGCCCGAGGGCCTCCAGTTCGCCGAGGGAGCGCACGACGTCGAGCAGTGGCATCCCGAGCGAGAGCACGAGTTCGTCGGCCAACAAGGGCTCAACCTGAACGGCCGCGAGCACCTTCTCGGCGCCCTCCGACAACTGCGGATCCGAGCGCCTACGGGCCCGACCGGAGCCATCGTCGGCGCCAGACAACCCAGCGTGTTCACCCCTCCCACCGACCCGCTCGGTAACAAATCCGAGGGCGGTCAAGATGTCGTCGGTTGAGCTAGCCACCACCGCGCCCGCCCCGACCAGGGCGTTACACCCCTGCGACACAGGGCTTGTGACCGGTCCCGGCACAGCAAGCACGGTCTTGTCGCGCACGAGCGCTGCCTCCACCGTGTGCAGTGAGCCGCCGCGAGTTGCGCTCTCCACCACGACTACGACATCGGCTAGGGCGGCAAGAATGCGGTTGCGCAAGGGAAATCGCCACGGCTCGGGCCGGGCGCCGGGCGGGGCTTCGCTCAACAAGACACCGAGCTCGCTGACGGCTTCCCACAACGACGCGTGCTGCCGGGGATAGATCACATCGAGCCCGCTGCCCACAACACCCACAGGCGCGCCCCTGGCTCCGAGGCGGTCCGACGAGACAACCGCATCGTGCGCGGCGCCGTCGATACCGACCGCTAGTCCCGACACAACCGACACGCCCTGGTGAGCGAGTTCTCGGGCAAACGCCGCCGCTACTCGCCTGCCGTAGGGCGTCGCTTTGCGGGTGCCGACGATCGCGACCGTCGGACCCTCCTGGACCTCGATTCGACCCCGGTAGAACAACACCGCAGGCGCCTCCGGATCGGCGCGGAGCCGAGTTGGAAAGTTGGGCGAGCAGAAATCCACATGGCCGATACCCAGCCGGCGCGCGGCGTGACCCACGGCCTCGACATCCACGGCGCGCAACGCCGCGGGCCACTCCCTCCCCGTGTCGAGCAGACTCGGCGGCAGCTCGCCGGCAGCCAGGCGAGCGAAGGCGTCGGGCACCGAATCGGAGCCACACAACAGACGCAGTCGGCGGGGGCCGACGCCGGGCAACGACGCCAACGTGATCGCCATCCCCAGCGGCGCGGGCTCAGCGGCCACATTCATGCCGCCACCTCCAAAGCGGCGGAGCGAAGGTGCGTGGCCAACATGACGTCGTCTTCGTCGACCGAGTCACGGCCACCCAGATCGGCCAACGTTCGCGCTACCCGCCGAACCCGAACCAAACCCCGCGCACTCAACAGACCCAAGCTCAATGCCCGAGTGAGCGCGCGGTGAGCGCCCGCGCTGAGGTCGCCCGCCACATCGAGATCAACGAGCTGTAGCTCACTGTTGGCTCGAATTCCACGACTCGCGGCGGCTTCTCGCGCACGCCGCACCCGGCCCGCAACGACGTCGGTGGCCTCGCCCGCCGTGTTGGTCATCAGCTGGGTGGGATCGGCCCGAGCAACCTGGATTCGCAAATCGAACCTGTCGAGCAGCGGCCCCGAAATCCGTCGGTTGTACCGCAGGCGCGACATGTCAGAACAACGACATCGGCCCGGTTCACCGGCCTCGCCACACGCACAGGGGTTCGTCGCGGCGACCAGCAGTACTCGCGCCGGCAAGTTCACACTGCCGCGCGCTCGCGAGATCTGAATTGCCCCGTCCTCAAGGGGCTGACGTAGTGCGTCGAGGACGAACGAGGGGAACTCCGCGAGCTCATCGAGGAAGAGCACACCTCGGTGCGCCAAGCTCACCTCCCCGGGGCGCATCAGCGCGGTGCCGCCCCCGACGAGCGACACCATCGAGGCCGAGTGGTGTGGAGCACGAAACGGCGGGCGAGTAGGGACGTAACCGCCGTCGGCCAGCCCGGCCGCAGAGTGGACCAACATCACTTCGAGCGCGTCGGCGTGACTCAGCCCGGGCAGCAGCCCGGGAAGGCGCCGCGCGAGCATGGTCTTGCCCGAGCCCGGCGGGCCGATCATGAGCAGGTGATGTTCGCCGGCAGCGGCGACCTCCAGGGCCAGGCGAGCTAACGGGTGGCCCCGAACCTCCGCCAAGTCGGGACCAACCACCAACGGTTCGGCGCGCGTCGGCGGGGGCGGTGGCCAGGGCTGTTCGCCGCGTAAACACGCGACAACGTCGGCCAGATCTATGGCTTGGCGCACCGCACACGAACGGGCGATGCCCGCAACAGCGTCGGCCTCAGCGGCATTCTCCGGCGCGACAACGACTGAGGTCGCGTGGATAGCCAACACCATCGGTGCAACCCCCGCGACGCCACGCAAGCTGCCGTCAAGCCCGAGTTCGGCAAGAAATCCCACACCATCGACGGCGGCGGGTTTGAGTTCCCCCGTCGCCACCAGAATCCCCACCGCGATCGGAAGGTCGAGCCCGGACCCTCCCTTACGCACGGCGGAGGGTGCGAGGTTCACCGTGATCCGCGAGTCGGGCCACTTGAAGCCACTACTCAATAGAGCTGCCCGGACACGATCACGCGACTCGCGGCACGCCTCGTCCGGAAGGCCGACGATGTGGTACCCCGGCAGGCCGGCACCCACGTGAACCTCGACCACTACGGCGCGCCCGCGCACGCCCCACACGGTCGCTGAAGAAATCGCAGCAAGCATGACCGCCTCCGCATATGTACAACTCGGCTCAGCAGGCCAGCGAACGACGCTGTGCGATCACGACCGACCTTAACGATGGCCAGGGACAGCCCCGCCCAGCCGGAACGGGCGACAACCAACCGCAAGCTCGACAACCAACCGCAGGCTCGGCAAGTAGCGATCGAAGCGGTGGACCGGTAGACCTAGGTGGTGGGATTCGACCCGTACCGCCCCAAACCTCGACGGCCCGGCGATCTCGTGATGCTGGTCGCGGTCGTGCTCATCTCGCTCGCGTTGCTTGCGTGGGCCCTGCTGGGCTGAACGCGGTAGCCCGACTAGCCAGCCCAACCTAAGGCAGCCCCAACTAAGGCGAGCACGACTAGGGCAGGCCCAACGCACGACCGACCGCATCGGCGAGCAGCCGGCCTCGGCGGCTCAGCACCCAGCGCACGGTCCCGCCGACCCCAACCGGCTCAAGGAGACCCTGTTGTTCGAGCCACCGACATGTTTCGCCGTCGACCTCGTTGCCGCCGTTGCCGCCGATGGCGCCGATGGCGCCGTTGCCGTTGATGGCGCCGATGGCGCCGATGCCGCGACGAGTGCGTAACGACAACCACGCTCGCTCTCGCGCGCCGTCGGCCGCGCGGTCGACAGCCGCGACCGCCGACTCCCCGGCTTCTATCGCCGCCAAATACCGCTCTGGCGTCCGCACATTCCACGCGCGTTGCCCGCCTTCAAAACTGTGCGCAGAACAGCCCACGCCCACGTAGGAACCACCCATCCATGTGGAGACGTTGTGTTGGCACTCGTGTCCCTCTCGCGCCCAGTTTGAGATCTCGTACCAGCACAACCCGGACTCTTCGAGTGCTCTGTCGACACGCTCGTACTTCGCGGCAATGTCGTCGTCGTCGGGATATCGGCTCGGATCGAGGGCAAGCGCTGTGCCTGGTTCAACCGTGAGGCCGTAAGCCGAGACGTGGTCGACACCACACGCGACCAGCTCTCGCACCGAACGCGTCACCTCAGAGCTCGACTGGCCAACGGCTCCGACAATGAGATCGGCATTCACCGAAAAGCCGATCTCCTTCGCCCAACCGATGGCGCGTGGCACGGCCTGCGGACTATGACGGCGGCCCAACGACACCAACACCGCCGGGTCCATCGACTGGACACCCAGCGATACCCGCGTGACACCGGCGCTCTTCCAGGCGCGAAAGAGAACCTCGCTCGCGTCGTCGGGGTTGCACTCGACGGTGACTTCCCGCCGTTTCGGCTCGTCGGCGTCGCTTCCCGCCCCACTCGCGTGGCCTGCGACCAGCACCTGCCGAATCAACTCGCCGAGTTCGTCGCCGTCGAGCAATGACGGGGTGCCCCCACCCACAAACACCGAACTCGCGCGGCGGCCGCGAAGGCGTACACCGATCTCCTGACCAAGCGCGCCCAGGTAACGCGAGATCAGGTCGGCCTTGTCGGTCCAGGTGGCAAACGCGCAATAGTCGCACTTCGAGCGACAAAACGGAATGTGGACATAGACGCCCGGATTCTCATCGGGCGCGGCCCACCACCCGGAGGTACGCGCGGGCAAATCCGCGGCTAGTGCGACAGGGCCTGGCCCTGTCGAGGTCAAGCGGTCGCCGGCTGACCCGACGACACCAACACCCCGAGCTGTTCGAGGCGTTCGCGCAACAGCTCAGGCTGGGAGTCGACGAGGCTCGCGATGATGCGCAAGTCACCCCGACGAATGGAGATCGTCGCGCCGTCGAAGCTCTGCCGGTGGGTCTGGATCATGCGCAGGTAACGCGCAACGAGGATGAAATCAGGTTCGTCGAGGTCGGCCAGACGATTGAGGTCGATCGTGACCGACTCGCCGACCGGGAGTCGTTCGTCGCCCCGCGTCAAGCTGGCGACCGTGGGCGGGCCGCCACGACCCGCATCCATCGCGAAAACCGGGTCGCTGGGGAGTAGCCGCTCGGTCGGCACGCCATAGAAGCCGGCCAAACGGTGCAGCCGGGCGACCGAAATCGCTCGTTCGCCGCGTTCATAGGCGCCCAACACCGACGCCTTAAATTCGAGGTCCGAACGAGCCTCGACCTCCTGGAGCGAATAACCCTTCTGCCGGCGCACCGCACGAAGGCGTTGCCCAACACGCTTTTGGTAGTCGAGCTCCTGGGGGGAGATTTGCTCGTCCATCGACCCTTGCCTCCGCCTGTGGGCCCCACCGGCCCTTTCGGGTCAGTCTAGACCATTTCTACCACGGAGCGTGAGATCAACTTTGGGTCGACCACCGACGGGGGTCATGTCATCTCGTGTTGCGCTCGTGCCGCATTCGCCACAATGCCAACGTAACTCCCGCCGCAATCGCGGCCGTTTCACCTCTCAGCGTGTAGGGCCCAAGCGACACGGGAGCAACGTCGGCGAACTCCTCGGCCGTCCAGCCGCCTTCAGGTCCGACGAGGAGCTGATCGAAACGTCGGTCAAGACACGTTGCCCCCGCCTCAGCCCGCCCAGCCCGCGAGCCGGCGACCCACGACGTCGACTCCTCGATCGAGCACACCGTGGGCAATGTGGGGCGCCAACACTGCTGCGCCGCAGAACGAACGATGGCCTGCCACCGCGCGACGTGGTGTGAACGTTGCTCCGGCGACCAGCGCACCACTGTGCGTGTCGCCTGCAGCGGCTGGATGACGTCGACTCCGGATTCGGTCAACTTCTGGACCACGAGATCGTTGCGATCGCCCTTCAGCAGGCCAAATCCCACCGTCAACGGGTAGACGTGCGCATCGATCGCGACCGGCTGGCCGCGCAGTTCGATTCCGCTCGCGCTGAGGCGCGCGAGCTGCACCGTCGAACGGCCGTCGCCAACCGCGATGGCGTCGCCCGGTCGTACGCGTGCGACACGACGAAGGTGGTGCTCGGCTGCCTCGTCGAGCTGTCCGTCGAGGGCGTGCTCGCCGATCACGAACGCCTCGGCCTCGGGGAACACGTCCCGAACGCTCACCCCTGAAAAGCGCGTTTGAACCGACCCAACAAGCCACCCGACGGCTCAGCCACGGCCTCGCCCCGTTCGTCGGCAAACGAACGCAGCAGCGCTTCTTCGGCCTGGGACAGCTTGGCGGGAACCTCGACGGTCAAGTGGACATGAAGGTCGCCCCGCGGACGCTGGTCGAGCCCGGGCACCCCAAGCCCGCGCAGCCGCACGACCGCTCCTGGCTGCGTCCCAGCGGCGACCGACACCTCACGTTCGCCATCGAGGGTCTCCAACTTGAGAGTCGCCCCCAGGGCCGCCTGCGTAAACGCGACACTCAACGCCGTATGAAGGTCACGCCCGTCGCGTTGAAAGCGATCGTGCTCGGCCACTCGTACACGGACGTAGAGGTCGCCCGCCGACGCGCCACGCAACCCGGCGCCACCGCGACCGGTGAGCCGCAGGGTGGTGCCCGTGTCGACCCCTGCGGGCACGTCGATCGAAATGTCGGTCGTCCCTGCGACACGTCCGTCGCCCCGACAGGTCGGACAGGGGTCGTTGACGATCTCGCCGGTCGCGCGGCACACGTTGCACGGCGACGACGTGACCATCTGACCGAGAATCGTCTGCCGCGCACGACGTAGTTCGCCGGTGCCGCCACACGCCGAACACGCTCGAGGCGCCGTGCCCGACTTGGTGCCAACCCCCGAACACGTGTCACACGTGAGCGCGGTTCTTACCGAGATCGTCTTCGAGACCCCGAAGACCACGTCAGCAAGCGACAGGTTGATCAGCGCTTCAGCGTCGGGCCCGGTTCGGCTCGGGCGCGGCGCCGACCCACCAAAACCCGCGCCGAAAAACGCGTCGAACAAGTCGCCGAGCCCACCAAAGCCCGCACCACCCGGGTTCGCCCCAGCTCCAGCCCCAGCGGTACCAAAACGGTCGTAGTGCGCACGTTTGTCGGGATCCGACAACGTCTCGTAGGCGACCGATACGCGTTTGAACCGTTCTTCGGCCGCAGGGTCGGGGTTGAGGTCGGGGTGCAGTTCGCGGGCGAGCGCGCGATACGCCTTACGAATCTCGTCGTCAGTCGCCCCCCGGCCGACGCCGAGAAGGGAGTAGTAGTCCTCAGACACAGCCACCCGTCCAGGGTTCCTTGTTCACGTGCTTTCGGCTCACGACGAGGCCTGCACGTGTTCCGACATCCGGTCGCCCACGACAGCGAGCGTCGCCAACGCCTGGGAATAGTGCATACGAGTTGGGCCGACCACCGCGATCGTCCCACCACGGCCCCCGTCGACCGGGGCCACCACGACCGAGCACTGTGCAAGCGGAGTGACGCCGTGTTCTGCGCCGATCGACACCGACAAGCCTTGATCGACCAAGTCACGCAAGAGCGTGACGACCAAAAACTGCTCCTCGAGCGCGCCGAGGACTCGGCGGACAGTGTCGACCGCATCGAACGCCGAGGCCATCCGTGAGGCACCGCCGATGTGCGCCACCTGCTCGACGGGCTCGCTGTCGCGTTCGTCAGCCACCAGGGCCAGCACCCGCTGCACCAAAATTGATGAGCCGTCAGTTCCAGGGAAGGCCCCGAGCGTCGACGGCGCATGATCGACACACAACTTGGCCAACGCCTGGTTGGCGTCGTCGATCAACGCAAGCTCGCCGGGGCCAACGTCGAGTCCGTAACGCTCAACGCGTCCATCGCTCATCACCAGCACTACCAACGCATGAGAGTCGGTCAAGCTCACAATCTGTATGGAGCGCACCACTGCCGAGCGTTGCCCGGGTGGAACCACCACGGCCGCGCAGTCCGTCAAGCTGGCCAGAAGCGCCGCCGTTTGCGTCATCAGCTCATCGAGACGACCGTGAGCCCGGTCAAAAAAGGCAGAAACCGTGCGCATTTGCGAGGGATCGAGGGGGTCCTGGCTCGCTAGGTGATCGACGAAGTACCGGTAACCCCGATCGGTCGGGATTCGACCGGCCGATGTGTGCGGCTGGGTGAGGTAACCCTCACGTTCAAGCACGTGCATGTCGTTTCTCACGGTCGCCGACGACACGGCCAAGGCAGGCTCGCGCGCGACATGAGCCGAGCCAACCGGTTGTGCCGACTCGATGTAGTGCTCCACCACCGCGCGGAGCACCGCGGCCTTACGTTCGTCGAGCATCGCTCGCGAAGTGTACCGGCGCGAGCCGGCAACTTTTTGGCCGGCCCGGCGCACCCGCCACTCGCGGGCGCTGGCCTCGGGCCGCAGCGCTGCCACTAGCGTGACCGGCCATGCCTCGCGCACTTATCACTGGAATCACCGGCCAAGACGGCCGTTACCTCGCCGACTTCCTCGTCGCTAAGGGCTACGACGTCTACGGCATGGTCCGGGGGCAAAACAATCCCAAGGTCCGCATGATCCGCGACGAGAACCCCGCGGTCGAACTCATCGACGGCGATCTGCAGGATCTGACCTCGCTCATCGCTGCCGTCGAGCAAACGCAACCCGACGAGGTCTACAACCTCGGCGCGGTCAGCTTTGTTGGCCTGTCGTTTCGCCAACCGGAACTGACCTCGGACATCACGGGCCTTGGCGTCTTGCGAATGCTCGAGGCGATCCGAATGGTCGGAGGGACGCAGAACAATCCCATTCGCTTCTACCAGGCATCGTCGTCGGAAATGTTCGGCAAAGTGCGACAGACGCCACAGTCAGAAGCGACTCCCTTCCATCCTCGTTCGCCCTACGGCGTGGCGAAGGTGTTCGGCCACTACACGTGTGTGAACTACCGCGAGGCGTATGGGATCCACGCGAGTTCGGGCATCTTGTTCAACCACGAAAGCCCCCGCCGCGGGATCGAGTTCATCACCCGCAAGGTCACCAACGGCGTCGCTCGGATTCGCCTCGGCCTGCAAGACAAGATCACCTTGGGCAACCTCGATTTCCGTCGCGACTGGGGATACGCGGGCGACTACGTGCACGCGATGTGGCTCATGCTTCAACAAACCGAACCCGACGATTACGTGATCGCGACCGGTTCCACCCACTCGGGCCGCGATCTGCTCGATGCGGCGTTTGCCGCCGCTGGGATTTCCGACTGGTCCTCATATGTCGATCAGGACCAGCGTTTCTACCGCCCGGCCGAGGTCGACCTACTCATCGGCGACCCAACCAAGGCCAAGGAAAAGCTCGGCTGGGAGCCGACCATGCCATTCGCGGAGCTGATTTCGCTTATGTACGAGTCGGACTACGCGACCGAATCGGCCCAGATCAGTTCGTAAAGGCGCTGTCACTCCCGCGCCCATGCCACGGCAACTACGCCGCGCGCTTCACCCGCCCGGCCGCGTCGGCCTCCAGTAGTCCGGCGATGAACACGTCGAGCGCGTACTGTCCTGCCGGGCGGC
Source organism: uncultured Acidimicrobiia bacterium (assembly GCA_964635475.1). GTDB lineage: Bacteria > Actinomycetota > Acidimicrobiia > Acidimicrobiales > CAZWPY01 > CAZWPY01. Next base: position 27,527 of record CAZWPY010000030.1, read on the forward strand.
TCTGCCAAGGCGACGCCGCTGTAAGCCGCTCTCCCGCACACTGCGCTCGTGGGGTTCGTCGATTGAAGTGCGGTGGCGGCAACGGCAAGGTCGGATCA
>CAZWPY010000031.1:0-26951 GCA_964635475.1 uncultured Acidimicrobiia bacterium
CGACTCAGACAAGGCCGACTCAGACAAGGCCGACTCAGACAAGGCCGACTCAGACGGCGCGGCCAGCTAACGGCTCACCGCGGCGAGCCCGCGCCTCACCCGCGGCGATGCGCCAGGAACATGTTCCTGGCGCATCGCGGGCAGGCCGTCCGCTCGGCCGGTCTCCGAGCGGACGACGCCAACAAGGGCGCGCCGAGTCGACGCCACGCCCTTGCACATCTGTTAACGAATGACGTGGCTCTCGCGGCGGCGCCGGGAGCCGGCCAACATCACCGCTCCGAGGCCAAGCAAGCCCGCGCCGACGAGCAGCATCGCCGCACCCGCGAAGCCAGTGAACACTGGCTTGGACGGGACCGGACTCGCTACGGGCGCCGGCGTCGGCAGCGGACTCGACGGCGCCCGGCCACACGGCACGGCGCCACCGTTGACGCCGTAGGGCGCACTACACAACGACGTTGCCGGCACCCCGCACGGCATCGACGTCGACGTCGCTCCCGACACCGAGCCGTAGCCCATCGCCGACGTCGTCATTGTTCCGTAGGGACACGTCGGTCGGTGCGGGCATCCCGGAGCCATCGACGTCGACACGCTGCCGTAACCACTAGATGTGGTCGTTGTAGTCGGCTCCATGCACAATGACGTCGTTGTCACCGAGGACAACGTGGTCGTGGAACAGCCCGGCGCCATCGAGGTGGTTTCGCTCGCGGTGCCGTAGCCCGAGACCGACGTCGTCGTCGAGGACGGACACACTGACGTGGTTGTCGAGGCAGTTGTCGACGCAGTTGTCGACTCGGTCGTGGATGCCGTGGTCGACTTCGTCGTTGACTTCGTGGTCGACACGGTGGTGGCCGACGTCGATTGCGTGGTCGCCGAGGTCGGCACCGTCGTCGTGGTGGCGGCCGACGTGGTCGTCGCGGCCGACGTGGTCGTCGTCGAGCATCCCGCCGGCATCGACGTCGTTGTTTCCCCCGACGACGTCGAGTTGGTCGACGTCGTCATCGACCCGTAACACAACGACGTTGTCGTGCTGCTCGACGTCGTGGTCGTACACCCGTCGGGCATCGATGTCGTCTGTCCCGAACTCGTCGAACCACTTGAGCTCGAGCTCGTGCTCGACGTGCACATCGAGGTCGACGTCGACGTCGACGTCGGAGCAGTTGTCGTGCTCATCGTTTCGGTCCCCATCGAGGTCGTCGGACCGCTCGACGTCGTGGTCGATGAGGTCGATGAGGTCGGCACGGTTGTCGAGGTAGTCGACGACGAGGTCGTGCTCGATGAACACGTGTGCATCGAGGTCGATGTGGTCGAGTCGCTTGGGTCCGTCGATCCGGTCGAGCTCATCGACGTCGTTGTGGTCGGCTCTGAACACATCGAGGTCGTGGTGCTCGACGCCGAACTCGACGTCGACGACACCGACGTGCTCGTCGACACACTCGAGGTTGAACAAGCGTGCGAGGTCGTGGAGCCCGTCGAACTGGTGGGGTCCGTCGAACTGGTCAGGCCCGTCGACGTCGTGGTGGTGGACGGCTCGGCACACAACGATGTCGTCGTGGTCGATGTCGATGAGGTCGGAATGGTCGAACTGGTGGACGGCCCCGAACTCGTAGTGGTTGAGCCGTCCGACGACGAGGTCGAGGTGGTCGAGCTCGACGACGGCTTGGTCACAAATCCGATGTCGTAGGTGTGGTTGTTGAATCCCATCTTCGCCGTGGTCAACGAGATGGTCGCCACCCCGGCAACCGCCTGAGCGTCGGAGTCGGCCATGTCATCCGCGTCGGCATCGGGCACGGTTACCGAATAGGGGGCCAGCACTCCGGTCTGGTCCTCCAGGCGATCGGCCTTGATCGTGTACGCGGTCTCGGGCTTCAACCCGCCGGTCACGTTGCCGTCGTAGAAGAAGTACTGGCCCGACGCGTTGGTGACCGTGGACCCGACGAGAGTCGAACCGTCGTACAACCGCAACGTGACGCCTTCGAGCGGGCCTTCGGACGGATCCTGCAAGCCGTCTTTGTCGTCGTCGATCCACACACGGTTGCCGATTTCGATCGGCGCCTCCTCGCACAGCGACTCGATGTCGCCGAGCGCGTTCGCCTTGCCGAACGCCGGGTTCGGTTCAGGGAAGGGCGGCGGGTACTTCGAGACCTTCAGTTCAATCCGCTGAACAATGTCGCCGCTCGCGTTGTCGTTGGCCATGATCCCGCCCGAACTGACCCGGAACGGCGTGAGGGCCGTCGAGAACACCTTGGTGAGGCCGGGGACCTGCTCGAGGCCGCCACCTTCGCTGTTCGCATGGAACATGTTGTCGTTGTAGAACTCGCCGTGAACCGATCCCGTACCCTCGACGCCGCCGCAAAAGCCAAACGCCTCAAGGGTTAGGACACCCGTTTGCGGGTTGGGGCACGCTTTCACCAAATCGCCCTCGGCGGTGGTGAAGAACTGCTGCTTGTCCTTGGTGCCATCTTTCAAGAAGATGTTCGGGTTACCCGAGTACATACCCGTCTGGTCGCCGTAACGGTCACGCAGCGCGAGGACCATGTTCTTGCCCGTGTGGTCCCACACGATGTCGGTCAACCACGGCTGGTACTTCGAGAACGACCCGTCCCACACGTCGCTCCACGGCCGCGGCTTGTTCGCCGTTTCACGGACCCAGTTGATCGGGAAGGTGATCACCGGCTCGGCGTCGAAGGTGTGCGTATCGGGATGAAATCGGTAAACGGTCGCCCGCAGGTCTGACGCCTTCTGCGTCGACAGCGCCGTGCACGTCACGCCCACGTACACGTCGCCAACAGCCTTGAGTCCCGTCGCTTGAGCCGAGACGGCAAACGGATAGGCGTCCGCCGACACTGCGCAGTTGTTCGGCACCGTGTACTTCTTGATCGACCCCGCCGCTGGTGCAGCGCCGCTGCTGTCGATCGGAATCTCCACGAGTTCTTTCGACTTGAGGTTCATCACGTACAGCAACGACTCATCGGGCGTCGTGTCCATCGCGCCCAGCGAGATCTTGCCGGCGGCGGCGTAGGACTCGGAGTCGTAGAAGAAGAACTCTTGGCGACTATCGAAAGTTGCGGGATAGCCGGTCATTGGGTGCGGATCCGTGCCAGCGAACCCGGCGCCGAAGACCGCGTTGAGGTCGAGCCACACCGACACGGCGTTCGTCTTCTTGTCGATCTGGTAGATCGCGCCCGTGCCACCTGCGCCGTAGCGCGCGTGGCGCTTCTGGAACGCCGAGGTGTACACCTTTCCAGCCGCGCGGTGATTCGAGATCGCGAACACCGAACCCGTCTGCGCTTGCACTGCCAACGTCGGCGGGTCGGACAAGGTAGGCACGCCGTCTTCGAGCTGCGCATACTCAGGCGGGCCGAGCGCCTTGTTGGACGCCGTAGTGCCCTCAGCGACCACGGGCACCGCGTGAACAGTGGGCAGCTGCACCGGCTCACTGATCTCGACGAAACACGTGATCGCGATGTTGGGGTTGTTCTGGCAATAGCCGAACGGATCGTTCACGCCCACTCGAACGTCGCAGTCTCCGGGATCGGCGAACGAAACCGTTGTGCGGTTCTGCGCGCCGTGGCCAGCGGGTTGCACCAAGTTGGTGATCCCACTCACTTCAAGGCGGACCCGGCTGGGTACGGTCAACACCCAGGCGCCGTCCGCGTCGGTAGTGGCCTGCCCCACCAGCACGTCGCCGTCGTTAAACGCCTTCACGGTCATGCCCGGCTGACCGCCGTCACCCGGATCCTTGGTGCCGTCGCTGCTGAAGTCGCGAAACACCACGCCGCCGACTTGGCCCGCCCCACACGTCACGGCCGCGCCCGCGTTTGTCGGCGTGAGTACGCCGGCGAGAGGCCCGCTGGCCCCGGCAGGCAACACCACGCCCGAGGCTGCCAACCCGAGTAGCGCTAACACTCGAGCTACGAAGACCCTGGTGCTTCGATCGCTGTTCGTCATGACCGGTTACTCCTTCGTCTGTCACGTTCGGGGGAGCCCAGAAGCGGCGCCCGTCGGCGGACAGTCCGAGTCGCGACGCGCTGCCCACGCGCCGCTGACTCGAACTCTCAGAAGAGGTATCGGTGAGTCACGTGAGGAACTTGAGCGGATTGTTGAGAAAGTGACGCACGAAACTCTCTGTCAGCGCACGCAGTGGGATCGCCGAGGGTGGCAAATAGGTCGTTTGACCCATACTTTTCTGCACAAGTACTTGACGGACTAGGTCGAACGACCTATATTGACCCTGTTCCCCAACACCGTCAGCACCCGCCGAGCCCCTAGGGACCGGCGGGTGTTGGCGTTCCGGGGGCCTTTCGCGCCTGTGGCCGCCCGGCACCCGACGTAACCGCTCGTGCGCCCCTGGCGCGGTGCTGGCTCGTGCGCCTCTGGCGCGGTGCTGGCTCGTGCGCCTCTGGCGCGGTGCTGGCTCGTGCGCCTCTGGCGCGGTGCTCCGGCCGATGTACCTCGCCTCTCATCAACACCGACGAGCAGAGGGAGCGACTCCGCGGCACGATGATTCCGAGATCGGCCGCACCCTCCGCGTCCCCTTAGCCGACCTCGGCCGCCTGCTGGGTCGACCGGCGTGAGGGAACCATGACTCATAAATAGTACCAATCAGGTACTGTTTATGAGGTGCCTGGGAAATACTGGGGTGCACTCATGGACGTTGCTGTCGACAACGGTGGCTACGTCACGCCCAGCCTCGTGGCGCCACACGGCGTGCCGGCCGTCGAGCTACGCAAGATGGTGTCGCGCGGCACGTTGCAGGCGGCCGCTAGGGGTGTCTACAGGATCCCCTCGCTGCCGTACGACTCCCTCGACGAGTTCATTCTGGCGCGCCTGTGGGTGGGCGGACGCGGAGTCATCTCCCACGACTCAGCACTGCTGGTTCACGAGCTGTGCGACATCAACCCCACCAAGGTGCACCTGACGATCCCGACCAGCTACCGCATCAGCCGCTCGGGCGCAGAGCGGTATGTGATCCACCACGGCGACCTCAAGCCCGAGGAGATCACCAGGATCGATGCTGTCACGTTGACCACGATCCGCCGCACGCTCACCGACTCGCTCAGGTCGGTACCCGCCTACCTCGCTCGCGCAGCGATAGAGACGGCACGAGAACGCGGCTCCATCCCGGCTGCCCTACGCGACGACCTCCTGCGCTCGCTCGACGGAGACGTGCTCCAGTGACCGAGCGACCCCGGGGGGCCAAGGAGTTCCAGCGACTACTGCAACGACATGCCGCTGACATTGGCCAGTCGCCGCAGCGTGTTATGCATCTCGTGCGCGTCGGCGTGGTGTGCGCCATGCTCGATGAGGTTCGCCAGCCCGACGGCGGCCATCTGTTCATCGTCAAGGGCGGCACGGCGATGCAACTACGCCTCGGCATTCGCGCCAGGGCGACCACTGATCTCGACGTCGTGTTCGCCGGTCGCGTCGAGGACTGGCTGACACACTTCGACGCGGTAACCATCGAGCGCTCCTGGAACGGCTTCACGATCGCCCGCACGGCGCCGCCCGTCCAGATCGACGTGAACACCGCCGGCTACAGACCCTGGCGGGTACCGCTCCAGCTTCGGTACGAAGGCCGCCAGTTCGGCAGCGTCTCCCTTGAGGTCGCGATCGACGACGCTGCCGGCGGGCACGAAGACCTCATCGCACCCGATGGGATCGACCTCGCGGCGTTCGAGATCGACCCGCCCCGCCTCGTGCCGTGCCTCGACGTCCCATACCAGATCGCCCAGAAACTGCACGCCTGCACCGAGCCGCTGCCCGGCGGCAACGACCGGGTGCGCGACATCGTCGACATCTGGCTCCTCGAAGCCCTCATCGAGCCCGGAACACTCTCCGCCGTGCGAGCCGCGTGCATCGACACCTTCGGCCGCCGGCAACGACACTCGTGGCCTCCTGCCGTGAAACCCGCGCCGTCGTGGTCGCAGGACTACGCGCTGCTCGTCGCCGAGCATCCTGACGCACCGTCCACGCTCGATGACGCCGTCGAGAACGTCGCCCAGCTCATCGAACGGATCGACTCAGCATCATGAGCGCCGCCTCGACGACGACGGCGGCGGCGGCGGCGGCGGCGAGGTATTCACGCCTTTGTTGGGTTGGGGCCTCTGGGAAAGTCGCCGCGGGGTAGGTCGTTTGTGTCGTTGTTGGCGCCGCCCTGCCGCGCTGGCGGCGTCGCACAAACACTCAGTAGTCACACCCGATGCGCGGCGGACCGGCGCTCTAACGCACGTTTCGAGCGACAGCTCCCAACACGCCGTTGACAAAACGCGACGAATCCGCGGTCGACAGCAGTTTGGCCAGCTCGACTGCCTGGCTGATCACTATGGCCACTGACACGTCGGGCCGAGCGAGCAGCTCGTAGGTCGCGAGTCGTAAGACGCTGCGATCGACGACCGGCATACGCTCGATCGGCCAGCCAACCGAATGCGTCGAGAGCAGCGCGTCGATCGTGCTCAACCGTTCGCCGACGCCACCGACCAACTCGCTCACGAGCGGATCCGGCGCAACCACCTGGGCCTCAAGTAGTTCGGCCGGCGTAATCCCCTTGATCTCGGCTTCGTACAACAACTCGGCCGCTCGCTCGCGGGCTTGGCTCGAACTGAGACGCCTCACGCCCTGGTCAGATACTCGCCAGAACGCGTGTCGACCTTGATGCGGTCGCCGATGTTCACGAACAAGGGGACCTGCACCAGGAGCCCCGTCTCAAGTGTCGCGGGCTTTCGTGCGCCCGACACTCGGTCGCCCTGCACGCCGGGCTCGGTCTCGGCCACTACCAGTTCGACCGACGCGGGAAGGTCGACGCCGACGATCTCGTCGTTGTACTGCTGCAAGACGGCCGTGTCGCCGTCTTTCAGGTAGTTCACCGTGGTGCCGAGCGCGTCGGGCTCGACTTCGAGCTGCTCATACGTCGCGTTGTCCATAAAGACGTAGTTGGCACCTTCGCGGTACAGCAACTGCATCTCACGTTTGTCGATCACTGCCTGCGTGAGCGACTCCGCCGCGCGGTACGTACGTTCGATCACCGCACCCGTGCGGACGTTGCGCAGTTTCGTGCGGACGAACGCGCCTCCCTTGCCGGGTTTGACGTGTTGGAACTCCACAACGGTCATCAAACCCTCGGGCAGATCGAGGCTCATTCCGTTTTTTAAGTCGTTTGTCGAGACAGCTGGCATAGCGGGCGGCCACGCTACCAGCCCGACCTCAACCCCCGGCGTTCCGCGCGGCGCACCACTGGGTCAGCTCGACGTCACGTAGGGCACCGACGTTGCCCGGTTGGTGCGCCAACAGCAGCACGGTCTTGGCACCCAACGCGCCGAGCAGGTCGAGCAAGGCGGCTTCAGCGGTCCCGGCGTCGAGGTGGGCAGTGGGCTCGTCGAGCACCACGACGTGGTGGCCAGCAAGCAAGACCCGGGCCAAAGCCAGCCGCTGGCGTTCGCCGCCGCTCATCGCAGTTCCGTGGCGGCCCACCATCGTGTCGAGACCCCTCGGTTGGGCACTCACCCACCCGTCGAGGTGCACGGCGCGCAGCGCGGCCGCCAACTCGGAGTCGTCGGCACCAGGAGCGGCCAGCCGCAGATTTTCCCGCACCGACGTGTCCGCGAGCCACGGTTCCTGCGCACACCACGTCACTTCACGTCGGACAGCCGAAGGGCCGATAACTCGTGTGTCGATCCGGTCGAGCTCGTAACGCCCGCACGTGGGCGCGAGGAAGGCGACCAGCCCGGCGGCGAGCGTCGATTTGCCCGATCCACTAGGGCCCCACACGAGGGTCCGAGTGCCGGGCGACAGCAACAGCGTGACATCGCGCAGGACCGTCGGGCTGTGTGGCCACGCGAGCCCAAGTCGCTCGAGCCGCACCGCGCCGAGGCGACCAGCCGGCGCGACAGTCACCGGCGCGACCGGATCAGGATGTGGATCCGGTCGTTCGATGAGGCGTCGCAGACGCGCGGCCGACGAGGTCACCGTACTGGCCGCTTCGGCTACGGCCACGCTCGGCACCAGCAACTCGCCCAGTGCCAACGCGCTGAGCACAAGTACGCCGATAGCCGGCCCACCGAGGGTCCCCACGCGGCTCGCCACCACAGCAACAGCGGCGGCGGCTGTCCACGACCCAAGACCGGCCAGCAGTGCGGTCGCGAACGCGATGACTGCCCCGCGCTGTCGTTCGACGCCACTCAACCGACGAGCAGCGAGCCTCACGGGGGCGGCGGCGTGGTCGATCGCACGGAGGCGGGCAAGCTCTTCAGCCTGCTCGCCCAATGCGAACGCCGTGGCCGCCACCTCTGCCTTCGCGGCGACCAAGTCGGGCGCACTCCCACGGACTCCCACGTACACCCACACCGATAGCGCTGCCGCGAGGCCGAAGGCTCCCAGGTAGACCAGGCCCACGGCAGCCGCGATCGCGCCGACAATGATCGCCGCCCCGAGCGCCACGACAGTCATCGCCGCCAGCGGTCCCACCACCTTCACTTCGGCGTCGCCGACGCGATCCACGTCGTGGGTCGCTGCCGAGATCAGTTCGCCCCGCGGGCTATGGGGTAGTCCTGCGGGCACAAGGCGAGCGACTCGTTCCACGACCAACGCCCGCAAGCTGGCCAGTTGTCGCAAGGCGGTGTCGTGGCTCGACAACCGCTCGGCGTAACGAAACACTCCCCGACCCAGCCCAAAGGCCCGAACGGCGACCGCCACAACTGCCAACTCGCTAAACAGCGGTCGCTGCGCGGCGCGCATGATGAGCCACGACGCGGCAGCGACCAAGCCGATTCCGCAGGCTTCAGCGGCGATACCCAAAGCCCGCGCCCACCCGATCCCACGAACGGCCATATGGCGCCGCAGCCAGCGCCAGTCGCCCACAGCACCGGGATCGGCCGCGGCGCGGACGCCAACCACGTCGGCCATACGTCCGCCGGTGAGCGACGCGCGCCCGGCCGCCGCCGGCCGCTCCGGCCGCCCGGGTAGCCCAGGCTGCTCAGGCCGCCCCGGAAACTCAGGCTGCTCAGGCTGCTCGGGCTCCGCAGGCCGCTCAGCCGACTCGAAGCGCCCGAGATCTCTCGCCACGGAACCCGCGCCCGGCTCGATCGACGCAGCGACGCTCACCACTTTGTCGGCACCACTCGCGACCGCGGGATCGTGGCTCGCTACCACCACGACCTTCCCCTGTCGCGCCAGTCCACGCAGCGCCTCGACAACGGCTCGAGTCGTCTCAGCATCGAGGTGCGAGGTCGGCTCGTCGGCGAGCACCACTCGCGCGCCGCCGACTCGCGCTCGCACAAGCGCCCGGGCAACCGCCACCCGCTGACGCTCTCCACCTGAGAGCTCGGCGGGTGACCGGTCAGTCGCCCACAACATTCCCAACTCCGCAAGCGCCGTCGCCGACGCCATAGCCACTGTCTCGGCGCTGGCCGGCGAACCCGCAGCCCCCAAAGCGACCGCGGCGCCAACGCTCGCACCCGTAAGGACCGGGAACTGCGAGATGTGTGCCACGACCGCGCGGCGTTGCGCCGGCGATCCACTCTCGACCCGATGACCCGCGAGACAGATTGAGCCTTCAGACACGCCAAGTTCGCCAGCCATGGCTGCCAGCAAGGTCGACTTCCCTGCCCCGCTAGGCCCATCCACCACAACGAATTCTCCGGCTCGGGCCACGAGGTCGACAGGGCCAACGCGCCGCGGTCGACCAACACCTGCAACCACGACCCCGGCCACGATTACGCCGTCGTTTGCTTTGCCAGGCTCGTCGCGGCCCGCTGGCACAACCGACTCCGCGAGCAACGCTTCCAGATCCTGCGCCGCGTCGGTCCCGGCTTGCGCGGCATGAAAGGCGGCGCCGACTCGGCGCAGCGGCAAGGAGCACTCCGGCGCGAGCAGCAAAACGGTCAGCGCGGCCGGGAGCGACAAAGCGCCGTCGCTCAATCGCACACCGACGCTCACCGCGACGAGGGCGACCGACATTGTCGCCAGCAGTTCGAGAACAAACGCAGACAAGAAGGCGACCCGCAAGGTGGCCATAACGGACCGGCGGTACTCCTCGGTGATCTCGCGTACCCGAGACACCTGTTGCTCGGCCCGCCCGAAGAGCCGCAATGTCTCCAACCCGTCGAGCACGTCGGCAAAGTGATGCGCGAGTCGTCCCAGAACTGCCCAGTCCCGCCGGGAGCGCTCCTCGGCCAAACGTCCGATGAGCACCATGAAGACGGGGATCAGCGGGATGGCCACGAGCAGAATCGCCGCCGAAAGTCGGTCGACCGACAGGATCCGCAAACCCGCGACAAGCGGCACAACCGCAGCAAGCGCGACCGCGGGAACGTAGCCGCGCACCCAGGGCTCCAGCGCGTCGGGACCCGACGCCAGCAGCGCCGCCACAAACGCTGGCCGCACCCGACCGCGCGCATCGGCGTCGAGGGCGTCGAGTTGATCCACCGTGAGTTCGACCCAGCGTTCACGCGTTCGTGCCAGAGCACGGGTCGCTGAGAGCTCGGTGGCGAACCGGGCGCACGCGCGAACTAGTCCGACAAAGGCCAGACCCCACACCAAGCGCCCCGCCTCGTGCGCGTCGGCCTTGGCGAGCCGCGCGAGCCCGCTCGACAACACCTCTGCCTGCACGAGCACGACAGCAGCTGTTGCGCACGCGGCAATGAAGCTGACCACGATATGCGCTTTGAGCGCGGGAACACGCCTGATCAGTCGGCCCAGGCCCGCTGGCCGAGCGGACCCTCGCTCAGCCCGCACCGGGCGCGTGAACAGCAGGGATATGGCTGCGGCCGATCCGCTTGCGGAATACCCAATAACTCCACGCCTGATAGCCGATGACCACCGGCGTCATGGTCGCAGCCACCCACGTCATGACCTTCAGCGTGTACGCAGTCGACGATGCGTTCTCAACGGTCAGGCTGTACGCGGCGTCCGTGCTCGACGGCATCACATCGGGGTACAAGCCGCCAAAAAGTGACGCCACCGCAGCAGCGATCGCAATGCCAGTTCCGACAAAGGCCCAACCGTCGCGCCCGGCGCGCTCGGCCAGCGCTCCGCCAATCAAGCCCGCTGCCGCGAGGAGAACCGTGATCCATGTCCAGGCTTCACCGCGGGCCAACTGGTTCCACAACAAGAACACGGCGCCGGCCACAACGGTCACAGGTGCGATCAGTCGAGCTGTGGCCCGAGCAGAGTCACGCACTTCACCCTCGGTCTTGAGCGCCAGAAAGTTCGCTCCATGAAGAAGGAACAAACCTGCGGTAACCACGCCACCGAGCAGCCCGAAGGGATTGAGCAACGTGAGCAGTGATCCGGTGAAGTCGCCCTTTGCGTTAATCGGCACTCCGGCGACGATGTTCGCGAACGCCACACCCCACAGCACCGCCGGGACCCACGACCCAACTGCGATGGCCAGGTCCCAGCGGGCGCGCCAGTGTGGGTCGTCGATCTTCCCGCGATATTCAAACGCAACCCCACGCACGATCAGCGCGATCAGGACCAAGAACAGCGCGAGATAGAAGCCAGAAAAGAGCGTCGCGTACCAGTAGGGAAACGCAGCGAAGGTGGCCCCACCGGCAGTGAGCAGCCACACCTCGTTGCCGTCCCAGGTCGGTCCGATCGCGTTGATCATCACTCGGCGATCGACCTCGCTACGACCGATCCTGTGCAGCAACATGCCGACGCCAAAGTCGAAGCCCTCAAGGAAGAAGTAGCCGATCCACAACACCGCGATCAGGATGAACCACACGGTCGAGAGTTCCATGCCCGTCTCTCCTCTCAATACGCGAACGCGAGGCGTTCGGAGTCGGCGGCTCCACCCGCGCCCGTGGCGCCCGTGGCATCCGTGGGCGCCATCGCGGCATCGGGGCCGGCCTTCACATATCGAGCCAACAGACGCAGTTCGACAACCGCAAGCAGCCCGTAAACCAACGTGAAGCCCGCGAGCGAGACCGCAACCGTCCAGCTCGACACGTTCGACACCGCCTCGGCCGTCAGGAGGCGAACCTCAGGGATCCCCTTCGGGTTCGGCACCACAACCCAGGGCTGTCGGCCCATCTCGGTGAACAACCAGCCAAAAACGTTGCCGAGAAACGGCGTGACGATCACCGCGAGCGTCGCTGTCGGCAGCCAACGCCACCGCGGCAGTTCACGCCCCTTACGCGTCACCCACCAGCCCACAACGGCTCCGAACGACGCGATCGCACCGAACAGGATCATCAGTCGGAATCCCCAGTAGGTCACGAACAAGTCGGGCCGATAGTCACCGGGACCGAACTTCGCCTGATATTCGGCGTTGAGGTCGTTGACACCCTTAATCGTCGCGTCGGTGGTGTGGGTCGCCAGCAGTGAGAGGCCCTTTGGAATTGCCCACGTGTGCAGGTCGCAGTTGGGGCCGGACTCGGCCACTACGGCCAACACCGAAAGCCCGGGCCCTTGCTCTGTGTCGCACAGTGCCTCGGCAGACGCCATCTTCATCGGCTGTTGCTCGAACATCAGCCGCGCTTGGAAATCCCCACTGATCGCAATCGCAGCGCCGGACGCGAATGTCAGCCAGATCGCACCGCGCAAGGCTCGCCGAAAGCCGCGACGGTCGGCGTCACCCATCGAGTCGCGTCGCCGCAAAAGCGACCAGGCCGATATTCCACCCACAAAGGTGGCCGCGGTCATGATCGCCCCAGCGATCACGTGTGGGTAGGCGGCCAGAGTTGTCGGATTGGTCAGCACCTTCCAGATGTCGACCATCTCCGCACGGCCCGAGTCGGGGTTGAACCGCACCCCTACCGGGTGCTGCATCCACGAGTTCGCCGCGATGATGAAATACGCCGAGGCCGTCGTCCCGGCAGCGGCGAGCCAAATCGTCGCCAGATGCGCCCGCTCGGAGAGGCGACCCCAACCGAAGATCCACAGCCCAATGAACGTCGATTCGAGGAAGAACGCGACGAGGGCTTCCATGGCCAGGGGCGCGCCAAAAACGTCGCCGACGAAGCGGGAATAGCCCGACCAGGCCATGCCGAACTGGAACTCCTGCACGATGCCAGTGACGACGCCCATGGCGAAGTTGACCAAAAAGAGCTTGCCGAAGAACTTGGTGAGTCGCAGGTCGGCTTCGTCACGATGGCGATACCAGCGAGTCTGATACCAGGCCACCACGAGCGCGAGGCCGATCGTGAGCGGCACCATAAAGAAGTGGTAGATCGTCGTGATTCCGAACTGCCACCGGGCCAGATCCAGAGTGTCCATAGAACGCCTCCTTCGTTTTCGACCATACGCCGAGAGCCTCGGGAACCATGAATTCCCACGTCAAGGGCCATTGGCTGCTCGAAGGCGGGGGCGACATCCCCGAGGTCGGCCTCGGCATGGGCAACGCCGGCCGTCGAGGCAGCGATCCACGAGCGGTTGGTTGCCACCACACGTCTCGCGAGCAGCGATGCGCGTCGACCGATCAAACGCGGCAATCGCGCACGGCAAGGTTCACTGCGGCTCCACCCGTTTGCCTGTTCGCTGGACAACAATGAGGCGTGTCGCGCAGCGGATCGCCGGTAGTTGCGCGGGCGTGTCTCTGGCTGCTTGTCGTCGGCACGCTCGCGGCGTGTTCGTCGTCCAAACACGAGACCCAAGTCCTGGCCGTCCCCGCCGACTACCCCACCATTCAAGCTGCGGTCGATGCGGCCGACTCGGGCGACGTAGTGCTGATCGACCCCGGCACGTACAACGAGGCAGTCGTCGTCAGCACCAAAGGGCTCATCGTGCGCGGGACCGATCGAAACGCTGTCGTCATCGATGGCGGGGATGAATTCGAAAACGGCGTACTTGTGCAAGCCGACGACGTTGCTGTCGAGAACCTCACTATCCGACGCTTTACGGTCAACGGACTTTTGTTTTCTAAGGCGTACCTCGATACCGGCACAGGATCTAGTGGAGAAATCCCGCTGCTCACGGGCTTTCGTGCGAGGTACATCACCGCGGCCAACAACGGCCTTTACGGGATCTACGCGTTCAACTCGACCAAAGGCCTGATCGAACACGTGTATGCGTCGGGCCACCCCGACAGCGGCGTCTACGTCGGCCAGTGCAAACCCTGCGACACAGTCGTGCGAGACGCAACGGCCGAGAACAACGCGATCGGCTATGAGGGCACGAACGCGAGCGACAAACTCTTCGTGATCGAGTCGCGTTTCGTCAACAACCGGATCGGCATGACCCCCAACACGCAGCGCAGCGAACGACTCGCGCCGCAGGGTCACGCGGTAATCGCGGCGAATCTCGTGGCCGACAACAACAACCCCGACGCGCCAGCGACTAAGGGTGGTTTTGGCATCGGCATCGCGGTCGGTGGCGGCACTGCCAACGAGGTGCGCGACAACCACGTAACCGGAAACATCACCGTCGGCATCATCGTCGACAATCTCGAAGACTTCGCGCCGAGCGGCAACCGCGTCACCGCGAACGTGTTGGAAAACAACGGTGTCGATCTGTCGTTAGGGGGATTTACTTCGCCACCGTCCGATGCCGCAGCGGCGGCGGGCAACTGCTTTTCCGGCAATACGTTCACCACCTCTGTCCCTCGCGAGATCGAGGCGCTAGTGCCCTGCGACTCCGACGAAGACGCTGCGGCCGAGTCGGCGCCAGCAGCCGAGATCACCGTGGCGCCGGCTCCACCCGACATCGACTACCGAGACGTGCCGTTGCCGGCTGAACAGCCAACGATGCCCGCCACGGAGCTGTCGAAATATCCGGCGGTAGGTAAACCACCTGCGGTCGTGCTCGACACGCTGCACGTTCCGACTGGCTCCGTATGACAATCGCGCCAACTGTGCCAACAGTGCCGACTGCGCCGGCTGTGCCAGCCGCGCGACGGCGGGTGCCTCGTGGGGCAACTGCGACGTTGGCGGTGCTGCTGCTCGCGCTCGGCGCATGCAGCTCATCTGACGACGATTCGAAAACCACAAGCAAAACGACGTCGGCTGCGGCGACCGCGGCGACCGCAGACGCCGAAGCAGGGTCGGAGGCCCCTAACGGTGACGCCACTGCCGACGGCAGCTCGAACGTTGATGCGCCCGGCACAACGCTGAGCGCAGCCCAAGCCAGTCGGCTGTCGCGGATCCTGTTCAACAATTACGAGGACAAAGGCGCCGACTTCACTGCCGACGTGCCGTTTGGGAAAGGCACGACGTTCACTCTCCGTGGGCAGGTCAACTGGATCACCCACCAAGGTGCGGCCGAACTGCACACCGACTACGCCGACCCCGCGACGGCCGACACCGACCTCGAACTCACATGGGATACCAACGGCGTCTACACCCGCCTCGATCAGCCCGAAGGACAGTTCGAATGGATCGGCAGCGAGTTTGATCCGAAGGTCCCGTTGCACCAAGTGATCCTGCTCATCGACAAGGTTGCCAGCACCAAAGCCGAAAACCCGCTGCTCGTGCGCCAGTCGGGCGCCACTTACCTGCGGTCCGAAACGCTCGACGGCACGAAGACCGAGGTATTCCGCTACGGCGACAACACCACGTACTGGGTCGAACCCGACTCAGCGCGCATGTTGAAGGTAAGCGCGCAGTTCCGCTCCGTCGGCAACGGGCCGGTGGTGGTCACCTTCTCGGACCGGGGCGAAAAGTCGATAACACTTCCCGACATGAACACCGTCGGCCAACGACCGACCAGCTCGACGGCCGAATCCACCAGCATCGCGCCGTAGGCGCCGTAGACAGAATCGCGCCGTAGGCGCCGCAGACAACATCGCGCCGTAGGCGCCGCAGACAGCATCGCGCCGTAGGCGCCGCAGATAGGAGCCCCCATGAGCACGGACTCGCCCGAACGCGACCCCGACGGCAGCGTTGTCGGCACGACCGTCGACGATCACATCTGGCACGTGGTTGTCGACCGCGCCGAGAAACGCAACGCGTTCACCCCGGTGATGTTGTCGCAGCTGGCTCAGGCGCTGACCGAGCTCGACGACAGACCCGAACTGTTCGTTGGCGTGTTGTCCTTTGCTGGCGACCACTCGACCGCTGGGCTCGACATGCCCAAGGTGTTCGGCAGCGACTCGCCTGCGCTGCAATCCGACGGGCTCGTCGACCCGTTCGGTCTGGGTCGCCGTTTGCGCAAGCCGCTCATCACCGCACTGCACGGACTCACGTACACCGTCGGAATCGAATTGGCGCTCGCGGGCGACATCGTGGTCGCCGCGGCCGACGCACAGTTGTGTCAGATCGAGCCCCGCCGAGGGCTCGCCGCGTTCGGCGGAGCAACGCTTCGTTACACCCAGCGCGGCGGTTGGGGCAACGGCATGTACCACCTCCTGCGCGCCGATCGATTCGACGCGCAGGAGGCCTATCGCGTCGGCATCGTGCAGGAAGTCGTCGACGTCGGCACCGACACGACCCGCGCGCTGGAGATTGCACGAGAGCTGCTCGGCTGCTCACCGCTGGCATTGCAGTTGACCATTGAGAACGCTCGACTGGCCGAACAACAGGGCCACGGCGCCGCCGCGGCCGCCATCCCCGCGATGGCGCGCACGGCCCTTGCCAGTGCCGACTTCCAAGAGGGCATCGCGTCGTTTGTCGAACGCCGCGACGCCGTGTTCACCGGGCGGCCAACGCCAACCGCCTAACGCCCGCGAGCCGGCTCGGTCGGCTCGGTCGGCTCGGGCCGGCTCCGCCGGCCGTGTGATCGCGGGACTTACACGACCAGCGTCTTGGGGTGATGCGTCAACACGCTCGCGCCGGACTCGTCGACAAACAACGTGTCCTCGATGCGCACACCGGCAAAACCTTCGAGGTAAACGCCGGGCTCCACGGTCACGACGTGACCAGCAGCGAGTTCGAACGTCGAGCCAGCGCCGACTCGGGGGTCCTCGTGGATGTCGAGGCCAACGCCGTGCCCGGTCGAGTGGACAAACGCCTCGCCCCAGCCGGCCGCCGAGATGATCGTCCGACAGGCCGCGTCGACCTCGCCGGCCGACGCACCCGCCTGGACGGCGGCAACTCCCGCGGCTTGAGCTTCCGCGACAACCTCGACCATCCGTGCAGCCGTGGCGTCCTTCGGCGGGCCCACGCACACCGTTCGGGTCATGTCCGAGTGGTAGCCGTCGACCATGGCGCCAAAATCGATCACCACAAGCTCGCCCGGCTCGACACGACGATCGCCAGGGTGATGGTGGGGCAACGCGCCGTTGGCGCCCGACGCCACGATCGTGGCAAAACTCAACGCCTCGGCGCCTCGTTCGAACATCGCTCGCTCCAGCGCGCGTGCGAAGGCCAGCTCGGTCGGGCGCTCATGCAACATCGGCAGAGTCGCGGCCAGCGCCGCGTCGGCGATAGCGGCTGCGGCCGCGAGTCGTGCGCGCTCCTCTTCGTCCTTGACCAGACGCAGTTGCTCGACGAGGCCGTCGGTGGCAACGAGCGATGAGTGGGCGAACCATTCGGATTCATAACGCCGCGCGTCGGCCCACGTGACCGAGCCCGCTTCGAGACCCAAACGCGCCCCCTCGCCGAGCGCGTTCACCGCGTCGGCCAGGCCGCTGCGTTGCCCCGCCATCGTCTCGGGAACCAGCCGCTCGATGTCGACACCAGCAGCCGACAATTCGTCGGCGCTTTGTGTGCGGTAGCGGCCGTCGGTCACGAAAAGCCCGCCACTTCGAGCAATCAACAACAAAGCGGCCGACCCGGAAAAGCCCGTGAGGTATCGGATGTTGGCCAAGTTGGTCACCAACAGCGCATCGCAACCCGCCGAGTCGAACAGCGCCCGCAAACGATCGGCCCGTTCGGCGGTACGCATCGCGGGCAGCGGCGTGCCCGCACGTAGTGCCGAGCGTTCAGCTCCCGCCGCGATGTTTGTATTCGACACGTGAACTCCTTGCTGTTCGGGCTGCCGTCCCGGCCCTGAGGCGGGTGCCAGTTCTGATTCTGACTGCTCTGGCCGTCATCGACCCGCTCGTGTACCGCCAACAGAGCCGCCACTATGCCAACGGAGCCATACGAACAGAGTACGGCGAGTGTCGCTGTCGTAGTCTGCGCAGACGCCGTGACGATCAGCACCGGCGACGAACACGGCACGGGGAGGATTTTGTGCGACGACCTTTCGCAGCTGCGGCCGCGCTGAGCCTTGCCGCGACGTTTGCTGGCTGCTCGAGCGAGTCAGCAGAGCCGATGCGGATCAACCAAATTCAAGTGATCGGGTCGCACAACTCCTATCACGTCGGCCCGACGCCCGAGGCGCTCGCGACGCTGGAGAAACTCGTGACCGACTTGAAGCTCGACGTCGGCGACCCGAAGGAACTCGACTACACGCACTCCCCGCTCGAGGATCAACTGGCGCGAGGAATTCGCAGCTTCGAGCTCGACCTCTCGTTGCCTGCGAACCTCT
Source organism: uncultured Acidimicrobiia bacterium (assembly GCA_964635475.1). Classification (GTDB taxonomy): domain Bacteria; phylum Actinomycetota; class Acidimicrobiia; order Acidimicrobiales; family CAZWPY01; genus CAZWPY01. Next base: position 18,343 of record CAZWPY010000031.1, read on the forward strand.
CGGGCGACATCAAAGTCGCGCACATCGAAGCGATCGACGAGGGCAGCCGCTGCCCGACTCTGGCTCAGTGTTTGAGCCAGCTCATGGCATGGAGCAAGGAAAACCCACGCCACGTGCCGATCCCGGTCTTGCTCGAACTCAAGAGCCAGTCACTTGATGCCACGCAATCCGATTTCCTCGACGCAGCGCTGCGTGCGGCCATCCCCGCTGCGCAGCTGATCGAGCCCGATGAGGTGCGCGGCGAGGCCGCAACACTTCGTGACGCCGTCGAGTCGAACGGCTGGCCCGAACTCGACGCATCGCGCGGCTCGTTCTACTTCCTGCTCGACAACGGCGGTGAGGTCAGCGCCGGCTACCGCGACGGTCACCCACAACTGCAAGGTCGAGCGATCTTTACCACCGACGCGCTTGCCGATGACTCGACGATTCGCGACGACGGAGCGGTCCTCAAGCTCAACGACCCCGAGCAGATCGAGACCATCAAAGACGTCGTGAGCAAAGGCCACATCGTGCGCACCCGCGCCGACGGACCGAACTCACCCTCGCCGTCGGGTCGCACCAAGGCGCTGGCATCAGGCGCACAGATCGTCTCGACCGACTACCCCGCGGGCGAAGCCGATACCGACGGCTACGAGGTCAGCCTCGACCAACCCGCACGCTGCAACCCGGTCGCCAAACCTGCGTCGTGTCCCACCGACGTCGAGGGCGCGCTGAGCGAGTAGCCAACGGCTCGTCCAGCTAGCCCGCGCTACTGGGACAGTGACTGTGACTGTGACGGCGCTGCGAGCGGCGGGGCCGCGAGCGGCTGGCGAGCCGGACCACGAACGACGCACCACAACCACACCGTCGCGGTCCACACAGCCATCGCTCCTGCGACGTGTAAACCGACCAGCCCGGCGGGGATGTCGGTGAAGTACTGCGCGTACCCGATCACGCCTTGACACACGACAACGACCAACAACACCTCGACCGGGCGCAGCAGGCTCGGATCGCGCTGACGGGCACGGCGGGCGATGACCAACAGGGCCGCGAGGAAGAGCCACGTGAGCACGCTGTGCACTCGGACAGCGTCGGTGATGGCGACGCTGAGGCGCTCGACGTGTTCGTCGCCACCGTGCGGGCCAGCGCCGGTCACAACAACACCGGCGACCACGACCGCCGCCGCGCCGAGGATGAGCCCACTCGCGGCACGGCGAAAAAACGCAGCATCAGCATTGCCTGGATCACCAGGTCGCCGCGCCGGGCTGACGAGCTCGTCCGCACAGCCACTTCGATAAAACAACACGGTGGCGTTGGCCACGAGTAACGCTGACGCGAGGAAGTGGCTGCCGACGACAAGCGGGTTCAGTTCGGTCAACGTCGTGATCGCGCCCAGCACAATCTGCAACACGACGCCAGCAACCAAACCCAGCGACAACCACGTCAGGTCACGGCGACGCGGGCGGCGTACAAGCGAGCCCAAGACCGCAGCGATCACGAAAACCGACACGAGTCCGGTGATCGCGCGGTTGATGAACTCGACGAGCGCGTGAAACTCACTCTCGGGTCGGAACTGCCCCTCATAACACGTCGGCCAGTCGTCGCAGCCGAGTCCCGAACCCGTCAAACGCACCGCGGCGCCCGTCACCACGATCGCCAGTAGCGCCAACAACGCCGCGCCGGCTACTCGCTGGTACCCGGCCGGACTCAAGCGGCCCACACGCACTGGCACAACCTAAGCCGGGTCGGGACTGGCCGTGCTGGGGAGCGCGGGCTCCGCACGGGCGCCACGTGCGTCGGCGAGACCGACTGCGGCACGTACGGCCAAGTCGTAACCCAACACGCCCGCACCCGCGATCACCGCTGTCGCGACCGAGGAGATCACCGATACGTGGCGCCACGACTCTCGCGCCGCCGGGTTCGAGACGTGCAGCTCGACGACGACGCCGTCGTAGGTCGACAACGCATCGTGCAGTGCCCAGGCGTAGTGAGTGAAAGCGCCGGCGTTGATCACGATTGCCGCAGTTGTGCCACGCGCCTCGTGGATCGCGTCGATCAACACGCCCTCGTGATTGCTCTGGAGGTGACGCAACTCCCAGCCCGAGCCCGCGGCAACCCCGCGAGCGAGCTCGACCATGTCATCGAGCGTGGCCGTGCCGTAGATCTCGGGCTGACGGCTGCCGAACAAGTTGAGGTTCGGCCCCGAGAGCAACAACAACGAACGTGCGGCCGAACTCATGCGGTCTCCATTTCAGTCAACGTTTCCCTCACCAACGCGGGGTCGAGATCGTGCACGACCTCCACACCGCGTGCGCTGTCGAGCACGAAGGTGAGTCCACGTACGGCCTTTTTGTCTCGCGACATAAAGCTCATCAGCTGCTCGACCGACGCAGCCGCGGGCAAACGGGCGTCGAGTCCATACGCACGCAGCACCTCGTCGTGGTCGCTCACTCGCTCGGCCGAGATCCGACCCACACGGTGGGCGAGCCGCGCCGCAAACGCGAGACCGACCGCCACCGCTTCACCATGGCGGATCCCATAGGAACCGGCCGACTCGAGCGCGTGGCCCAGCGTGTGGCCATAGTTCAGGATCGCCCGAGAGCGCGCGCCCGCGGGCGGGGTCGTCGACTCACGTTCGTCGCCAGCAACCACGTGCGCTTTCAGGGCAACGCAACGAGCGACACGTTCCTCGATCGGATGCGCCGGGTCCATCGCCACGTCGGGATTGTCGGCGAGAAAGTGGTACTTCGCGACCTCGCCCAAGCCGCTGCGGTACTCGGCGGCCGACAGCGTGGTGAGCGTCTCGGTGTCACACAACACGGCGAGCGGCTGCCAAAACGCGCCGACGAGGTTCTTGCCGCGGTCGAGGTTGACGCCTGTTTTGCCGCCGATCGCCGCATCGACCTGGCCGATGAGCGAGGTCGACACGTGCACGACGGGCACACCCCGGTGAAAGACGGCTGCAGCAAAGCCCGCCACGTCGGTAACCAAACCGCCACCGAGGCCGATCACCACGTCGTCACGAGTCAAAGCAAACTCCGCGAAACCCTCGCACAAGCCGCCGACAGTTTCGAGCGACTTGTTCGACTCGCCGTCGCCGATGAGAAACGTGCGCTGCTCCAAGCCGGTGTCGAGCGGCCACGCGTCGGCAATCGGCGCTTGCGACACGATCGCGGCCCGACGAGCGCGCACCGGCAAGACATCACCGAGTCGGCCGCGCACGCCGCGCCCGACCCAGACGTCGTAGGACCGCTCGCCCAGCGCGACGGGGATCACACGTGCCATCTAATGCTCCGGTTCCGGCCGCAAGCCAAGGAAATCAATGATTCCTGTGACCGTCGCGTCACGTTGCGCACCGTCGACGTCGACGATCACATCGGCCACTTCCTCGTACAACGGCGAACGTAACGCCGACAGCGCTTCGAGTCGCTCACGCACGGCGCCTTCGGGGTCGGCGCTCGCCAACGCATCGGCCACTAATGGCCGCGGCGCATCGCCACGCATGAGTACCTGCTGGGTCGGTTCGTCGTGGGTCCCCAAACGGATCATCGGCACCGGCCCAGTGCGTTCGGCACGGCGCATCACTCGTTCGGCCAACGTGTCGGGTCGGGCTCGCAACCACACCACCGTCGCGCCCGCGCGCAACGCCTCGCGATTCTCCGGGCGCGCCACGATGCCGCCGCCGGTCGACACCACAAGCGGCTCCAATCCGGCGAGCACGTCGGCGAGCACGGCCGACTCCAAGCGGCGAAACGCGTCCTCGCCGTACTGGCTGAAGTAGGCGGAGATCGACCGGCCGATCCGGTGTTCGATCAGCCAGTCGGTGTCGGCAAGCTTGCGGTGCAGGCGCCGAGCAATCCCCCGCCCGACGGCAGATTTCCCCGAGCCCATCATCCCGACGAGTGCGATGTGCATCCGCGGTCACTCAGCCACGTGGATCTCGGCGGCGCCGGACCCCGTGGCGCGCCCGAGTGGGCCGTCGAGCACAGCGGCGCTGGCCGCGTGCGCGTTACGAACGAACTCTGCAACAGAGTCGCCGCCGAACTTGCGTAACGCCTCGTTGGCCAACACCAACGACGTCATCGCCTCAGCGACAACGCCCAGCGCGGGCACCGCGGTGACGTCGGTGCGTTCCTTAAACGACACCGTCGGCTCCTTGCTGGTGACGTCGACCGTCTCCAGCACCGGGCGATTCAGCGTCGCGAGCGGCTTCATCGCGGCCCGCACGACAAGGGTGGCGCCCGAGGTGATACCTCCCTCGACACCGCCCGCTCGATCCGAGCCCCGTTCGTATCCGCCCGCCAACGCCGGGTTGCCAGCGTGGGGGTTCCAGCGAATCGGGTCGTGCGCGACCGAGCCGCGCCCACGCGCCACGTCCCACGCGTCGCCGATTTCAACACCCTTGACCGCTTGAATGCTCATCAGCGCGTGCGCGAGCAGGCCGTCGATTTTCCGATCCCAATGCACATGGGATCCGAGCCCAACGGGCACGCCATAACCCAGAACCTCGACAACGCCACCGAGCGAATCCCCGTCTTTCGCCGCGGCTTTGATCTCGCCGACCATCGCTGCCTCCGCGTCGCGGTCAAAACAGCGCACTTGCGACGCGTCGATGGTGTCGAGGTCGGCCGGGGTGGGCCGTGGCGCAGCCGGGTCAACGGCCACCGAGCCAAGCGCAACGACGTGGGAAATCACCGAGATATCGATCTGCTCCAGCAGAGCCCGAGCCAATGCGCCGGCGGCAACCCGCGCCGCGGTTTCACGCGCTGACGCGCGCTCCAAGACGTCGCGCGCATCAGTGAAGCCGTATTTCTGCATGCCGGCGAGATCGGCATGACCTGGTCGCGGTTGGTGAAGCGGCCGCTGTGAAACACCCGGGTGAGGCGACATTTCCTCTGTCCACTTCGGCCACTCAGTGTTGGCAATCTCGATCGCGACCGGCGAGCCAAGCGTGTAACCGTGGCGAATTCCGCTCAGCAAGGTGAGCTGATCGACCTCGAAACGCATACGTGGGCCACGGCCGTAACCCAAACGGCGTCGGGCCAAGTCCCGCTGGATCTGCTCCTCGCCGATCGCGAGCCCCGCGGGCAAACCCTCGACGATCACGACCAATGCCCGGCCATGGGATTCGCCAGCGGTGAGGAAGCGCAGCACCCCCCTAGGGTACGCGGCCCCACCTTGGGTCCCGGCGCAGTTCGGCGCCCTTCGCTCGAACGCCCCCTCAACCAGGGCTCAGGCCCGGCTGGACGTCAATCGAGCTTGCTGACGAGGCCGGGCTTGGATAGACGAGGGCGATGGAAGTGTTCGGGTTCATCGTCGGGTTGGCGTGTGGTGCGCTGATCCCTCTCCTCGTTCGGTGGTACCCGCCCGCGACGGATCCCCAGCGCGCTCCCCCGCCGCCGCTGTGGGCCTGCATGGCTGCCGCCGCCGTGCTCGACGCAGCGCTGGCGTGGCGCCTCGGGCGAGCGGCTCGTGCGGTTCCCGTGATCGTGACGGTGCCCGGGCTGCTCGCGCTCGCGTGGATCGACGCCAGGACCTATCGGCTGCCCCGGCGACTGGTGTTCCACACGCTCGCGATCGGCGCCGTGTGCGCGTGCGTCGCGGCACTCGCCGAGCCGCCACTCGCGCAGCGCGTCGTGGCCGCTGCGATCGCAGCCGTAGCGACCAGTGCGGCTATTGCCGCGTTGTGGTGGTTGTCACCGCGCGGGCTGGGCTTTGGCGACGTCCGCCTCCAGCTGCTGCTGGGCGCCATCTGTGGCTGGGTCAGTCAACTCGCTGCACTGCGATGTTTGATGTGGGCGTTTCTCCTCGGCGGCGTCGCGAGCCTCGGCCTGCTCGCCACCCGCAAACGCCAGCGCAGCGACGTCATCGCATTCGGACCGTTCCTGATCAGCGGTGCGTTACTGGCCATCTTGTGGCCCCGATGAGGTGGCCCCGATGAGGTGGCCCCGATGAGGAGGCAACGACGGGTCGCGACCCGCGGGCCGTCTCGCCGCGCCACAGCCGATCCTGCGTCGTGACGAGCGCTACTGAGTGCTGCCGAGCAAGAACGAGGTCAACAATCGCCGATACGGCTCGACGTCATGAATCCCCATCAGTTCTCGTGCAGAGTGCATCGACAACATCGGCGCGCCCACGTCGACCGTGCTCACCCCCAGTTGCGTTGCCACGGCCGGCCCAATGGTGGATCCGCATGGCAGGTTCGACCTCGAGACAAACGTCTGTAACCTCACGCCGGCACGTTCGGCCGCCTCGACAATGTGGGCCGCGCTCAGCGCGTCGGTCGCATAGCGAGCGTTGGCGTTGATTTTCAAAGCCGGGCCCTGATTGACCACAACCATGTGCTCGGGTTCGACACGATCGAGATAGTTCGGATGCGCACCGTGGGCCATGTCGGCGGAGGCAACGACCGACGAGCTGAGCGCGGCCAGGAAGTCGCTGCGCCCGCCACCGTGAGCTGCGATCCATCGTTCGATGGTCGCCGACAGCGCAGTGCTCGCCGCACCGGTTGCGGTTTGCGAACCGACCTCCTCGTGGTCGTACATCACCACAGCAATCGGAGGACCGCCCGACCCATCACGGCTGTCGACCGCGGCGAGTAACGCGCCCACGGCCGCCCAGCACGACACAAGGTTGTCGAGTCGCGCAGATGCGAGCAGCGAGGCATCGTGTCCGAGGACCGCAGCTCGAGTGCAGTCGTGGGTCATGATCTCGAAGCCGAGGACATCCTCAACAGCCACGGCGGCTTTGTCGGCGAGCCACTGGCGAAATCCACCCGCGGGAGCACTGGTGCCCCATACGGGCGAGAGGTGAAGTTGCCGGTCGAGTTGGACACCACGTTCGTTGACGTCGCGGTCGAGGTGAATGGCCAGTTGCGCCACTCGTAAGGTCGCCTCGTCGACCCGCACCAGCCGGGTGGCCACGCCCGCGCCGTCGCGGACCTGAACCCGCCCCGACAGACCCAGATCGCGGTCGAGCCACGAGTTCACCAACGCGCCGCCGTACACATCGACACCCACTTGCGCGAAACCCGCACGAGACAGGTCGGGCCGAGGCTTGATCCGCAAATTGGGGCTGTCGGTGTGCGCACCGATGATCCGCCACCCACACGACGGCCTCGGCGCAACCGACCCCGACCGTGACTCTGACCCTGACCCTGACCCTGACCCTGACCCTGACCAGGCGACGAGCAAACCACCCTGCGAGTGGAAACGCCCCGCCGGACCGCTGTCGGTGCTCCACGGCGAGTCCGCGGTGTCGACGCGCACGAAACCAGCCGCCAGCAAGGCCGCCTCGGCCGTGGCAACCGCGTGGTACGGCGAGGGCGACGCGTCGAGGAACTGTCGAAGTGACGTAACGGCCGCGGCCGCTTGGTCGTCGGCAGGCTGGGGTGCCACGCCCGAAGGAATGCTGCTCAATGGCCCGGCTTGAACACCATGAGATACAACACAACCAGGGTCAACACGCCGGAGATCGCTCCGCCCAGGTCGGCCAATCGGTGACCTGCCGGGTCACCGGCAGCCGCGGCCTTGTTGCCCCGCACGATCATCCCGTGGACCACGCCGTTGAGCGCGATCCACAACACGACCGCCAGCATCAACCACGTTTCGCTCATCTCGAACACGTCGTCGGACATCCCGGCGAGGGCAAAGCCCGTGAGCCCGAGCACGAGCAACGCGGGGCCCCACACCATGCGGCCGCCCGCCACCCCTGCCGCGCTCAGCGCTCGGGATAACCCGTCGTCGTTTTGCCAACGCGCCCGCAACACCGGAAACACGGCCGCGGGCCCAAGGGCGGCAAGAAAACTGAGGAGGTGCACCAGCAGCACAACCTTGTAACCGGTGGAGTCAATAGCTGCAAACATCTCATCTCCCGTTCGTTGGGCACTCGTCAGACATCATGCCTCGCGGGCAGCCGCGTCGAAGCGACGGATGAGCGGTGCGCCCACCGCACGGAGGTCGTCGGCGGTCAGCGTTGCCATAAATGTTGCGCCCTGGCGTATCCAACCGGCGCTTCGTTCGGCGTCGTCGAGTAGATAGCGCTGCAGTCGTGCCCGACACGCGACGGCAAGCTCCTCCGGCGCAGAAGCCAATGCGTCGGCGATCGGCGTGCGGGCCGAATCGAGCAAACAGAGGCGATACAGGTCATAACAGTCCGACGACCGTTTCGCCTCTCGATGGCCCATTCGATTTGGAATCGACACGAGTTTCATCGCGACCAACGCTGCGGGCATAGCCACGGGGACAGTGACCTTTTCGACCACGCGGCCTGCCTCGTTGGCGCCCCACAGCTCGACGTCTTCCGCGGTCGCCAACGCCCAGGAGTGCGCGAATACGAACAATCGCTCGTTCTCGTCGTCGTCGGGCAGGTCGGCGGGCGTGAACTCCCCGATCTCGATCACGTCGACCACGACACCGTCGATCTCCACCGAGGCGCCACGGCGGGTCCCGCCGCGCTCAACCAGCAGGTCGAGCGCGCTGCGCTCGTCGGTCAAGTCCGACACCGAGTCGATGTCGGACGTCACACGATGCGCCGACGCGAGACGGGCCATCACTGCCAGTCCGCCGACGAGGCACTGCCGTGGCATGTCGGGGCCAACGAGGGTTCCGACGGTGCGTAGCAGCCGCAAC
>CAZWPY010000032.1:0-14774 GCA_964635475.1 uncultured Acidimicrobiia bacterium
TGACCCGGGCTCACTTCTTCGCGAGTTCCCCCCCGCCCCCTCGCCGTGGATGCTGCTCGTCTCGCTCGCATCATCGATCGTGCTGCGCGCCCGACTCGGCGAACCTCGGCTGAGCGACGTGGTGACCGTCGCCGCCTTGATCGCGGCCCAGCCCTTCACCGAGTGGCTCATCCATGTGGGCGTACTCCATTTCCGCCCGCGACAACTCGGTCGGATCCGAATCGACCTCCACCTCGCCAAGGAACACCGGGCCCATCACCGCGCGCCGCATGTGATCCGTTTGGTCATGATTCCGTGGATCGACCTCGCGGCGATCGTGCTGGTCGCAAACGCCATCGGCTGGAGCACGCAGTCGGCGCCGTTTGCCGCAGCAATGGTCGTCGCGTCGGCCTTGGCCCTTCAATACGAGTGGACACATTTTCTGCTGCACTCCCCTCGCCGTTTCCGTTCGGCGCGTTATCAACGGCTCGAACGCCACCACCGCCTCCACCACTTCCGCAACGAGCACTACTGGATGGGCGTCACGACTACCGCCGCCGATCGGGTCTTGCACACAAACCCGGCTCGCGGCGCGGTTCCGCTCTCGCCCACCGCACGGTCGCTCGACCCCGGCGACGCCGGAAACCCGACACGCGAGGGCCTCCGCAGCGAGTCGGTACACACTGACCCGGCGGCGTAGCCTCGACCGATCATGCCCAACGAGTCACCAACGCCACCGCCACGGCCCGCTCCTGACGCTGTCCCTATCCCCCGCGCCGCTGTGCCTGACTCGGGCCCAGACGGGCCGGTGCTTGGCTCGGGCCCGAGCGGGCCGGTGCGGCCCGCGCCTGACTACCTCTGGGCGTCGTTCACCGAGCGGGGTCCGTGGATCCTCGATCGGTCCGCGCTGGCGTGGGCCGTGGGCATCGACGGCATCCGCGAACGGACGAAGGCGAGCGTGGCCGGACTCACGGCGCCACGGCGCCTGCCGCCCGGGCTGCACACCGCGCGGGTCGTCGGCCACGTTGCTGTTGCACTTGCCGGCTGGGTGGTGGTCGAGCGGCGCGCCCGTCGCCGCGCGGGTGTCGACGACGTCGAGGCGCAACGCGCCTCAATCACCGGACTCAGTCGCCGTTTGCGGGAACGATTCGCCCACCTCGGACCGACCTACATCAAACTCGGGCAAATCCTCAGTTCGGGTCGGGGGATCTTCCCCGACGGGCTGGTCAACGAGTTCGCGAAACTGCGTGACCGCGTGCCCGCGGAGAGCTTCGCCACGGTCATCGCTACGATCGAAAACGAACTGGGCGCAAAGGCCAGCACGGTGTTTCGCTCCATCGAGCCAACACCGATCGCCGCCGCATCGATCGCGCAGGTACACGCTGCCACCTTGCTCGACGGCACCGACGTCGTGATCAAAGTGCAGCGACCCGGTATCGGCGACACGGTCCGCAAGGACTTGGCGGCGATGGCGTGGATTGCGCCGTTCACGGTCGGGCGGATCCCGATTTCCGCGCTGGCCAACCCGCCGGCGCTCGTGGAGGTGTTCGCCGAAACGATCGTCGAGGAACTCGACTTTCGCCTCGAAGCACAAAACATGCTCGATTGCGCCACCGCGCTCGCTGGGCTCGGCCAACGGGCAATCGTCGTTCCCCGGCCGCACCCCGAGTACGTGACCAAACGGCTGCTCGTGATGGAGCCGATGCGCGGATTCAGCTTCGACGACGGCGACGCGATGCGCGCGGCGGGCGTCGACACCGAGGCCGTTTTGCGCGCGGGCGTCAGCGCGGCGGTGGAGAGCACCACCCTGTATGGCGTTTTCCACGGCGACCTCCACGGCGGCAACATGGTCGTGTTGCCCGACGGCCGATCCGCGTTGCTCGACTTCGGGATCACTGGCCGGCTGTCGCCTTCCGAGCGGCGTGCGTACCTCTCGCTCATGGTCGCGAACTCGATCAACGACACGCGCGGCGCGCTCCACGCACTACGTGATCTCGGCGCCTTGCCACCCGACACCGACCTCGAGCGCGTCATCGCCGATCTGGGGCTCGACGAACCCGTCCCCTTCGACCCGACGAAGATGACCGGCGAGGAGATGGTCGGCCAGCTGCAAGACATCACGAAGAAGTTGCTCGGATACGGCGCGCGACTGCCCAAGGTCTTGATGCTGCAGATCAAGAACATGGTCTTTCTCGATTCGGCGATTCACGCGCTCGCCCCACAAGTGGACCTGATCTCGTTGTTCGGTGAGGTGTTTACGCGATTGTTGGTCGAGCACGGTGCACAGATTGCCGCCGACGTCGGAATCGACCCGGCCAAGTTGAAGTGGGACCCGTCGGGATTCAAGACGCAGATGGGACTCAGCGACGACGTATCGACGTTCACGTACGACGACTTGCAGGCCCGCCGCCGGCTCATCCGCCGGCGCCTCGCGGGCAAAGCCGAGTGACACGCCCTCTCACATCCGCAGAGGGCGCGACGAAGGTCGCAGCCACGTAACGAGCCCAGCCCGACAACGAGCCCCGACAACGAGCCCCGACAACGAGTACAGAAAGCGCCGCCCCATGAGTAGTTCTGCCCCCGGTCCCGCACACATCTCACGACGTGACGCGTTGCGTTACGCGTCGGCCCTCGGTGGATCAGCGGCGGCGTGGTGGACCCTCGACCGCTGGTCGCCCGCACGGGCCAGCGCCCTGCGCGCGACCGAAACGCTGGCGGCGGCGCCGCGAGGAACCACGCTGGTCGAGACCATCGTCCGGCGCGGCTCGGGGCCGTACTACTCGTTGGGCACGGGGCCGGGCTGGCCGACGCTGGTTCGCAGCGAGCTCGCCGCGCCGCGCGCGGGCCGATCCGAACGCCGCGTCCCCTTGGCTGCATTCGCCCACCTCACCGACACCCACCTGACGGACTCGCAAAGCCCCAGTCGTGTCGAGTTCCTCGACAAGTACGCGGGTCCGTTCACCGCCGCGTTTCGCCCGCAAGAGACGTTGACCACTCACATCTTGACCTCGATGGTCGAGCGGATTCGATCGCTCGGCGTCGGGCCGATAACCGGTCGTCGACTCGACTCGGCGGTCGCGACGGGTGACAACGTCGACAACTGTCAACACAACGAACTTGAGTGGTTCTTACGGATCATGAACGGTGGCTGGGTAGTGCCCAACTCGGGACGCCCCGACCGCTACGAAGGTGTGCAAGACCCCGCGTGGGGTCTCACCGACTACTACCAACCCGCTGGCTCGGGTGCAGACGTGTACCAAAGTCGTGGTTATCCGGCCATTGCTGGCCTAATCGACGCCGCGACGGCCGGGTACTCAACCCCGGGGCTCGATATCGCGTGGTACTCCACTTACGGGAACCACGATGGGCTAGTGCAGGGCAACGCCCGCGCGGCGAACGAACTCGATGAGATCGCCCGCGGTCGCCACAAGCTGATTGCACTACCCGCCGGCCTGTCACCCGTCGAGTTCGCCCTGCGGGTGATCGCCGACCCGCCGAGCGCACGTGATGCCCTGCGCTCTGTCCGCAGCAACGCGTCGGTGGTCAACGAGGTCACCCCTGACGACAACCGTCGACTGCTCCAGCCGCACGACTGGGTGGCGGCGCACCTGCGTTCGCCCGGCCGCGTCGGGCCCCGCGGACACGGCTTCACCGACGACCATCTGGCTCCCCGTGCGCAGCTGCACTTCCGCTTCGAGGTCGCCCCCGGAGTGATCGGCTTGTCGATGGACACCACCAATCACGGCGGCAACGCCGACGGTTCGATGGGCGTGGGGCAACTCGCGTGGATCGAACAACAGTTGGTAGCCGTGAGCTCTCGTTACCTCGACTCAGCCGGGCACTGGGTGCGCAGCCGCGCAACGGATCACGCGGTGATCGTCTTTAGTCACCACACGTCGGGCACGATGTCGGCCTCGACTCCCGACCCTGAGGCGCCCGACGAGCAACGGGTGCTCGCGGCGCAACTGCTCGCGCTCTTGCACCGATTCCCCAACGTGGTCGCCTGGGTCAACGGACACACGCACACCCATGAGATCCACCCTCATCCCCACGCCGACACCGGTGGCTTTTGGGAGATCACGACGGCCTCTCACATCGACTTCCCGCAGCACGCCCGCATCATCGAACTCGTCGACAACTCCGACGGCACGTGGTCGATCTTCGCGACAGTGGTCGAACACGCGGCAGCCGCGGCGGTCGACTACTCCGCGACCGATCCGATCGGACTCGCGAGCATTGCACGCGAATTGTCGGCGGCCGAAGACGGCGCGCTCGACCGCCTCGGCGGGCCCGAAGTCCACAACGTCGAACTCGTGATCACGTCGCCGATAGGCAACGGCCGACTTGCGCCGGGCTCATCAGCCGCGACGGGCGGGACCGGCGCACCGGACCTGGCCGCGCACGTCGCGACGGCCGTGGCGCGTGAGCCGGCCTTCACCGGCTAACACGCGACTCCCGGCCACACGCGGTGTAAGTCAGTCCTCGGTGTGGGTGAGCGGCGCCTCGCCCATCCACGACCGCAAGGTGTTCTTCAGTCGTGTCTGTTGAATAAACAGGTCGTGTTCGGGCAACAGCCCCGGGCCCGCAGGCTGTGGGCTCTTCAGGTAAAACGACAACCACTCCTGCACCCCCGAGCTGCCCGCCCGTTTGGCCAAGTCCATAAAGAGCGCGAGGTCGAGCACGATCGGTGCCGCGAGGATCGAGTCGCGGCACAAGAAGTTGACCTTGATCTGCATCGGGTAACCCATCCACCCGACGATGTCGATGTTGTCCCAACCCTCCTTGTTGTCGCCGCGCGGCGGGTAGTAGTTGATCCGCACAACGTGGTCGATATGACCGTAAAGGTCGGGGTACACGCCGGGCTGCAAGATTGTGTCGAGCACGCCCAGTTTCGACACCTCTTTGGTCTTGAAGTTCTCCGGATCGTCGAGCACCTCACCGTCGCGGTTGCCCAAGATGTTGGTCGAGTACCAGCCGTCGAGCCCGAGCATGCGCGCCTTGAAGCCCGGGGCGAGGATCGTTTTCATCAACGTTTGCCCGGTTTTGAAGTCTTTGCCCGCGATCGGCACGCCGTTTCGTTGCGCGAGTTCGATCATGCAGGGCAGGTCGACCGAGAGGTTCGGCGCACCATTGGCGTACGGCACGCCTTTGCTGAGCGCCGCGTACGCGTACACCTGGCTGGGCGAGATGTTCGTGTCGTTGTTGCGCAAACCTGCCTCAAACGCATCGACGGACTCGTGCACCTCAGAGGGCTCCTGGTACGCCTCGGTGGATCCACACCAGACGATGACGACCCGGTCGCACTTGTTGGCGGCGGCGAAGTCGTCGATGTCGGCCATCAGCTGTTGTGCGAGGTCCCACTTGGTCTCGCCTGTCTTGACGTTGGTGCCGTCGAGTTTCGACACCCAGCGCCGGTCGAATACCGCCGCCATGGGAACGATCGCCGCGAGCTCCTCGGCGATCGGCGCGAGGTCGGCTTCCGACAACACTCCCGCCTTACGCGCCGCGGTCAAGGCATCGTCGGGAATCGGGTCCCAGCCGCCGAACACCACATCGTCCAACGAGGCGAGCGGCACGAAGTCCTTGATCAATGGATTGCGGTTTTCTCCCCGCTCGCCAAGGCGGATGTGGGCGAGCTGGGTCAACGAGCCAATCGGTTTCGTCAATCCTTTACGAGCAGCCAGCACACCTGCGTACGCGGTGGTGGCAACGGCGCCCATGCCAGGAGTGAGAATGCCCAGCCGACCTGAAGCTGGGGCGATCGAGCGAGAGGTTGCGTTGTTCATCGTGTGATCGTCGCTCGTTAGCTTCTCTATCGACAAGTGAAGTTCCGTTAAGCAACACTTAACAATGGAGATCGAGCAACGGGGCGCCCACAACCAGATCGACCGCGTGTCGTTTCAACAGCTGCGTTACCTGCTCGCGGTGGTCGACCACCCGACGTGGGCCGACGCCGCCGACGACCTCGGCGTCACCGCATCAGCGTTGTCACAGGGGTTAGCAGAGCTCGAGCGGCGAACCGGGACCGCCCTGTTTGAACGGCTGGGCCGTCAGCGAATCCTGCGTGACGACGCCAGGCCGGTGGTCGACTTCGCACGTCGCGTCGTGGCGCAGCACCACGACTTCGAACGTGAACTCGACCGCCGCCGCCGCGGCGCGGGCGGCGAACTACGCCTTGGTCTGGTCGACTCGGCCGCGTTGAGCGTCTTGCCCGAGGCGATCAGGGAGTTCAGGGCTCGACATCCCACTGTACGCGTGTTGGTGAAGGTCGGGGTCAGCGACGACTTGATCGAGTCGTTGCGCAACGCTCGGCTCGATCTCGTCGTGGTTGTCGAGTCGCCTGCGACGTCGGCATCTGTGGCGGCGCCCGACCTCCACGTCGAACCGCTCGTGAAGGAGGCATTCAACGTGTACGCCCCCGACGCCGATTCCTCGTCGAGCGAGCACGCAGCACCCACCACTGCCAGCTGGGTCGGTTACCCCTCAGGCAGCCGAACTCGTTCGTTGATCGACGCGGCCCTCGAGCGCCGCTGGCGCCACGCGCCGCGAGTTGTCGCCGAGTCGGTCAATCCCGAAGTGCTCGCGCAACTTGTCCAGCTCGGGATCGGCTGGGGCGTGCTCCCCCGGCTGACGGGTGAACAACATGGTTTGACACCGTGGGAGCCCAAGGCGCTGCTCTTGCGGCCGCTCGCGAGCGTCTGGCGACTCGACGCCGAGTGGGATCCACGGCGGGAAGGGTTTATGTCGCTGGCCCGCCAACGTGCCCACGCGGGCCCTGGCGGTACGCGCAGCGCGCGCCAGCCAGCCCTCAGACGACGGTGACGGTGCCCGTCTCGTTTTCGTGCAACTCGCAGTGAAAGCCAACCACGCCCGTCGGCGGAAGCGACACGATCGACGTCGGCGCCGCGGCGGTCAGTCGTGCAATAAACGACACCGGCGCGCCCGCGTCAGAGGAGATGGTGTGCGCTCCCCCGTCGGGACACGAGAACTGCAGCTGTGACCCCGACGGCGTCGTGGAGTCTTTCGGGACAAAACCCGCCGCAGTTGTTATCTCCACGACCAGAGTCGGCAACGACGTGCTCGGCTCGGTCGAAACCGTGCTGGCCGTCGACGCAGTTGTGGTTGTCGAGACGAGGGCGCCAAGGTCGCGACCGCTGTTGCCGCACGCGGCCACCACCGCCGGAACCACCGGCAATGCCACCACGAACCGTCGCCGGGGAATTTTCCTCATTCTGGGCTCACCTGCGCCTAATCGTGCGGACTCCCGAACCGGGGCGCCACACAGTAATCACCAACTCGTTGCCGTCGACTACCAGATCGCTGACCCGAGTGAAATTCATCTGGAACATCACGCCATCGACTCCGTCGGCCGACGGGCGCTCGACGAGCGAGCCCGAGAACTTCACATCGCTGTCGTGCAGTTCGGGATCGAGCGGAGCGGTATGGATCTCGACACGCGGATCACGACGAACGTCGTCGAGTTTGCGCGAGGCCATCATCATCCCGACGACGAGTTCGCCGTCTTCCACGTGGGCTTCGGTCCCGCTCAATCGTGGAGCGCCCGTGTGGCGCAACGTGGCCAGCAAGTGGTGACGATTGGCTTCCAGCCGCGCGTGCGCCCGCGCTGCCAGCTCGGGCGCTTGCTCGGCGAACGTGGCCCAGTTGGCCATGTCAGTGCGCGCAGGCGCAGTGACCGCCACAGCCGCCACCCTGCGAACCGCTCGGCGAGGCGCTCGGCGCCCCTGCTTTTCCGGACGACCCAACGGCGGCGAAGACCGACAACAGTCGCCGCGCGGGCCCGTGTCCGTTCGGACAGGTTGCCGGCGCGTCGGCGTCGGTCATTGCTCGGCGTAGCTCGAAAGTTGTTTCGCACGTGGCGCATCGAAACTCATAAGTCGGCACGAACAAAGTCTACGACTCGTCGCCCCGGCAACGACTGACGCCGTCGCCGATGTCACAATCGCGTATGCCTGAACGCGACATGCCCGGGCCGGATGTGCCCGGAACCGGTGTGCCGGGAACCGGTGTGCCGAGACCCGCCGTGCTCGAAGCCGACGTGCTCGCCCGCGCCGCTCGCGACTTCGCCGCCGACGGTTTCGCTGTTGTGCCCAACGTGTATTCGCCCTCGCAGTGCGCGGCATTAGCCCGCCGGGCGCAGGAGTTGGTCGCCGAGCTCGGTCCCCGCGACCTCACGCGTCGCCCGGTGTTCAGCACCACACGCCAAACCGACACGACCGACACGTATTTCCTTGAGTCGGGCGAGCAAATCCGCTGCTTCTTCGAAGAGGGTGCTTTCGACTCGCAGGGCGCGTTACGCGTACCGCTGAGCCAGGCAATCAACAAGCTCGGTCACGCGATGCACGACCTCGACCCCGTTTTCGACGAGTTCAGCCGCTCGCCTGCTCTGCGTCAGCTGGCCACGGCCGTCGGACTCGACCGGGCCGCCCTCATGCAATCGATGTACATCTTCAAACAACCCCACATCGGCGGTGAGGTCGTTTGTCACACCGATCACACCTTTCTGTGGGCCGACCCGCCCTCCGTTGTGGGCTTTTGGGTCGCAATCGAGACCGCGACGCAGGAGAACGGCTGCCTGTGGGCGTTGCCCGGCGGCCACCGCCAGCCGGCTCGTCGCCGTTTTCGTCGTGTCGCCGACGACACGGTTGGCTTCGAGGAATTGGACCCGCAGCCCTACCCGCTCGACGGACTAGTTCCCCTGGAGGCCGACGTCGGCACCGTCGTGCTCCTCCACGGGCTCTTGCCCCACCTGTCGGGACCCGACGAGTCGCCGAGGTCACGCCACGCCTACACGGTGCACGCGATCGACCGGCGCGCGCAGTGGGCGGCGGACAACTGGCTTCGTCGCGACACGCCACCGCGGGGCTTTTGACGCTGCACCTGCCCAGGCACAGTCCCTGTCGGTGGCGTTGGCCGTGTCAGCGCCCCAGGCCGCGTCAATGGCCCAGGCCGTGTCAGTGGCGTAGGTCACACGCTGTCGGCCCGTCGAGGACCCCGTCGCGCAGCGCCGCGGCCGCGTCGAAAACCGAGATGCGGCCAAAGCCGGCCCCGGCCGCGTCAGCCGCGGCCGTGTCGACAACGTCGACCACGGTGGCGATCGCGGCGTCGAGATCATCAGCCGACGCGGCCAACCCCGTCGCGGCCGCGGGCCGCGCAGCGGCGTCGGAGTCGCGAAGACCTCCAATCCCGCCGTTGGCCAACAGCGTTCGGAACCAGCCACCCACGAGACACACACGTTGGCGCGCTGCTCGCGCCGATCCCGACGCCAACCGCTCCCCCGCGTCGACACGGATCGCGTCGGCCCAGGCCAACGCAACACGCGCAGCGACACCGGCGGCACCACGGGTCGCAAAGGCGTCCGCGAGCGCGTCTCGGTGGAACATGAGCGTGCCGCGACGCCGGCACACCACAACATCGCCGCGCAGACGGCTTGCTTTCACGCCATCGCAGCGGCCGCTGGCCTCACCCAAGTCCTCGACCGACGTGATCGGCTTAAAGCCGCGAGACAACGCCACGGCGTAGTCGTTGAGCGAACCACGCACGAGGCGCAGCACGGCTACGGCGTCGTCGGCTGCTGCCAGCTCAGTGGCGGCCGGCGCCGACACTGCGGCGGTTGAGCCCGATGGCAACACGAGCGTGGGTAACGCCTCGGGGTAGGTGTCGCAGTAGGCGGCGCCGCCGTTGAGGCCGTCCTGCATGGCACGCAGGCGGTCGAAGCCCGAACCGTGCGCGTCGGGATCATCTGCCAAGTCGCCGGGACCATCGGCGTTGTCGAGCGCCGTCCCGACGACCGCGTCGAGCACGTCGTCGCCAGCGAAGGCCGGGATCTCGTCGATCGCGAAAGCGAGCCACGCCCCCGCGTAGCAGTCGGCCTGTTGCTCGGCGACGATCGACGACAGGTCGCCGTTGTGCCGTTGATATTGGACGACGTGGCCATACTCGTGAGCCAGGAGCAATCCCGGCCCGGCGACGCCGTACTGCTCCCGTAACTCGGGCGTCAGCTCGCCCGCGTCCCACGCCACGAGCGGGCCCTCCGCGCAGTCGGTGGCCAGCGCGTTGTCGGCGACGTCGGCGAAACGGACCTTCACGCCGTCGCAGGTGACCTGCGAACGTCGTCCAGCGGAAAGGCCGATCACTCGTTTCGGGTCGACGGGTTCGAACTCTGTAGGTCCGGCGGCGGCGAACTCCTCGGTCCAGAACGCTTCGATCGACAACACGAGCTGTTCGTCGGTGATGCTGTCGGCGTCACCGAGGTCGCCAAGAACCAGCGCATCGCCGGTGTCGACGCTCGCCGGGTCGGCAACGTCGGCGGCCGAACAGCTGCTCAACCACAACATCGCGGCGGCGGCAACGGCCCGTCGCGCGCGGCGTGCGCGAATCACTGACCGTCGATCGTCTCGCGAACGACCTGGCGAACCGGGACGCCCGCGTTAGTCCCGGGTGGGCCGATCACGATGGCGCGTTCGGCCCGTTCGCGGGCGAGTTCCAGCCGTGTCGGGTCCGAGGTGTGCAGTTCGACGAGGGGTTGGCCGGCGACCACGACGTCGCCTTCGTCCACTCGCCACACCACACCCGCGGCCGCGTCGACTCCATCACCCGGGCGCGCTCGGCCCGCTCCGAGCAACCAAGCAGCCTCGCCCAACGGCCGGGAGTGCACACCAACAACGACCCCGGCGCCGCGCGCGTGCACGACCTCGACCACGGCCGCATGGGGCAACGCGGCGTCGGGATCGCCGCCTTGCGCCGCGATCATCTGCCGCCACGTCGTTAAGGCAGCACCCGACGCGAGTACCGCGGCCGGATCCACGGAGCCACGGCCAGCCATCTCGAGCATGTGCCGAGCCAGCTCGACGGTGAGCGACACCACGTCGCGGGGCCCACCGCCGTGCAAGACGTCGAGCGCCTCGCGCACTTCGAGCGCGTTGCCAGCGGTTCGTCCGAGTGGCGTGTCCATGTCGGTCAGCAGCGCGCGAGTCCGCACGCCGTGCGTTTCCCCCAATGCAACCATCGTTGTAGCCAACTCACGCGCACGATCGATGTCGGCCATGAACGCGCCTTCGCCGACCTTGACGTCGAGCACCAAGTTCTGCGTGCCCTCTGCGATCTTCTTCGACATGATCGAACTCGCGATCAACGGAATCGACTCGACCGTGGCGGTCACATCTCGGAGCGCGTACAGGAGTTTGTCGGCCGGTGCGAGATCGTCGGACGCCGCACAAATCACCGCCCCGACGTCGCGGAGCTGGGCCATGTACTCCTCGGCCGACAACACGGCGCGCCACCCGGGAATGGCCTCGAGTTTGTCGAGAGTCCCACCCGTGTGGCCAAGCCCGCGCCCCGACAACTGCGGTACACGCACGCCACATGCGGCGACGAGCGGGCACAAAACGAGCGAGATCTTGTCGCCAACCCCGCCGGTGGAGTGTTTGTCGGCCGTCGGCGCGAGTGGCGACAAGTCGGCGCGGCGGCCCGTGGCGATCATCGCGTCGGTCCACGTGGCCAGTTCGTTCGCGTTGAGTCCTCGCCACACGATCGCCATCAGTAACGCCGCGGCTTGCTCGGGAGCGACCTCGCCAGCGGTATAGCCGTTGATAAACCAACGGATTTGTTGCTCCGTGAGCTCGTGGCCGTCACGTTTGGCTCGAATGACGTCGGGCGCGGTCGTCATGGCTCCTCCTCCAGTTCAACCGAGTCGACGCCGCGTAGCTCCGGCTCTGCCGAGTCGACGCCGGCTGATTCCGGCTCTGCCACGTCGACGCCGGCTGAAATCATCCGCGGCGCCGCGCCACGTCGTCGGGCCCAAACGCGTCGGGCAACAGCTCTGCGAGAGTGACCACGGCTGACCCCGGTTCGATCCCGCCGTCGATGAGCAACGTCGTGCCGCCGAATTCGAACAACACCTGTCGGCAGCGACCGCAGGGGGCGAGCGGCGCTCGGTCGGCAGCGACGATGCTGACGGCAACCAGAGCGCCCGACCCGCGGCGAGTGAGATCACTCACCAAGGAACATTCCGCGCACAGGCCCAGTCCATACGACGCGTTCTCGACGTTGCAGCCAAGCAGTATCACCTCAGGCGCACCGGCCGACACGCCCGCGGCGCCCACACGAACCCCCGAATAGGGCGCGTAGGAACGCGATGTCATCTCCACCGCGGCCGCGCGCAGCGCAGCCCAGTCGATCGCTGTCGTGTCCGACATCAGCCAGGTTGGCCCTTGCGGTAGGGCTGGCCGGCTTTGGCGGGCGGACGGAGCCGCTGGCTGGCCGACGCGAGCACCAACAACGTCACGACATACGGCGTGCAGTAAGTGAGCTGGCTCGGCACCTTGTCGACGGTCACGTACGCGACAGCAAAAGCGATCGCCAGCGCGGCGCTGAGCCCTGCTCGCACTAGTGCGCCCTTACGCCACTGTCGCAGCGCGAGCAGCCCGACCCCAATCGCGACGAGCAACAACAACGCTCGAACCGACGCGTCGCTGCGCAACTGCAAAGCGTCCGCGAGCCCAAACAATCCGGCGCCGGCTGCAAGGCCCGACGGGCGCCAGTTGCCGAAAATCATCGTCGCGAGGCCGATGTATCCCCGACCGGCAGTTTGTCCCTCGCGGTAGATCGACGCCGCCACTGTGGAGAGGAAAACGCCCGCGAGCCCCGCCATTGCGCCGGAGATCACCACGCCGTAGTAGCGATAACGCGTGACCGACACACCGAGGGAGTCGGCTGCTGCCGGCGCCTCACCCGCGGCTCGCAAACGGAGCCCGAACCGGGTTCGCCACAAGACCCACGTCGACAGCGGGATCAGCAGGAGCGCGATCACCGCCACCCACGAGACACCCGCGGTCAGCCCCTTCAACACTCCCGCGCCGTCGCCGACGAAAAACCAGTCCTTACGCTCAAGCCAGCCAAGAACGTCTGGCGACTTCCGGCCGGCCACCGAACCGCCCGACAACAGCGGCAACGTCACGGTACCCACGGAGGAATTGACGCTCGGCGACTGCGTCGGCCCGCCACCACTGGCCGAGTCGTACGCCAACACGCTTAAGTAACGAGCAAAACCGCCGCCCAAAATGTTGATCGCGACACCGGAAATCACGTGGTCGACGTTGAACGTCACCGTCGCGACCGCGTGGATCAGCCCGCCGATCGCCCCGCCGAGGATTCCCAGCGCCACGCCCTCCCACGCGCCGAACCTCCACGCACCCCAGGCGCCAAACCACGTGCCGAGGATCATCATGCCTTCGAGGCCGATGTTGACGATTCCGCAACGTTCGGCGTAGATGCCACCAAGGCCAGCAAGCCCGATCGGCACCGCGAGGCGGAGCGCGGCAGCAGCAGTACCCGACGACGTGAGGTCGGGCGCGTCGGCGATGCGCGCGACGATCGATACGACCACCAACCCCGCTGCGACGATCAGCAGCCGTGTGCCCAGCGAGGTCGCGCGAACCGCGTGCAATGCACGCCGTGCTCGCAACGCTTGACCGACACGTGACGGCGGCGAGGAGTCATGCGCATCCACGTGGGCCGAGTCCTTCTCGGTGGTCGCCGTCATGCTGGCGCGACCTCCGCTGCGGGCCCGCCGTGGGTGTCAACGCGGGCTGTTGCGCTCCCGATCTGGTTCTGAATGCGCCGCTGCTGCCAACGGCCGACAACTTCGTACGCGATCACCACGGCCAGCACGATCACGGCTTGCATGATGCGCACGACCTCACGCGGTATTCCCTCCAGATCAAGGACCAGCGCGGAGCGGTCGAGGATCCCGAACAGCAGCGCTGCCACCCCCATCCCGGCGGGGTTGTTGCGACCAAGTAGCGCCACGGCGATACCGCTGAACCCGAGGCCGATCGGCAAGTCGTTTGAGTAGTGCCCCAGGTCGCTTTGTAACGCGGGCAGTCCGACCAGCCCTGCGACTGCGCCCGACAAGATCAACGCCCGGGCAATCATCGCTTTGGCAGGGATGCCCGATACCCGCGCGGCCGTCGGGTTCGCTCCCGAGGCGCGTAGGTCGAATCCAAAACGCGTACGCCACACGACGACGGCGAACACGACCCCCAACACGAGAGCGCCCAACGCCCAGCCCGTCACCGGATCTGATTTGCCGATGCGACCGAGGTCGGGCATCAACGCGCTCGCTGGGAGGTCCTTGGTCGAGGGACTCAACGTGTCGTCCTTCACCGACAAAAACGAGTCGAACAACCACGCGGCCAGCCCGGTCGCGATCGCGTTCAACATGATCGTCGAGATGACTTCGTTGATTCCGCGGCTGACCTTGAGAACCGCCGGCAGCGCCGCCCACAGGCCGCCGGTGACCATTGCGACCACGATGATGAATCCGACGTGCAGCGGCGCGGGCAGCGTGACCTGCGCACCCGCCCACGCCGCGATCAACACGGCGAGGCGGTATTGCCCCTCGACCCCGATGTTGAACAGCCCCATCTTGAAGCCGATCGCGACCGCCACCGCCGAGAGGTACAACGGCACGGCTCGATTGATCGCGGAGCCCATCGACGCCGACGTCGACCCGAATTCCCACATCTTGCCGTAGACAAACGCGGGGCTGCGATCCGTGCTGAGCACGATCAACACCGAACACGCCAGCAGCGCAACCGCGACTGCTATCACCGGCGCGATCAAGTTGAGCCACGCGCTACGCCGCACCCGTCACCCCCGCTGTCCCCGCGCTACCGGCTGTACCCGCGCCGTCCGCTGCGCTACCGCCTGTCACCGGGCCGTCCGCTGCGCTACCGGCTGTCACCCGGCCGTCCGCTGCGCTACCGGCTGTCACC
>CAZWPY010000032.1:14874-26855 GCA_964635475.1 uncultured Acidimicrobiia bacterium
GTCCGCTGCGCTACCGGCTGTCACCCGGCCGTCCGCTGCGCTACCGGCTGTCACCGCGCCGTCCGCTGCGCTACCGGCTGCAATCTGGCCGTCCGCTGCGCTACCGCCGACAATGGGGCCGTCCGCTGCGCTACCGGCTGTCACCCGGCCGTCCGCTGCGCTACCGGCTGTCACCCGGCCGTCCGCTGCGCTACCGCCGACAATGGGGCCGTCCGCTGCGCTACCGCCTGTATCCGCGGCGTCCGCTGCGCTACCGGCTGTCACCCGGCCGTCCGCTGCGCTACCGGCCATGTGCAAACCCAGTTCATCAGGCGTGACCGAACCGGGATCAAGCCACGCGACCAGGCGGCCCTCGAACATCACAGCAAGTCGATCAGAGAGCCCGATGAGCTCGTCGAGGTCGGCCGACACGAGCAGGATCCCCGCGCCGCGGCGGCGCATCTCTCGTAAGTCATCCCAAATCGCACCCTGCGCGCCGACGTCGACGCCTCGGGTCGGATGGGCCGCAATCAACACGGCCGGGTCGGCCGTGACTTCGCGACCGACGATCAGCTTTTGCTGATTGCCGCCCGACAACGCGAACGCCGGCGTATTCACGTCGGGCGCCCGAACGTCGAAATCGCGTTTGATCTCCTCTGTCACCTGTCGGGCGGCCCCGCGGCGCATCCAGCCACGCTGCGAAAACTCCGGCCGGTACTGCCGGCCTAAAACCACGTTCTCCCACAGCGGCGATCCGAGCAACAGTCCCTCGCGGTGTCGATCGAACGGCACGTAACCCAAGCCGGCATGGCGCCGTTCCTTGGTCGACATCGCCGACACGTCGGCGCCCGCGAGCGTGACGCTGCCAGTCGCCGGCAAAAGCCCAAGGATCGCCTCACACAACTCGTGTTGGCCGTTGCCTTCGACCCCCGCGACTCCCACGATTTCTCCACGAAACACCGTGAGGGACACGTCGTCGACCAGCGCCCGGCCGGATCCGGCAACAGTGAGCCCGTCGAGGGCGAGCGCAACATCGCCCGTGACGGTGGAGGGCTCCGTTGAGGGACTCGGCAGTTCAGAACCAACCATCAATTCGCCGAGTTCTCGAGCTGTGACCGAGTCAGGCGCCACCGACGCGACCGTCGTGCCGCCGCGAATAACCGTGATCGCGTCGGCGATCTCCAACACTTCGTCGAGTTTGTGGGAGATAAACAGAACGGTCACGCCCTCGCTCTTGAGCCGCCGCAAGTTCACAAACAGCTCGCGCACCTCCTGCGGAACCAACACCGCGGTCGGCTCGTCGAGGATGAGGATGCGAGCACCTCGGTACAAAACCTTGAGGATCTCCACTCGTTGACGTTCCCCGACGCCCAAACGATCGACCGCGGCGTCCGGGTCGATCGGCATCCCATACGACGCGCCCAAGGTCCGTAAGGCGCTACGGGCTGACTCGAAGTCGAGCACCACGCCACGCATGGGCTCGGCACCGAGCACGATGTTCTCGGCAACCGTGAGATTGTCGGCGAGCATCACGTGTTGGTGCACCATGCCGATACCGGCTGCGATGGCCTGCGAGGGCGAGCTGAACACGCACTCGACGCCGTTGATCGACATGGTGCCCTCGTCGGCACGATGCATGCCGTACAACGTCTTCATCAACGTCGATTTGCCGGCTCCGTTTTCGCCGACGATCGCGTGGATAGTGCCCGCGTGCACCGTCATGGTGATGTCGTAGTTGGCTACAACGCCGGGGAAACGTTTGGCGATGCCGCGTAGTTCGATTGCTGCGTGCATGGTCGAGGCGAAGTGTTCCACACAACCCGAGACCGTGCTCGTAACGACCCCGGACGCACAGCGACCCCGGGCCATGCCCGGGGTCGAGTGTGATCGGCGTCCCGGGCATGGCCCGGGGTCGAGTGCGATCGGGACGAGCGTGTGCTCGTCCGTGGTTGGCGGTTAGGACCTCAGGGTGTGGTCGGAACGGTGATCTCGCCGCTGACGATCTTTGCCTTCAGTTCGTCGAGCTGTGAGGAGATGTCGTCGACGTAGCCGCCGGAGGTCGCGTAACCCACGCCGTCGTTGCTCAGGTCGAAGGTCTTGGTCTCGCCGCCCTTGAGGTCGCCAGAGATGGCCTCCTCGATGATGGTGCGGACCGCGACATCGACACGCTTCGTCATCGACGTCAAGATGTGCGCCTGCTGCTCGGGCGTGGCCGACTGGTACTGGTCGGAGTCGACGCCGATCGCCCACTTGCCGTCGCCTGCGGCAACAGCGGCCTCAAAGAGGCCACCGCCTGAGCCACCCGCGGCGTGGAAGATCACGTCTGCCCCACCCTGATACATGGCTCCGGCGATTTCCTTGGCCTTGTCGGGAGCCGAGAAGCCAGAGAAGTCGCCAGCAGGCGTGATGTACTTCACCTCGACGGTGATGTCGGGCTTCACCTGCTTGGCACCCGCCGTGCAGCCGGCCTCGAACTTCTTGATGAGGTCGATCTCGACGCCACCGATGAATCCGATCTTGCCCGTTTGCGACTTGAGTGCTGCCGCGGCGCATACCAGGAACGACCCCTGCTCCTCAGCAAAAACGTTCGACGCGACGTTGTCGGCCTCAACGACGGAGTCGATGACGGCAAAGGTCGTGTCGGGGAAACTCGCCGCCACCTCGGTCATCGGGTCGGCAAAGGAGAAGCCGACGCCGATCACGGGGTTGTTGCCGGTCTCGGCGAGCAGCTTGAGATTTTCCTTGCGATCCTCTTCCTTGGCCGGCGACAGCTCCTTGGCTGAGACACCATATTTCGCCTTCGCCTCGTCGAGTCCGGCGGCAGCCGCGTCGTTAAACGACTTGTCGCCGCGACCGCCCAAGTCGTAGGCCAGGCCAACGTTGAGGTCCTTGCCCGAGTCGGGGCCGAGGTCGCCAATTGCCTCGGTTGCGTCATCGACGGCATCGTCGACCGCATCCTTTGCGTCCTGCGCGGCGTCGTTGGCCGCGTCGAGAGCGTCGTCGGCGGCCTCCTTGGCGTCATCGACCGCATTGTCGACGGCTTCTTTCGCGTCGTCGGCGGCCTGCTCGGCCTTGTCGCTGACGCTCGTCTCGTCGTCGTCGTTGCCGCACGCGGCCGCGCCGGCCATGAGGCCGAACACCAGCAGCGCAGCGCCGAGACGGCGGGCGGGAAGTTTGATCATCGGTTGTCCCTTCTCCTCCGAAGTAGGTAGTGCCGATCGTATCCAGCGTGGGCGCCCGTCGCAGCCGTGGCACGGAGGAGGCAGCAACGACGGGTTGGGTTGCAAAACGGCACGGTGTCGGTAACCACACGATCTGCCTCGCCGCCGCGGCGCACGAGCGCCGTTAGCCTGCGTCGGTGGCTACTGCGCCGTTTTCTCTCGATACATCTCGTCGTTTCGATGTCGTCGGCATCGGCAACGCGCTCGTCGACGTTGTCGCTCACTCACAAGAGCGCACGATCGAAGAACTTGACTTAACCAAAGGCACGATGCACCTGATCGACGAGCAGCGGGCGAATGAGATCTACGACGGCATGGGTCCGAGCATCGAAATGTCGGGCGGATCGGCCGCCAACACGATGGCTGGGATCGCGGCTCTCACCGGACGTGGTCACTACATCGGCAAGGTGCACGACGACCAGCTCGGCAAGGTATTCGCGCACGACCTGCGGGCGGTTGGAGTCGACTACACAACTCCCCCGACGAGCACGGGTGCGGCAACGGGCTGTTGTTTGATCCTCGTGACGCCCGACGCGCAACGAACGATGAACACCTACCTCGGTGCGTCGGTGCAGCTCGACCCCTCCGACGTCGACCCCGAGATCATCGGGTCGGCGCGGCTGCTGTACCTCGAGGGCTACTTGTTCGATCCCCCGGCCGCGAAGGCGGCGTTCTGGCGAGCCGCGGCCGACGCCCATGAACGCAACACCGTTGTCACGCTGACGTTGTCGGATCCGTTCTGTGTCGATCGCCACCGCGGCGACTTTCGTGAGTTTGTCGCGGGTGCTGTCGACGTCTTGTTCGCCAACGAGAGCGAGTTGTGTTCGCTCTACGAGGTCAACTCGCTCGACGAAGCGATTTCCGCCGTGCGCGCCGACTGCGCGTTGGCAGCAATCACCTGTGGCCTTGATGGTTCGCTCGTGGTTTGCGGCGACGACCTCGTGAAGGTCGGGATTGAAGCCGTCGAAGCGGTGGCCGATACAACCGGCGCCGGCGACCTGTACGCGTCGGGCTTCCTGTTTGGCCTGGCCCGCGGCCTGTCGCTGGAAACCTGTGGCCGGCTCGGCGCGATCTGCGCGGCCGAGGCGATCTCACATCTCGGGGCTCGCCCGCAGGCCGACCTCGCCGAGTTGGTCAGTCCCGTGCTCGGCAACGCGCCATCGGCAGATCCCCGATGAGCCCAATCACCACCATTCACCACCCACTGATCGACAACGCGATAGCGCATATGCGCGATGTATCGACGCCAAGCAGCGAGTTTCGCCGGCTGGCCAAATTGGCGAGCCGCGTCGCCGCCGTCGAGGTGCTGCGCTCCCTATCCACCGAGCGCCGCACCGTCACCACGCCGATCCAGAACACTGAAGCGCAGTTTCTGGTCACGCCGACGTTGTGTGTCGTGGGCGTGCTGCGCGCCGCGCTCATCATGGTCGACGCGGTGGTCGACCTCGTCCCCGAAGCGGTGATCGGCCACATCGGCATCGCTCGCGACGAGACGACGGCGTTACCTCGTGAATACCTCGTGCGGCTGCCCCGCGGGCTCGATCACACTCCCGTGCTGGTTGTCGATCCAATGCTGGCCACCGGCGGCAGCGCCATCCATGCACTCGACGTGCTCGTTCGCCACGGCGCGTCGGCCATCGACGTGTTGTCGCTCATCGCTGCACCCGAAGGGGCGGCGGCCGTGGCCGCGGCGCACCCGAATGTGACGTTGTGGACGTGTGCACTCGACGAGCGGCTCAATGACCGCAACTACATCGTTCCCGGCCTCGGCGACGCAGGCGATCGCCTGTTCGGCACGCTGTAGCGGCGGCACGGTCACGGGCCGTCGCACCCGGCAACGCCCGGTAACGCCCTCGCCCTGTAACGCCCTCGCCCGCTAACTGGCAGCGCTCGGCGGTCGACCGCCGCGACAGGCCCGGGCCCGCGCCGCAGGCGACGTCCCGGCCGCCGCGCAGTGCGCCACGTCGTCGCCTCGCAGCCGCGCGTGGAGGTAGCCGGCGACAAAAGCGTCGCCCGCACCGATCGAATCACCCCGCGCCAGCGACTCTGGGTCGAGTTCGAGCGCGGCACACGACCACGACCGACCATCACGAGCGACCCACACGCCGTTCGGGCCACACTTCACGACCACTTCCGCGCCGAGCTTGTCGGCGAGAATCATCGCGGTTTCGCTGGCGTCCCAGCCGCCGCGTCCATCGCTGTCCAGCATCGTCGCCGCTTCGGCTTCGTTGGCAAACACGCAGGTGACGCCGCGAAGGAGTTGGGCGAGTCGGCTAGGTCCGAACGCGCGCAGCGGGGTGACCGAGGCGAGGTCGACCGAACACGGGGTTGTCGATGCGATCGCCGCGCTCCACACGTCGCGAAAGCCCATCCGCCCCGCGCCAGCGGCGGGCGGCTCGCGCATCAACGCATAAGCCGACGCATGGACCCACGCGGCGTTGCCGACGACGTCGAGAGCCGAGTCATCGAGGTCGCCGTGGTTGGCGCCGACATCGGTGAGGAAGCTGCGCTCCCCTGCCCCATCAAGAAATGCCACCGTCACGCCCGACGTGGCGACCGGATCGACGTCGAGCCTGCACTGCACGCCGTGGGCGGCGAGGCAGTCATGGTGCCAGTCGGCGAGGTCGGTGCCGACGCGGCCGATGAACGTGGTCGCGCGACCCAGCCAGCCACACCACGCGGCGGTGTTGGCCGCTGATCCGCCCGGCAGGATGCTGATCGCCGCAGGCACATCGCTCCCCGCGTCGAGAGCAACCGCCAGCTGGTTGGTCGCCCCTGGCGGACCCGTGATCGACGCGTCCCGCACGACGACGTCGGTCATCACGTCGCCGATCACACAGAGGTAACCGGGGGCATCAGCCACGAGCCACGCGCCGGTGACGAGCGCTCACGGGGCCGCGGACTGGGCGAGCTCCACGGCAAGCTGCGCGGCCAGCCGTGCGTTCGAGCGAACCAGTTCGCAATTGACCCTGACCGAGGCGCCCGCGGAGCGTCGAGCAAATTCCCGCAAGACAAATGGCGTAAACGCCGCCCCGGTCACTTTGTGCTCACGTGCCGCGGCCGTCGCCTGAGCAAGTAGTTCGTCGTGAACATCAGCCACCATCGGCTCAGGGGCCGGATTTGCGACCACGATCGCGGCCGAAAGCCCGAGCGAGTCGCGCATACGCACTGCCGCTGCCAGGTCAGCGACCGTATCGAGACGAGCCGGCGCGGCAAACCCGGAATCGGCAACGTAGAAGCCGGGAAAACGATCGGTGGCAAAACCCACGACGGTGACGTTGAGAGTCTCCAGCCGTTCCAGCGTGGCGCCGACGTCGAGAATCGACTTCACGCCCGAACACACGACGCTCAGCGCGAGGTCGCCGAGCGCACCTAGGTCGCCGGATTCGTCGTGTGACTCCGCAAAGTCACGGTGGACCCCGCCGAGCCCGCCGGTGGCGAACACGGGTATTCCCACTCGGTGCGCGATCAGCGACGTCGACGCAACGGTGGTGCCCGCGTTGCGGCCCGTGGCGCACACGACGGGTAGGTCGCGAATTCCGGCCTTGACCGCAGCTCCTGAACCCAACAATTCGTCGAGCTCGGCGGCCGATAGCCCGACGTGGATTGTCCCGCCCAACACGGCAATGGTGGCCGGCACTGCGCCACATCCGCGCACCTCAGCTTCGACGGCTCGGCCGAACTCCGCCGCCGCAGCAGCGGGCAGCCCATGAGTCAACAGCGTCGACTCGAGCGCGACCACCGCTCGACCCTCAGGCAAGGCCGCGGCAACCTCGGGCGCGACCACGAAGGGATGCGTCACGCTCAATCGCCCGAGGTGAGTTTTTGCGACAACCAAACCGGCACGATCGACAGCGCGACCACCGCGGTGGCGACCACGTTGACGAGCGGTAGCCGGTTCGGGCGGAAGAGGTTGTTGAAGATCCACTGCGGCAACGTCTCAATCCCCGGCCCCGACGTGAAGGTAGTGACGACGATCTCGTCGAAACTCAAGGCGAAACTGAGCAGCGCGCCGGCCAGCAGCGCCGAGCGCAGCAGCGGAAACGTCACGCGTCGAAAGGTCGTGAACGTGTCGGCGCCGAGGTCGGCCGACGCCTGTTCCAAGTTGGGTGAGAGCCGGCGCATTCGCGCCACGGCGTTGTTGTAGACGACCACCACGCAAAACGTCGCGTGTGCGATGACCAAGGTGCGAAAACCCGGGTCGATCCCAAATCGTTGAAAAGCACGGTTGAGCGCGATGCCGGTCACGATTCCCGGCAGCGCGATGGGCAGAACAACCAGGAAACTCAACGAGTCCCGGCCGAAGAAGCGAAAACGACTGACCGCGATGGCCGCCATTGTGCCGAGGATCAATGCGATCGCCGTGGCCCACAACGCCGTGGTTATCGACGTGGTGAGCGCGTGGCGGATCGCGGCGTCGTTCGCCGCGTCGCCCCACCAGTGCAGAGTGAAACCCGCTGGCGGCCACGAGAAACTGCGGCTGGTGTTAAACGACAACACCGCCACGATCGCGAGCGGCGCGTAAAGGAAGAGCAGCGCGCCCACAGCGCAGGCCCGCAAGGTCCACTTCATGGATGCCGACAGGTGGTTCACAGGTTTTCGAAGGCTCCCGTACGTCGCACCGCCATCAAGTACACGACCATGACCGCCACCGGCACGAGCGCAAACGCCGCGGCGAACGGAATGTTGTTGGCCCCAAAGTTCGAATAGACCACGTTGCCGATCATCTGCGTCCGGCCGCCGACGATCTGCACGGTGATGTAGTCGCCGAGGCTGAGGGAGAAGGTGAAAATCGTGCCCGCGATCACCGAGGGCATCACCAGCGGAACAACCACCCGGCGCAACGTCGCTCCCGCCTTGGCACCGAGGTCGGCGGAGGCATCGAGCAGGGAGTTGGGCAATCGTTCGAAACCGGCAAAGACCGGCAAGATCATGAACGGCAACCACAGGTACGCCAACACGATCACCGTACCGAGTACCCCGAAACCGGGCGACCAGCCGAAGGTCCGTTCCAGGACTCCTCCCGCGGGGTTGAGAAGGGCTCGCCAGGCGTAACCCTTCACTAGATAGTTGGCCCACAGCGGCAACAAGACGGCCACCACCAACACTCGGCGCCACCGCGGACTCACCACCTTGGCCATCCAAAAGCCAAGCGGTAGAGCAATGAGCAAATCGATCACCGTGACAGCAGTGGCGATTCCCAGCGTCCGCACCGCGATCGTGCGGTACACGTCGGTGCTCCACAACTCACGAAAGTTCTGCCAACCGACCTCCTGCACCACGTTGGTCGTAAACGGATCGATCCGGTACAACGAGGTGAGCAACAGCGCACCGAGCGATCCGAGGTAGGCCAACACGAGCCACGCGACGGGACCGCTGAGCAACGCGGCCAGCTTCCAGCGCGGGTGGCGATGTGCCCACCGCGAGATCCGCCGCGACAGCGAGTCGCGCGGCGGGTCCGCGGGAGCGCGTGCGGGCCCCGACGCAGCAGGCTGGGTCGGGGCCGTCACGCGTTTAGCGTCGACTAACTAGTGGGCCGGTGGGAACTAACCGACGATCAGCCCTTGATCTCGGTCCACGCTTGCACCCACTGGTCGTAGGGCACACACTTATCCCCGCGGCCGTCCAAACAGGTCTTGGTCGGCGTGGTCCAGTACCAGACCTGGTCGAAATACGCCTCGTCGCTCGCGTGGAACGTGTCGCAGTGCGCCGGGTCGGCCGTCTGCGCACAGGCCTTGGAGTTGGCCGGCGCCTCACCGAAGTACTCAGCGGCTTGTGCGTTGGCCGCCGGCGAGATGATGTGATCCATCCACTTGTACATGCAGTTCGGGTGTTCGGCCTTAGCCGAGATCATCCACGTATCGGACCAGCCCGTGCTGCCTTCCTTGGGCAAGACCACCTCGATCGGGGCCGACTCGCCCTTCAACACGTTGGCGATGACCTGCCACGTGGTGCCGACCGTCGACGAACCGCTCTTAAATGCCTCGACCTCTTTGGTGTAGTCGCTCCAGTACTCGCCCACGAGCGTCTTTTGCTGCTTCAGCAGGTCCACCGCGGCCGCAAACTGCTCGTCGTCGAGTGCGTAGGGGTTCGTGATTCCCAAGTCGGGCTGAGTCGCCATCAGGTACACGGCCGCGTCGGCGATGTAGATCGGACTGTCGTAGGCAGTCACGGAGCCCTTCTGTGCACTGTCGGCTTCCCATACGACCGACCATGAGTCGGGCGCCGGCGTGACCTTGTCGGTGCGGTACATCAACAGGTTGGCGCCACGGCCGTGCGGAACGCCGTACGCCTTGCCGTTAAGTGAGTTCCACGGCTTGTTCTTCAATCCGTCGAAGACGTCGGCGTAGTTGGGAATGAGGTCGGTGTTGACCGGCGCGACGTCGCCCGCGGCGATGAGCCGCAAGGTGGCGTCGCCCGAGGCCGACACGCCGTCGTACTGCCCTGTCTTCATCAACTGCACCATCTCGTCGGAGGTGTTGCCCACCTTGACGTTGACTTTGCAGCTCGTGGCTTCCTCGAATGGTTTCACCCAATCGTCTTCTGTGTAGCCGGCCCAGGCGATGATGTTGAGCTCACCCTCGCCCTCGCCGACTTCGGTCGCCATCGGCAAGTCCGGCGCGCTCAGCCCTGTTGCGGCCGCCTCGTTGTCACCAGCGGCGCTGGTCTGTTCGGCGTCAGCGTCGGCATCGGCCGCGCTGGTCTGCTCGGCACCAGCGTCGGCATCGGCCGCGCTGGTCTCGGAACTGGTCGTTTCGTCGTCGTCGTCACTACCGCACGCACCAAACAACAGTGCGCCAGTGAGGGCGAGTGCAAAAACACGTCGCAGGGTCATAGGGAACCTTTCTTGCCCAGGGCGCGACGGGGCGTGCCCGCAACGCAACAGGAATCGTTTGTGCCTACAAGAGGCGGGACACTCAAATAACAACTCATCGACCGCTCGACCCAGCCAGCAGGCGCGCATCGTTGGGATCGAACTCCAACTCGACCGTGTCGCCCACCGGCCACGGCTCGCGTGCGTCGGCCACCACGACCGCGCCCGCATCAAGGGCCACGCGCACTCGACTGCTCGCGCCGAGATACAACGAGTCGAGCACCTTGCCGCGAGCACTCACGAGCCCCGGCGTCGGCGCGTGATCCGCCCGGCGCACGGTGCAACGTTCCGGCCGGACGGTGAACGGGCCTGCCGCGCCGAGCAACGCGAGCGCCGACGGCCCCTCGAGCAAGTTCGACGTCCCGACAAAGCCGGCGACAAACGCGGTCGCAGGGTGCTCATAGAGCCGACGGGGCGTGTCCACCTGCGCGATCGTGCCCCGCTCGAACACCGCCACGCGATCACTCATGCCGAGCGCTTCGCCTTGATCGTGGGTGACGAAAACAAAGGTGATGCCGACGTCACGCTGAAGCGCCTTCAGTTCGACCTGCATCTCTTCACGAAGTTTGAGGTCGAGTGCGCCCAGTGGCTCGTCGAGCAGCAAGACCTTCGGGCGATTCACCAGCGCCCGAGCGAGCGCAACTCGTTGCCGCTGCCCCCCCGAGAGTTCGCCAGGCTTACGTGCGCCCAGGTCACCGAGCCGCACCGCGGCGAGGGCCTCCTCGGCGCGCTTACGCCGTTCTGGCTTCGCGACCCCTTTGACCGCGAGCCCGTATTCCACGTTGGTCACAACGTTCATGTGCGGGAACAGCGCGTAGTCCTGAAACACGGTGTTGACGTCTCGGTCGAACGGTGGCGCCGAGGTGACGTCGACGCCGTCGAGATAAATCGAACCCGCGGTCGGCAGCTCAAAACCACCGATCAAACGCAACAGCGACGTTTTGCCCGAGCCCGAGGGGCCGAGGAGCGCGAAGAACTCGCCCGCTTCGATGTCGAGCTCGACGTTGTCGACAGCGGTGACATCAGGCGCGCCACCGCGGCCGGGGTACACCTTCGACACCGCGCGCAACGAAATCGCTACCGCCACTGCTTCCCTCCCTTGGAGGCGGGAGCGTAGTCGGCCGGCGTTGCGTTGCGCCTCTAGCGCCGAGTGGGCGGCGAGAACTAATCCGCGATCACGATGCTGGCGTGAACCCTGCCGGTCCGTGGCCGACGAGTTCGATGGCATGCGCGAGCGAGGAGCACGCCGCGTAACGCGGGTGATCCGTTGGCTCGGGCGCGACCTCGAGCGCCCACGTCAACACGTAGGGCACGTGCACCGCGTACGCGCCACACTCCAACACGGGAGCGACGTCGCTCGCGAGCGAATTGCCGATCATCACAAACCCGTCGGGCGCCACGCCGCGGTGTTTGAGCAACTCCCTGTACGCGCCGGCGGTCTTGGAGCGCATGATCTCGATGTAGTCGAAGGAATCAGCGAGTCCCGAGCGAGCGATCTTGTCCTCCTGTTCCCACAAGTCGCCTTTGGTGAGCAACCACAACTCGGGTTGATCGGCTCCCCCGCGGGCGGCGTGCACGGCACGCACGGACTGCTCGACGCCGTCGAGTAGGTGCACAGGACGAGTGACCAAGTCCTTACCCCACTCGATCAACGCCGTGACATCAGCCAACGAGATCTGATGATCCGACACCTCGATCGCCGTTTCGATCATCGATAAGACGAATGCCTTAGCGCCATAACCAAACGTCGCAAGGTTGGCCCGCTCTGTGGCTTCTAGGCGGTCGAGCGCGTGCGCCCGCGGCTCGTCGGCGTGGGTCATGTAGGGCAGCAACAGGTCGACGAGACGGTCGTAGGTCGCGGCGTAGGCAGATTCCGTGTGCCACAACGTGTCGTCGGCATCCAGGGC
>CAZWPY010000033.1:0-26640 GCA_964635475.1 uncultured Acidimicrobiia bacterium
AGGAGCGCGATCGAGCTCGGACCGAGGGTGGTGGCCCAGCACTGCTCGACATAGGGCGAGTCGAGATCGAACCCGACGTGTCGGACCGTCGGGTTGGGGTGGTCGACAGGGGTGAACGTGAGAGGTGTGTTGTGGTCCATGCCCACGTAGGCCGAACCCGCCCCCACGGCTACGCGGCGAGCGCCGGATTTGGGTCAAACGGGAGGTCGCGCGGGAGGTCGCCAACAGGAGACGGTCGAGATTCTCGGGGATTTCTTCGAAACGGGATGTCGCGCGGGAGGTCGCGCGGGATGTCGGTTGCGGATCGTGCGGGCTTCCGACGACACGAGGAGGCCCGCGATGGCACCGATCCTGCAAGCACTCAACGACGAGTGGGCCCGCGTGGCCCACACGATGCGATCCCGACGCACGGTCCGCCGATGGGCCCACCGCTACCCCATCCTCGACGACGCGGCCGACTTGGCTGGGGTGCTCGAACTCGGTCTCGACCCCGACCGCGGACCCCACGTCCGGCGGGCGCTGGTCGAGCTTGCCGTGGCTGACGACCTGGCCGGTCGGACACTGCTGCAGGGACTGCTGGGTGGTCTGTGCAACCTGGCGAGGAGTGTCGGCCGTGACGAGCACGCGATGGATGACATCGTGCGGCTCGCGTGGGAGCGGATCCGCACCTACCCGCTGCACCGCCCCGGGACCGTGTCCGGCAACGTCATGTTGGACGTCCGAAAGAGCTACCGCGCCGAACAGGAACGCTGCCAACGAGAGCGATGCGTCGAACCCGTCGTCGAGGTCACCCCCTCGGCCGAGGATGTGGTGCTCGCGTCGGCGGTGTACGAGGACCTGTTGGTGTCGGTTGGGCGGAGCGGCGTACCCGAGGCGGTGTTGTCGACCATCCTGCGGAGCCGGGTCGGTGGCGAGTCGATGGCCGACCTGGCTGACGAGCAAGCCGTTCCGGTCAAGGTTCTGTGGCATCGCCGTTGGCGTGCCGAGGCCCGGCTTCGTGACCTTCCTTTGGCGAGTTGAGTGCAGACGATGGGTGGGTCTTTGTACAGAACTTCCTCTGGACGTTTCAGCAGATCTCGTTACCTTGACCCGGACATCGATTCGTCGGCGTGGCCTGGCCGCTTCGCGAATCAGTGCGGATCGATGTCGGGAGGTTGGGTGATGAAGCGGGCACGTCCGGTGGACGTTCGACGACAACGACGACGAGCATTCGTGGTGGCCGTGACGCTGCCCCTGCTCGTGCTGTCCGCGTGCTCCGACGGCGATAACGAGTCGCTCCCGGCGACCACCGGCTCGAGCACGGCCGGACGTGCCACGACAACGACTGCGCCACCGGCGACGTCCAGCACCGGATCAGGCGGCTCGTCGCCTAGCGATGCGCCGTCATCGACGGTTCCCGTCGCCGGGGCGCCCGGGAGCGGTGATCAGGAGATCATCGACCGCTACGTCGG
The DNA here is from genome assembly GCA_964635475.1 of uncultured Acidimicrobiia bacterium. Taxonomy (GTDB): domain Bacteria; phylum Actinomycetota; class Acidimicrobiia; order Acidimicrobiales; family CAZWPY01; genus CAZWPY01. Next base: position 1,452 of record CAZWPY010000033.1, read on the forward strand.
GTACTGGCATGCCCGCTTCAACGCCAACACGGGGACGCCCGACCCGAACGCCCCGCAACTCGCCGAGTTCGCAACCGGCCGACAGCTCGAGCAGGTCCGGACCGAGACCCAGGGCAACCTCGACGACGGTCTGTCGTTCCGTGCTGCCACGAAGCCGGCCAACATCCAGCGCGTCACCGTCGTCTCGGTGGACGGCGACCACGCCGTCGTGCAGGAGTGCGTCGTGACGGACGATGTCGTGTTCCGTCGTGGCAGCGGAGAGGTGGTGGATGACGCCGTCGCGACACACAACGCCCGGGGCGAACTGGACCGCGTCGACGGCGTCTGGCGGGTCTCGGCCGTGTCGCTCGTACAGAAGTGGGATGGAGTTGCCGGATGCGCGCTCGGGTCGTAGTTGGCATCGCTCTCGTCGTGGCGGGCGTCGTTCAGAGCGTTCCTGCGAGCGCTGGTGGCCGCGGCGGGGATGCGTACGTGGACACGTCGGGTACGCCGACGGCGAGCGCGTCGGACGGCGCGACGACGGTCGGCGCTGGCGGCTCATCAGGTGGCGGGTCTGGGACGCCGTCGCCGTGTGAGTGGTTCGTGATGGTGGACGACGACTTCGAGTTCGTCGTCTACGGCGAGGACACCGGTGAACCGCAGCACTCCAAGACGGGGCGGTGGTTGGAGTACCGGTGCCCGGGGCTCGGCGCGGTCATGGTGAACGGCCGGTTCCTGACCCCCGAGGGTGGCCTCGTGGACCCGCGTCAGCTGGCGCTCGACGCGTTGGCGTCGGTGCAGGTTCCGACCCCGGAGATCCGAACGAGCCCGTCGGACGGGGCGCTGTTCGTGCAGGTGCCGACATGGCTCTGGATCGACGGGATCTGGTGGCACGGCTACGACGCGACCGCGAACGCCGGCAGGGTCAGCTCCACGGTCACCGCTCGCCCGGTGTCGGTGTCGTGGAAGATGGGCGACGGCACGACCGTGTCGTGCACCGGGCCCGGTGTCGCGTGGCAGCGCGGTACGACGGCGCAGTCGACCTGCACGCACACCTACCGGTCATCGTCGGTGTCGTCGCCGGGCGGCCGTTTCGAGATCGGGGCGACCGTCACGTTCGCGGTGTCGTGGACGTCGAACGCCGCGGCTGGTGGGACGTTGGCCGGGATCACGCGGGCGTCGACGGTGAGTGTCGAGGTCGGCGAGATCCAAGCGGTCGGCACGAACGGAGGATCACGATGACGACACTGATGCGAACCCGAGGTGCAGACACAAGCCCCTCGGCCGGAAAAGGCGACCGGGCGGCGACCGGTGCGGGCGTGAAGCCTCCGTCGAGGATCCGTGGCCCCGAGGTCGCGGTCGGCGTGTTGGTGACCGCGTTGTTCGCGCTGGGTGCGGTGATGTGGCATCTCCACTCGATCGAGAAGGTGTCGGCGCTCGCAGTTGCCTCGAAGATCGATCGTGGCGCGGTCATCGAGCGTTCCGATCTCCGGATCGTGTACGTGCCGGCCGACAGTGATGTCGCTCGTCTTGACGTGGACCAGATCGACCGGGTCGTCGGTCGTGTCGCGCTCGTCGATCTCCCGGCGGGCGCGCTGCTGACACCGTCGCTGGTGGCGGACGGGGCGACGATCGGCGAGGGGCAGGCGATCGTCGGGTTGTCGTTGGATCCGGGCGCCTATCCGGCGATGGGCCTCGCTCCCGGTGATCGTGTCGACGTCGTTCGGGGTCTCGACGTCGCCGCCCTCGATGACGAGCCGAAGGTGATTGCCCAGGGTGCGACGGTCTACGCCGTCGAGGAGTTGTCGAGCGACCGGCTGTTGGTGTCGGTGCTCGCAGAACAGGCCGACGCCGATCGGGTGGCGGCCTCCGCGGCAGCGGGCGGGTTGCGGCTCGTGATGGTGACCCGATGAGAACGGTCGCTATCGCGTCGGCGAAAGGCGCGCCGGGCGTCACGACGACCGCGCTGCTCCTGGCTTCTCGGATCGAGGGCGCGGTGGTGGTCGAGGCCGATCCGGACGGGTCGTCGCTCGCGGTTCGATACGGCCTCGGCCGCGAACCGGGGCTGACGACACTCGCCGCCGCGACGTCACGCGACTCCGAGGTGTGGCGTGAGCACGCCCAGGACGCGGGCGGTGTGGCGGTGCTAGTCGGACCGGACGCAGCGGGCACGGCCGGGTCGTTGTGGAAGATGGCCGGCGACACCATCGCCGCGCGTCTCGCTCGAGCGGACGGGGTCGCAGTCGTGGATGTCGGCCGATACCGCGGGCCTGCACCGATGCTGCGGGTGGCGGATCTGGTGTTGGTGGCGGTGAACCCGGTGGCGGACCAGTTGGTGGCGCTCAGCCACCGTATGTCGGAGCTTCGCTCGACCACGTCAGGGGACATCTCGGTGTTGCTTGTCGGCGCCGGCCCCTACACGGCGCTGAACGTTGAAGCGGATCTCGGCGTCGATGTCATCGCTCATCTCCCGCACGATCCCACAGCGGCGGAGACCCTTCGCGTGGGTGGGGTGCGTGGCCGACTCGGCCGTTCCCGGCTCGCACGGGCCAGCACGGATCTCGCCTCGCTGATCCAACATCGGCTTGCAGGCGATCCGGCGGGGTCATCTGCTGCGGTTGTCGGGGACCGGGTGGCGTCGTGACCGCGGTGGCTGATCCGCGGTCGTGGCAGCACGACCCGACCCACGACGAGGTGATTCGTCGGCTGCATCGCAGTGTCGGCGAAGCGCTGACCACTGCGCATGTCGCGCACGAGGAAGCCGGGCGGGGGCGGCTCAGCGCGGCTGACGAGCGGGCGTTGGCGCGCAAGCTGATCGCGACCGAGCTCGAGCAGCTCGCCGCAGCGGCGTACGCGGACGGTCGTCCGCCGATGGACGAGGCGACCGAGGAACAGGTCACCGCCGCGGTGTTGGACCGCATCCATGGTCTCGCCGGTCTCCAACCGCTCCTCGACGACCCCGACATCCGTGACATCCACATCTCCGGCGCTTCACGGGTGTGGCTCGATCTTCGTGACGGCTCCAAGGTCCGCGGCCCCGATGTCGCGGAGTCCGACGACCAGCTGATCGAACTGATCGCGACCGCGGCCAGGCGGATCGGGCGCAGTGAACGCCGTTGGGATCACGCACACCCCGAACTGAACTTGCAGTTGCCCAACGGCGACCGGCTCCACGCGTTGATGGCGGTGTCGGGTCGTCCGACGGTCACGATCCGACGCCACGACTTCGACATCCACCGCCTCGACCAGCTCGTCGACCGTGGCGTGTGTGACCCGATCCTCGCCGGGTTCCTCACGGCGTCGGTGCGAGCACGGGCGAACATCATCGTGGCCGGTGGCACCGGTACGGGGAAGACGACGCTGCTGCGTTGTCTGATCAACGAGATCCCCACAGACGAGCGGCTCATCACCGTTGAGGACTCGTTGGAGATCGGGCTGGAACGCTTCGAGCACCTGCACCCCGACTACGAAACGCTCGAAGCCCGCGAGGCGAACACCGAAGGCGTCGGGGCGTTCACCCTCGCCGACCTCGTGCGCTCCGCGCTGCGCATGGACCCCCAGCGGGTCATCGTCGGCGAAGTTCGTGGAGCCGAGGTCCTCCCGATGCTCTTGGCGATGTCGCAGGGCAACGACGGGTCAATGTGCTCGATCCACGCCGACTCCTCCAAAGGCGTGTTCGGACGGCTGGCGATGTACGCGGCGATGACCCCCGAACGGCTCGTCCCCGACGTCACCAATCTGTTGGTGTCCAACGCGGTTGATCTCATCGTCCACCTCGGCTGGGTGTCCGGGGACCGGAAGGTCACCAGCGTCCGGCAGGTGACCGGCACGGTTGAGGGCGGCCACGTCGTGTCGAACGAGCTGTGGCGCCCGGACACCGATGGCGCCGGTGTCCCCGCGGCGCCACCGACCCCTGACTTCGCGGTGAAGCTCGAAGCGAACGGGTTCGACCCCACCGTGCACGCAGCGGCGCCGGGGTGGTGGCGATGAACACGCTCATCGTCGCCCTGTTCGCAGCCGGCGCCGCGGTCGGCGTACTCCTCGCGGTCGCGGGCCTGTCGGGACGGGTCGTGCTGGACACGCCAACTGCGCAGATTCATCAGCGCATGTCGGGGACCGTGCTCGCCCGCTACGCGGGTGCCGTCGCGGCCGGAGCGGTGACGTTCGCGGTGACCGGGTGGGTGGTCGGTGCGATCGCCGCCGGTGGCGCGACGGTCGTGTTGCCGAAGGTGCTGGGCGGTAAGGCGGCCCGTCAGCGGGCCATCGACCGGACCGAAGCGATCGCGTCGTGGAGTGAAATGATCCGCGATTCGATTGTCGCCGCGTCCGGCCTCGAAGAGGCCATCGTCGCGACCGCACTCGTCGCCCCGGCACCGATCGGAACCGAGGTCCGCACCCTGGTCCGCCGACTCGACCACGAACGCCTCCCCGACGCGCTCGTCGCGTTCGGCGAACACCTCGACCACCCCTCCGGTGACCTCGTGGTCGCCGCGCTCGTGATCGCCTCACGCATGGAAGCCTCCGACCTGTCGGGGTTACTGACTCGTCTCGCCGAAGCCACACGTGGCGAAGCCCGCATGCGGATCCGCGTCGAGGTCGGCCGCACCCGGGTGCGCACCGCAACGAAAGTCATCGTCGGTGTCGTGATCGCTGCGGTCGCGTTCTTGGCGATCGCGAACCGCAGCTACCTCGCCGTGTACGACAGCGGCACCGGCCAAGCCGTCCTCGGGATCGTGTTGGGCATCTTCGCCACCGGCGGCTGGCTGTTGGCCCGCATGGCCGAGATCGACCTGCCCGAACGGTTCCGATCACGCGCCGACACCAGCAGGGCGGTCGCATGAACGCGATCGTGATGGCCTTCCTCGGAGCCGGCATCGCCGCCGGCCTCCTCCTGGTGCATCGGGCGTTGCGCCCTCGACCCGCGGCGCTCGCCGACGTGCTCGGAACCCTTGCTCGGCCCGGCCGGCCCCTCACCGCGGCCACATCCGATCGGGTCGTCGATGTCGACCGGCTCGGCTGGGCCGCCCGTCGGTTCGTCGAAGCGCTCGGCTACCGGGCCGACCGTCACCGCCAGGAACTCGAGCTGGTCGACCGGACAGCGGAACGCCACGCGCTCGGCAAGGTCGCCGGGCTCATCGCCGGCGCGATCGCCCCGCTCCTCATCGGCTTAGCGCTCGCCACAGTCGGGGTCGCGGTGCCGATGCTGCCACTGGTCGTGTTCACGGTCGGCTCAGCCGTCGGCGGGTTCGTGCTGCCCGACGCCCTGTTGCGCGACGCGGCGGAGAAGCGGCGCCGAGCGTTCCGCCACGCCCTCTCCTCCTACCTCGACCTGGTCAACGTGCTGCTGGCCGGTGGCGCCGGGATCGAGACCGCGTTGCACGCCGCCGCGGATGCCGGCGACGGGTGGGGCTACCAGACCCTGCGCGCCGAGTTGCGACGGGCCCGGCTGACCGGCCGGTCACCGTGGGGCACGTTCGCGCAGCTCGACGAACGACTCGGTATCACCGAACTCGGCGAACTCGCCGCCAGCGTCTCCCTCGCCGGATCCCATGGCGCCCGCATCCGCGCCTCACTCGCAGCAAAAGCGGACACCTTGCGGGGCCATCAGGTCGCCGAAACCGAAGCCGCGGCGGAGGCCGCCACCGAACGCATGACCGTCCCCGTCGCGGTGCTGCTGTTCGGGTTCCTCGTGTTCATCGCCTACCCCGCCGTCGTTCAGATCACCTCCGTCGGCGGACCGCACCCATGACCAACCAGCAAGGAGACCACCATGCCTATCCAGCTGAGGTTCGTCCTCACCTACTGCCGCAGCGTCGTCGACGGGGCCCGACGCGACGAACGCGGCATGACCACGACCGAAGTGGCCGTCATCACGTTCCTCCTCGTCGGCGCCGCGATCGTCGTGCTGGGGATCATCTACAACGCCGCCAAAGGCAACGCGGACAACATCCCCGTCCCCAACCAACCCGGCGCCTGACCGCACCCTGGGCACGTCGTGGTGATCGTGGGATGAGCACCATCCAGGTCGCCATCTTGTTCCCGGCGATCCTGTTCTGGCTGATGCTCATCGTGCAGTACGGGCTGTGGTGGCACGCCAAACAGGTCGCCAACGCCGCCGCCGCGGAAGCCGTCAACAGCGCGCACATCTCGACCGGCTCGGAGAACGCCGGGCAACGCGCCGCCGCCGACTACCTGTCCCAGGCCGGGAACCTGGCGAACGTTCGGATCACCGTCGACCGCACCCCCACCGTCGTCACCGCCGAGATCCACGGCGACGCACCCCAACTCGTCCCCGGCTTCAGTTGGTCGGTCACCGCCCGCAGCGTCGCCCCAGTCGAACGGTTCGTTCCCGAGGACCAACGATGACCCGCCGACCGCGCCGCGGCGAGCGGGGATCGATTGCGGTCGAGGTCGCCGTGTTGGCGCCGGCGTTCGTGTTCCTCATGCTCCTCGTCGTCTACGCCGGCAAGGTCTCCGAAGCCGAGGCGAACGTCGATCGGGCTGCCGCCAACGCGGCGCGTGCCGCGTCGCTTCGCCAACACCCCGCCGACGCCACCGACGACGCCAACACGGTCGCCGCCGAGAGTCTCGAGGCAGCCGGGGTCCCGTGTCGGCCGCTCACCACAGACGTCGACACCACTGACTTCAGAGCCGGCGGCACCGTCACCGTCACCGTGGCCTGCGACGCGTCCATGGCCGACGTCACCCTCCTCGGTGTCCCCGGTCGACGGACCTTCACCGCCACCGCGACCGAGGTGATCGACACCTACCGGAGCGACCCATGACCCCCACCTCACCGTGCCACCGGGGACGTCGATCCGAGCGCGGCACCGTCACTGCATTCGTCGCCATCGTCGCAACCGCGCTCGTCCTCGTCGCCGGCATGGCCTATGACGGCGGCCACGTCATCGCCGTGCACACCTCGGCCCGCAATACCGCCCGCCAAGCGGCCCGTGCCGGAGCCCAGGAGATCGACCTCGACGAGCTCCGAGCCACCCACCACGTCCGGCTCGACCCCCGAGCAGCCGAGCAAGCGGCGGACGACTTCCTCCGACGAGCCGGTGCCACCGGCACCGTTCAGGTCAACGACGCATCGGTCACCGTCACCGTGACCGCCACCGCCACCATGCACATCCTCCCGACCAGCGACCGGACGATCGTCGTGTCCGAAACCGCGGCCGCGGTGAACGGAGCCCAGCCGTGACTGGCCGCGTCGTTCGCCTCGCCCGCGGTGTCTCATCACTCGTCGCGGTCGTCGTGCTGGCGGTCGGGGTGCCGGTCCTCCTCGCTCGCATCGTCGGATGGCCCCTCCCCACCAAACTCCCCACCGTCGACGAGGTCAGTCTCGCGACCCGATCCGGGATCGCGGACTCGACCATCGCCAAGACGATCGCGGTCGTTGCGTGGATCGCGTGGCTACAGGTCGCCGCCGCGCTCGTCGCCGAGACGGCAGCCGTCCTGAAAGGCCGCAGCGCGGTCCGGCTCCCCGTCCTGCCCGGCGTGCAAGTGTTCGCCGCCCGTCTCGTCGCCGGCGTGCTCCTGCTCACCGCAACCCTTCAAACACCACGGGCACTCGCGGCGCCCACCCCCTTCACCATCGCCCCCGCCGTCACCGTCGCAGCAACCGCCCCGGTGTCCTCGGGCCCGGCGGCGCTGACCGGTGACAGCGCGCCCCTCGTCGCCCGCGAACCGGCAAGCACCGCGCCGGCACCGATGGTCACTGTGCGTCGCCACGACAGCTACTGGGCCATCGCCGAACGCACCCTCGGCGACGGCCTCCGATGGCACGAAATCCACCGACTCAACGCCGGCCGCACCCTCGGTGACGGCACCGTCATCCCCGCCGACGACACGCTCCACGCCGGCTGGCAACTACTGCTTCCCCGCGACGCCACCGTTCCCGCCGCACAAGACATCGAGTCGCCCTCACCCGCCGTTCGGGTCGTCGAGCACGGTGACAACCTCTGGGACATCGCCGAGACCACCGTCGAGTCCGACCTCGGTCACCAACCGACCGCCGCCGAGATCGCCCCCGAATGGGCCGAGATCATCGAACTCAACCGCGACGTGTATGTCGAACCCGGCAACCCAAACCTGATCTACCCCGGTCAGGTCATCAAGCTCGCGCCACCCGGACCGGGCGCAACGCCGCCGGCCGCCGACGACGAGACCACCACCGGCCAGCCAGTTAGCACCGACGACGCTGCCAGCGCGCCGCCCGCCGACCCCGCGTCATCGCCGAACAGCCGACCATCCGAAGCGCCGCCGAACGACTCCGACGAACCGGCCACGACCACCCTCGCACCAACGAGCACCTCCGGCGCAGAGGCAACCTCGACGACGACCTCCGATGGGGACACGCCACGGCGGGTCCCCGACCAACCCCCGCCGTCTGCTCACGCGCCAGATGACGGGTCGAACACCGATGAGTCCAATGCCGGAGAGATCGCTGCCGGTGCGCTCGCGAGCGTCGCACTCGCCGTCGGCCTCCGACGACTCATCACCCGTCGACGACGACGCGCTGCCGACAACGGCCCGCTCGCTCCGCCCGACGAAACCCACCGCGCCCTCAGCCAACTCCTGACGGCGCAGGCAGACGAGGAACGAACAGCCGACCTCCGCAGCATCCTCGCCGGTCTCGCCACCGCACTCGCCGCCACCGGCTCCGCTCGCCGCCCCCGCATCATCCGCCATACCCCGTCATCGATCGAACTGCTCCTCGACCAGCCTGACCCCCAAGCTCCGGCCGGTTGGGTCGCGAGCGAGGACGGCGCGATCTGGACCGCGGACGACACATCGACGCTTCCCCTCGGTTCAGGGTGCGCGGCGCCGCTGCTCGTCACGATCGGCGAACCCGACGGCGACGCCCAGCTCTACCTCGACGTCGAGACGGACGCGCTGTGGGCGCTCACCGGCGGCACGAACGTCGCGGCGGACTTGGCACGGTCGATCCTGACAGAGCTGACCGTGACACCCCTCGCCGACGCGCTGCGCGTCATCGCCGTCGGGAACCTCGTCCCCGACAACCTCCCACTCGACCACCTCACCGTCGTCGCTACCTGGGCCGACATCTCCGACGACCTCGAAGCGTGGGCCGACGAATCGCACGCGGCGCTCGACGAGGCCGGCTGGGCCAACGCGTTCGTCGCCCGCGGCGTCGACCCCGACAACGACGTGCTCGCTCCGCTCGTCGTCATCGCCGACTACCCACCACCCGACGACTTCGCACACCGACTCTTAACGTCGCGTCCCGGCTCGTTCGCCGTCGTCGCCATCGGATCGTTCGACGGTGCCGAAGCCATTAGCTGCGCGGCCGATGAACTCCACCTGCCGATCGCCGGGATCAGCTGCGACCCGCAACGCCTCACCGGCGACGAACTCGCACATCTCGCTCCACTCCTCGCCGAACCGGAGCCCGCCGCGATGCCGGATCCGTCGCCCGCCGCCGATGTCGCCACGGAGCAGCTCTCCCTCGGTGTCACGACAGGTGCGCCGACGGCCAGCGGGCCACCTGAGTACGACGTCATCGTGCGGCTGCTCGGTGACATCACCGTAGAAGGCGGCAAGTCGCTCAAGCCGAAAGCCACGTCCGTCGTCGCGTACATCGCGCTGCAACGCAGCGTCTCCACCGAACGCCTCGAAGAAGCCTGCTGGTTCGGAGCCGACGGCGTCTCACACCGCAAACGCCTCCGAGACACCCTCACCCAATGTCGCGACGCCATCGGCTCCCAACACCTCCCGCCGAACCGCAACAGCGCCTACATCGCCGGACCTCGGTTGCGCACCGATCTCGAGCTCTTCGACTGGCACGTCGACCGCGCATCGCTACTCGACGCCGATCACGCACTCGACCACTACAAGGCAGCGCTCAACCTGGTGCAGGGGAAGCCGTTCTCGTACACCAACGCCGCGAGAGCATCGTTCGGGTGGGTCGACTTCGAACACCACGCCACCACGTGGGAACACCGCGTCGCCGGAGTCGCGCAAGCAGCGTCAGCTCTCCTCTCCGACCGCGGGCAGCACGACGACGCCATCGTGCTGCTACGCCGCGTCGCCCAAGCCATCCCGCTCAACAGTTCGGTCGTCGAAGCCCTCATCCGCACACACCTCGCGGCCGGCGACGACCGTGGTGCCCGAGCCGTCTACGACGAACACGTCGACGCCCTCGAACAGGCCGGGCTCGGCGAGCCCACCGACGCGGTCGAGGCACTCTTCGCGGCGTGAGGCCGGGAGCGCTCTACCGGGGTGGAGCGGGTGAGTCCTTGTGGCCGGGTTGGTGTGGGTGGGCTTCGGCCTGCTCGATGAAGTCGAGGATGCGTCGCGCTGTGGTGTCGGGTCGTTGGAACGGCAGGCCGTGGCCGACGTCGGGAACGATTTCGACGACGACGTCGGGCATGAGGCTGGTTGCTCGTCGGCGGACGGAGTCGGGGTCGAGGATCTTGGAGTCTTGACCGAGGAGCACCAGGGTCGGGGCGACGATGCGTCGGAGCGCGTCGTCGGAGACGCGTTTGGGTCTGGGCAGGCGTTGGCGGAACGACCGGAAAGCCATAAGCACGAGATCGACCTCGTCGTCGGATAGCTCGATGTCTCCGCTGAGCCACTGGTTGAACGAGCGGACCGCGGCGGCCTTGTCGCGTGCGGCGAGGGTGCGCATCGCTCGTGCCATGAGCGCGACGAGTCGGCGTCGTGGCATCTCTTCGATGGCGCCGGCCGGCTCGACGAGCGTGAGCGACATGATCCGGTCGGGGTGAGTCGTGGACGTGGCGTGGCATCCGGCGATCCATCCGCCTTCGGAGTAGCCGAGGAGATGGACCCGGTCGTAGTCGAGCGCATCGAGGGTTTCGTCGAGCCATCGGCTGAGATCATCGATCGAGTCGATGCCGGCTGTCTGGACGCTGCGGCCGATAGTGCCCATCGTGTCCGGAGTGATCACTGGTCGTGTGCCCGCGAGCGGTTCGATGATCCGCGCCCAGCCGAGCGATGCACCCGAGGTCGGGTGGATGAGAACGAGCGGTACCCCCTGGTCGGGCCCGGACCGTCGGATGTGGGTGGGGCCGAAGCTCGTGGTGAGGTCCCACTCGTCGCTCGCCACCGGCCACGTGGCAGCGACGCGGTCGTAGAGCTGGAAGTAGCGGCGAGCGGCGTCGTCGGATCGGAACGTGCTGATGGCCAACTTGGGTCCTCGTCTCGTGATGCTTCTCAGGGTTCAGTCGCCCGCGCGGCGCGGCGTCCGACTGCGGTCCGCGGACCTGCGATCGACGGTTCTGACGATTCCGACCGGAATGGACACCGGACACGTAAGCACGAGCGCCACCACGTAGGAGATTGCGGGGAGGGTCGCGAACACGAGGTACAGGAGCGTGCCGATCCCGTAGCCGACGATCGCGGCGAACGCGACACGGCGCCGAGCAAGGCTGCGGTGACCGAATGCCAGAAGCTTCCGCATCGCCGGTCCGCCCGCCCGAAACGGCACGGCGGCGATGTCCCACAGGATCGCCCCCGCTGTCGCCCCAACCGTCGTGGTCGGCTGAACCTCAGCTCCCTTTACCATACACGCGTACTATATCCCCGGGCCGGTTGAACGGGCAAGATCGAGAGACCGGATAGGAAGGAGGAGCGACTCGTGCCGAAGGTGGTCGATCACGACGAACGTCGCCGCGAGATCGCGAACGCGGTGGCCCGCATCGCCGTGGCGCGCGGGGTCGAGGCCATCAGCTTCCGGGAGGTGGCCTCGGAAGCCGGGATCTCAGTGGCGCTCGTCCAGCACTACTTCGGGACGAAGGAGAACCTGCTCATCGGCACGATCAACCTTCAGTCCGAGGCGATCGGCCAACGCATGCTCGCCGAGTTGGGTGACCTCGAACCCGACGCCGACCCCCTGCGGCGAATCGAGGCGATCGCCACGACATTCCTGCCCGTGGACGACCGGAGCACCTCCGAGATGCGGCTCTACCTCGCGTTCGCAGGAGCAGCGCTCACCAACGACGCACTCCGAACAACCGAGGCGTTCCGCAACGAAGGCGTCCTCCGCGCCGCGGTCGCCGAGCTCCTCGAGCTGGCGGCAAGCCAGCATCGCGTTCGCGACGACCTGATCCCCGACATCGAGGCCCGCGCCATCATCTCCCTCGTCCTCGGTCTCTCCCTCGCCGTACTCCTCGACAGCACCACCGCCGACGAAGCGGTCGGAGTACTCAAAGCGCACCTCGACGCGCTGTCACGAGGCCGACACGGCTGACCGGACCGAGCAGACCGCAAATCGCCGAGGACCAGTCCCGAAAGGTCCGCTCCGAGCCGGTTCATCACGACGTACAGCTCACGCCGAGGTCCTCGAACGTGACGGGACGGTTCTCGGCGATCGCTTCGAGCAGCGCTTGCGGACAGCGCCGCGTTCCGTCGATCTCGATGCCGAAGTGGAGGTGAGGTCCGGTGCTGTTGCCGGTGGACGCGCTGTGGAGGATGAGCTGTCCGGCGGTGACGCGTTCACCGACAGAGACGGTTTGTGTGCCGGGTCCGCCGTGACAGTAGGTGTACTGGGCGCCGTCATCGCCGTTGAGGATTATGCCGATCCCGCATTTCCCGGCAACGGGGGTGCCGGCGATGACACCGTTAGTGACCGCGTAGACAGGCGTGCCAATGGGGACAGGGATGTCGACCGCCGGGTAGTCGTGGTGGGGTCGTGCGAACCAGTCGGGGTGTTGGTCGTACCAGGAGCGGTCGACAGGCAGTGTGTAGCCGCCGACGATGACCGCCATATCGTCGCCGCAGGCCTGTGGAGCGGTCGTCGTGGCGCCGGGTGCCGTGGTGGGGTCGGTCGTGTCGGTCGTCCGTGAGGCGCTCATCGTTTGGTAGAGGCGGTTGAGGGCGGTCCAGTAGCTCCGGTCGCTGGCCCAGGTGCCGGCGAGCTGGCCCCAGGTGCCGGCGGTAGCACCGGCTTTCGGGGCGACGTTGGGGTGTACGAGCGTGGCGTTGTTGCCGAGCGCGAACTTCTTGAGGAGTTGGATCTGTGCTCGGACGCCGATGACCGGGTCGGAGAACCCGGACCCGGACGCGGTGCCGTCGTAGTGCGCGATCCCTGCGAAGTTGTTTCGCGCGGTGTCGCTGTTAGTGAAGTAGCCGGTCTCATGCACCGCCTGCACGAACGCCAGGTCGCCGCGGACTCCTTCGGCGTCACCTTCGGCGATGAAGGTCGCGATCAGGTCCGTAATCGGGACGCGGAGCCGTGACGGCTGGCTTCTCCCCGTGCCGGTCCACCAGACCCGGAGGTCTGCGACGGTGAGGACTGACGCTCCGATGATGCTCGGTGTCCCATCGGCAGCGGTCCCCGTCCCACCGGCCCCGCACGCGGCGCTGCTGGCAGCGGGTTGTTCGAACGCGAGCGCGAGGAGCGGCAGCGCGCTGAGACATCCGAGCGCGGTGATGCCAGCGAGGGCGGTGATGGTGAGGAGTCGGGAACGTTCCATGACCGGGTAGGCCGGCCGTGGACTGGTTGCTTCGCGAATCGGCGGGAGAGTTCGTCGACCGGTCGCGGCTTACGAGGGGTGACGGCGAGGCGCCGTCCATCTGGAGGAGGTCCGATGGTCGCGATGTTCGGTGTGCTCGCTCAGGTCAAGGCCGACCCGAGCACCGATGGGATGCCCGGCGCGGCGTTGATCCAGCAGCTCTTGAACTGGGCGCAGATGCTGGCGTTGTGGGGCAGCCTCGCCGCGTTGTTGATCGGCGCCGCGATGTACGGGCTGGCCCGTGAGGGTGGCAGCTACGGCGGTGCGAGCCGAGGAAAGACCCTCGCGTTGGGTGGGGTGGTCGGGGCGATCCTGGCCGGTGTCGCGCCGACGGCGGTCAACATGTTGTTCCAGGCGGCCAAGTGATGACCGCCGCGTCTCGCACGAATCGCCGGCGGCTGATCTCGATCGGTGTCGTCGTGACGGCGTTCGTCATCGGTGTGGTTCTGGCTCGCGTCGGTGCACCCGACGGCACCGACGCGAGCCGAACCAACCACACCCACTCGACGCCGGACCGACGCGCGGACGCTCCGCAGACCACGGACACACGCAGCGGCGAGGACGGCGCCGTGACTGCTGCCCTGTCGTACACCGAGGCATCGCAGCGGTGGCTCTACCTTCCCGACGAGCAGATCCGCACGGCGATCGCTGAGATCGCGACACCGGGAGCGACCGACCGGATCGCCGCGGACGTGGTCGCTGATGTGGCGAGGGCCCGCAACGGGTTGGCCGGTTCTGATGGTGCCGTCTGGTGGATCGTGCGACCGCTCGCCTGGCGATCACAGAGCACCAGTTCGGATTCGGTGCGGGTGGAGGTGTGGGCGATCACGGTGCTGTCCGCGACGGGTGTCGCGGCTCCGCAGTCGGAGTACATGACCGTCCGTCTCGACCTTCGCAGAGTCGGTGGCCGGTGGTTGGTCGACGCGGTCGGCGACGAGCCGGGACCGACCCCGGTCACGGGTCCCCACGATCAGCCATGGGACGCGGAGCGGTTCGGGGACGCGTTGTCGGGGTTCACCCGTGTCGGCGAAGAGGAGGAGGGGTCGTGATCGCCGGGTTCCCGAACCCGGTCGGCTGGTTGATCGACAAGGTCGGCGACGCGGTCGGTGGAGCGGTGTCGGCGGGGTTCGAGGCGATCATCGGGGGCCTGGTGTCGTGGGTCGTCGACGCGGTCGTGTGGGTCGTCGGCGGCGTGTTCGACTTCTTCTTGACGGCGACCGACCCGAACGTCCAAGCGGACTGGTTCATTTCGGGCACCGGCCCCTACCGAACCACCTTGAGCATCGGCGCGGTCCTGCTGTTGCTGTTCGTCCTGTTGGGGATCGCGCAAGGGGTGATCTCCGGTGATGTCGGCGGGATGCTGCGACGCATCGCGTTCGAGCTGCCGGTCTCCGTCGTCGGCATGGTCGGCCTCGTCACCCTCACCCAGGTGCTGGTCCGCCTGACCGACGCGTTGTCGAGCCAGGTGCTCGGCAACTTCTCCGCCGACATCAAGTCGTTCGGCACCGTCGTTGCGAGTCTCACGGTGTTGAGCGGCCAGCAGGCCTCCGCGTTCGTGATCTTCGTCCTCGGTCTGGTCACCGTGCTGGCCGGACTCGTGTTGGTCGCGGAGCTCGTGGTGCGTTCCGCGTTGATCTACATCGTCGTCGCGTTCGCGCCGCTCGTGTTCGCCGCACGGTTGTGGCCCGCCACGAAAGGTGCGAGCCGCAAGCTGTTGGACCTTCTCGTCGCGTTGGTGTTGTCGAAGCTGGTGATCGCCATCGCGCTGGCGGTCGCCGCTGCGGCAGCGGTCGGTGCGGGCACCGGTGGCGCGGTGACGGCGTTGCCGGCCCCGGAACGCTTCGCCGAGGACCCCGGCGGGTCCACCGCTCAAGCGGTCGGGATCTTGCTGACCGCTGCGGCAGCGTTCGGTGTGTCGGCGTTCTCGCCGCTGCTTGTTGCCCGGTTGTTGCCGCTCACCGAAGCGGCGCTCGTTGCTCAAGGGGTGAAAGGCGGCCCGGTTCGGGCCGGGCATCAGGGGATGATGATGGCGAACACCTACCAGATGGTGTCGGGACGCCGGTACTCCCAGATCGCCCAAGGCAAAGCCGGCACCGCCGGCCAAGCCGCCGGGACGGCTACTGCTCCTGGGTCCGCTGGTGCGGGCACAGCGGGAGCGGGTGCTGCTGCGGCTCCGGTCGCGGCGGCGGTTGTCGTCGCGCAGGTTGCGACGAAAGCGGCCAAGACCGGTGCTTCGGCCGCTACCGGGACTGCGCACGCCGCGAGCGACTCGAGCAGTGGAACCGATCCGGGTCCTCACCTTCCCGGTCCTCCCGGTGGCGGAGGCTCGACGCCGGGTCGACCAGGCGGCGGCGATGACTCATCGAAGCGCCCGCCGAGGCGACCGCCGAGCGGTCCGGGAGGCTCCGATGGCTGAGCGCACCTACCGGCTTGAACCTCTCGACACATCGGGGATCTTCTTGGGCCTCGGAGCGGTCCAGTGTGTGCTGTTGGGTGTCGGCATCGTCGGTGGTGTCGCCGCGATCACCAACGGGGTCCCGCTCCCGATCGCCGCGGCACCGCCGATCATGGCGGCAGGGGTGACGTTCGGGCGTGTCGGTGGGCGGCCGGCGTGGGAGTGGCTGCCGCTCCTCGCCGGATGGTGCTGGGCCCGTCTCGCACGGGGCCGTCGGTGGGACGCAGTGCTGCCGTTGTGGCCGACCGGCGACCGTGCCGCCCCGCTGCCGCCGTGTCTCGACGGCTTGGAGATCGTCGGGTTCGCGTGGCGGGCCGGTATGACCCTCGGAGCGGTCCATGACCGTCGTCGGCACACGTTCACCGCGGTGGTCCCGGTGTCGGGCCCGCAGTTCGTGGTCGAACCCCGCGGCGAGCAGGAACGGTTGCTGGCCGGGTGGGGTGACGTGTTGGGCCAGTACGCCGTCGAACGCGGGGTCGTCGCCCACCTGTCGTGGTCGGATCTCGCGCAGCCGTCGGGGATGGCCGATCACGTCGCCTGGCTCGACTCCGCCACCCGCGGTACCCCGAACCCCGTCGCCGCAGCGTCGTATCACGACCTGCTCGATGTCGGCAGCGCCGCAGCGATCAGCCATCAGACCGTCGTGTCGATCACCGTCGCCCGAGAACGCCTCACCCGACGCACCACCACTGCCGGCGCGACCGATCAGCTTCAACGGGCCCTGATCACCGCCATCGAGTCGCTGCTACGAGGACTGCGATCGGCCGACTTACTGGCATCGGACCCGCTCGACCCGACCGGGTTGCAGCGGCTCGTCCGGTCCCGGATCGACCCGATCGCCACCCGCCCGAAACCACGACGAGGCCGCCTCGTCGACCGCCTCGCCCACGTCACGCCGGCCACCGCGGGGCCGCTCGTCGTCGAGAGTGCGTGGGGGCGGGTGCAGGTCGACGGTGCTGTGCATCGCAGCTGGTGGATCGGCGGATGGCCCCGGCTCGCGGTGCCGCCGTCGTGGCTGGAACCGTTCCTGTCCGCCGGCGGCGTGACCCGGGCGATGACGGTGTACTTCCAACCCGTCTCCACCCATCAGAGCCGGCGGCGGATCGAACGCGACCTCGTCAAGTTGGACTCCGACGCCGCCACCAAAGAAGACAAAGGACGTCGGATCGATGCCCGCCACCGACGGGCCACCCAAGCCCTGTTGGACCGCGAAGACGAACTCGTCGCCGGCTACCCCGAGATGGGCTACCTCGGCCTCGTCACCGTCACCGCCCCTAGCGCGGTGCTGCTCGAGGAGCAGTCCGAGATCGTCGAGCAGTTGGCCCGTGAACACGGCATGGACCTCCGAGCCCTCGACGGGCGCCACGACCTCGGCTGGGCCGCCACACTCCCGCTCGGGCTCGCCCCGTCCACGTTGATGGCGACATGACCAGGCCGTCGCTGCGGCTCCGCTATCACCGGGGCACCACCGCACACGTGTCCAGCATCTACCCGTTCTCGGTCCAAGGAACCCTCGGCCACCGTGGCACCTACATCGGGCTCGACCTGCTGGCGGGTGGCAGCGAGTTCTGCTGGGACCCCTTCGAAGCCTACGGATCCGGGCTCGTCACGAACCCCAACGCCTGGGTGCTCGGTGAGCCCGGCAACGGCAAGTCCGCGCTCATCAAATGCCTGTTGTGGCGCCAAGCCGCCGTCTACGGAACCGGCCCGACCGGCCGATGGACCGCGATCGTCGACCCGAAAGGCGAATACACCGCCCTCGCCGACGCGCTCGGCCTCACCGTCGTCCGCCTCGCCCCCGGCGGATCCGTCACCCTCAACCCCCTGGCCCCCGGCCCTGCGGCCGACCACGAACCCGCCGACCGCCAGACACTCCGGCGAGCGGAGATGTGCACCGCGCTCGCCGCAACCGTCTTGGAGCGGCCCCTCACCCAGGTCGAGGACGCCGTCGTGTTCGCCGCAGTCGAACACCTCACCAGTCGCCGCATCGTCGAGCCGACGCTCACCGATGTCGCCCGGCTCGTCGCCGACCCGTCCGGCGAACTGGCGGGCCGGCTCCTCGGCGACGGCATCGACTACGCCGCCGAGGTTGCGCCGGTCGCGTTCGCGCTCGACAAGCTGCTGTCCCGCTCGCTTCGAGGCATGTTCGACGGACCCTCTACCGTTCCGTTGCGATGGGACGGGCCCGGCATGGTCCTCGACCTGTCCGCCATCCCTCTCGAATCCGACGCGCTCCCACTCGTCATGGTCGCCGCCGCGGGGTGGCTTCAACAGCTCATGGCGTGCCCCGGACCACAACGAGTCCAGATCCTCGACGAAGCATGGGCGCTGCTCGGCAACCGACATACCGCCGCCTACCTGCAAACCTGTTGGAAACTCGGCCGCACCTACGGCGTCGCGAACCTTGCCGTCGCCCACCGGGCATCGGATCTCGTCGCCCAATCCGACGACGGGACCGCGACTGCCAAGATCGCCGCAGGGCTGCTTGCGGACTCGGCCACCAAGATCATCCTGCGCCAAGCCCCCGACCAACTCGCGGCTGCGACCACCCACTTCGGGCTCACCGCCCCCGAAGCGAGCATCGTCGGCCAACTCACCCGCGGCCGGGCCCTATGGAAGCTCGGCGGTCGCACCGCCGTCGTCCACCATCTGATCGGACCCGGCGAGGCCGAATTGGTCGACACCGACGCTCGCATGAACGGCCAACGAGCGAGTGTGGAAGCGGCGTGAACGGTGCACGACCGCGACACGCTGCTCGCCTCGGTCGACCTCCGAGCCCTCGCCGACGAGCTCCTCGGCGCTACCGGCACCGGACGGACCTCCCGAAGCTGGCCGTGCCCCAACCCCAACCACCATCAAACCGGACGCACCCCACCCGTCAGCGTCTTCACCAGCTGCCGTGGTGACCAACGGTGGCGCTGCCACGGATGCGGCGACGGCGGCACCGCCATCGACCTCCTCATCGCGGTCCGCGGTGGCAGCGTCGCCGACGCGATGGCCAGCCTCGCCCAACGAACCGGCACCCCCCTCACGTCTGCGTCCACCTCCTCGTTCACCCGGCGCGCCGGCCCGGCCCGCGCACAGAACGGCTGCGCAGATCCGGACGGGCTCGCCGCCTACGTCAACGACTGCGCCACCCGCATCTGGACCCCGTCGGGCACCCACCATCTTCAATGGCTCACCGAGGACCGTGGCCTCCCCGCCGAGGTGCTGCGACGCAACCGGATCGGATCGGACCCCGGATCACGACTCCAACGCCGCCCCAACGGACTCCCCCGGCACGGCGGGATCGTGCTCCCCGTCATCGACAACCGACACATCGTGTACGCGCAGGTGCGCGTCGTCGACCAGGCAGCGGAGGGACCCAGATACCTCAACCCCCGGACAGATCTCGCCCCGAACCCGCGCATCGCTCGCATCCGCCCGACAACAGCCACGCATCCCGAGGTGATCGTCACCGAAGGCACCATCGACGCGCTCTCCGCCGCCGCCGCCGGCTACCGGGCAGTCGCGGTGCTCAGCGCAACGATCGGTGACGAAGCCGTCGCCACCCACCTCGCCCGCCTCCAGTGGCCCCTCGTCCTCGCGTTCGACGGTGACGACGCGGGACAGGCCGGAGCACATCGACTCGGCGCCCTCCTCCAAGCACACGGCCGACCCGCGTCGACGCTGGAGCTCCCCCCGGGGAGCGACCTCAACGACCAGCTGCTGACATCCGCGGATTGGTCGCGCGATCTCGCCGGCCAAATCTCGGCGGCACGGCCCCAGGTCGGCATCGCCGCGCCGGCCCGGTAGCCCGCCGAACTTGTCGGTCGGTGCGCGACCTGTGGGCGACGGGATTGGCCTACGTGGAGCATGGAACGCCACGGGCTGGACACGACCGAACTCGCCATCGTCGCGGTCGCTTCGATCATCGCGACGTTCGTCGGAACAGTCTGGCTCGGCGCTCTGATCGCACTCGCCCTCGCCGGGCACCCGACCGGCATCCCGATTGCCGCCGCCGGAACGGCCACCATCGCACTTCCGAATCATCTGAGTTCGCCGTCGGCTGCGTGGCCGCAGTCGTACCGGCCGCTCGTGCCCTCGGCGCCGCTCTACTGGGCGTCAACGCTGCTCGCGGCGCTGATCGTCGCCGCGATCGTCGGTGTGGTGGTGTGGTTGTTGGGTCGGCGCCGGGTCGGGACACAGCGGCGTCGCCCGCTCGGTGTGGACGCAAGAACGAGGTTCGCCCGTCGACGCGACCTCGCACCACTGCTGGTGAAGGCACCGACGCCAGGTCGGTTCGCGATCGCGACGTTCGGCCGCCGACTCGTGGCCACCGAAGCTCCGCCTAAGCGAACACAACCGCGACGTGGAGTCCGACGGTGGGAGGTCCGGCGGGGCGACCGGGGTGCGTTGGCGCTGGTAGGGCCGTCGCGTTCGGGCAAGACGACCGCGGCGGTGGGCGGGATCTTGGAGTGGGACGGCCCTGCGGTCCTGTCGTCGGTGAAGGCGGACCTGCTGGCCACGACGCACGGCTGGCGCCGCACTCTGGGCGACGTCCGGGTCTACGACCCGACCACCTCGGTCGTTCCCAAGGGTGGCTCGGCGATGTGGTCACCGCTCCAGCAGGCCGCAACGGTGGTCGGGGCGCAACGCGCCGCCCGGGCGCTGTGCGACGCGGCGCCCCGAAGCGGGGTCGAGGGCGGCATGGATTTCTGGCTGGCCCAAGCCGAGATACTGCTCTC
The DNA here is from genome assembly GCA_964635475.1 of uncultured Acidimicrobiia bacterium. Lineage (GTDB taxonomy): Bacteria > Actinomycetota > Acidimicrobiia > Acidimicrobiales > CAZWPY01 > CAZWPY01. Next base: position 22,112 of record CAZWPY010000033.1, read on the forward strand.
AGGACTCCTGTTCGTTGCCCATCACGCGCACCGTGACATGGCGGCGGTGTGCGAATGGGTCCTCACCCAAGACCGGCCGGGCGAACTCGGCCCCGGTGAGGTCCGCCAAGCGCTCGACGTGCTGGCGTCCTCGGACAACCGGGCAACCTCGGCGGGGACGATCGACGTCGCACGCGGCTTGGTGTCGGTGTGGGAGATGGAGGAACGCACCCGCTCGTCGATCTACGCCACCGCGCAGACGGTGATCTGGCCGTGGACCGACCCCGGCGTCGCCGCTACCGCCCCCTCACCGAAGGGCCGGCGCACCGGGCGACGCGGTGCTGACGGGATTGATCTGCCGTGGCTGCTGTCGGGTGCGAACACCGTCTACCTGTGCTCGCCGATCGAGGACCAGCGTCGCCTCGCCCCGGCGTTCGGCGGCCTGTTGAACGATCTGATCAACCAGGCGTACCGCCACGTCGCCCAGACCGGGAAACCGTTGGACCCGCCGCTGCTGATCGTGATCGACGAGGCCGGCAACACCCCGCTGCGCTCGCTCCCGGAGTACGCGTCGACGCTGGCGGGGATTGGAGTGTTGTTGGTGACGATCTGGCAGTCACTCGCCCAGATCGACGTCGCCTACGGCAAGGCAGGCGACACGATCCTCACGAACCACCTCACCAAGGTGTTCTACGCGGGCCTGTCCGACCCGACCTCGCTGCGTTACGTGGATCAGGTCCTCGGCGAGGCCGAGGTCGACACCCGATCGCATTCCGCGGCGGAGCGGGCGAGCAGCGGGTCCGATCAGTACTCGACGGTCCGGGTGCCGCTCGCGCCCGCCCACGTGTTGCGTCAGATGCGCCCCGGTGACGCTCTGTTGTTGCACGGCACCCTGCCACCCGCGCACGTCCGGACTCGGCCGTTCTATCGCAGCGCCCATCTCGCGGAGCGCGCTGCGATGGTCGCGGCGTTCGACGCCGGGTCGTGAAGCCGTTCATCCGTGAGGTCGGCCGTGCCCGGCTGGCGCCGGTCGGGTGGACCGCAGAGGCCGCTGGCACGTGGGCGGGTCGCGAGATCGAGGTGGTGTTCGACCCGGACCGCCATCAAGTCACCAAGTTCCTCGCCCCACCGTCGGTGGCCACGAAGGTCGCGATGGCCGGCGAGGGGTACCGGCCGTTCGCGTCGGACGGTCGCCAGGAGATGTGGGTCCGCGACCTCGCCGCCACCCGCGTCGCCGGCATCACGACCTCGACGTCTCTCCCAGTGCCGCACGGGACCGTGGCACGGGGCCTGTGACATGGGCACGGCGCTGGTCGACATCATCACCGCGGACCCGAGCGCGGGTTGCGGGGTACGGTGATGGGGCGCGATCGGAGCGCTCGCCACAACCCTTCAGCTCAGCTGTCGCTGTTCGATGTTGCGCTTCCTCCCGACATTGCCGACGCCACGGCGCAGGAGGTCGATCATGAACGAGTACGGCCACACGGCCTACGACCGGACGCGACAGCACCGGCCGGACAGCTTTTCGCAGATCCCCGACCCCGACCGGTTCTTCGAACAGGTCGGCGACGAGATCGCAGCGGAGGTGAGCCGGCTGCGCGACGAGATCCTCGGCCAACCCCGACCCGGGGAGAACCTCGAGGAGTACCGGCACCGCAGCTACCAGGCGTTGAGAACCGCGGAAGAGATGACGATCGCGGATCACCCGATGTTCCAACCCACCCCGGACACGAACACGACGGTGGAGGACTGGAGCGACGACCCGGACCTGGCGGACCGCTACCGAATGCTCCACGAGATCAACCGGACGATCAACACACCCCTATAGCGACCGCGGCGGATCGGCCCCCGGCGTTCCGGCCGTCTACTGCAGACGATCTGGCACCCGCCGGTACTGCGGCGAAGCTCCGCGCGAACCTCGACGCGCTCGCAGTGTTGAACCGGAGTCGGGACGAGGGCGGACGGTGGGCCACCCCCGACGAGCAGGCCGTGTTGGCGCGTTGGTCCGGCTGGGGTGCGATCCCCCAGGTATTCGATGCCGACGACGACCGATACACCGAACAACGAGCCGAGTTGCGACAGCTCCTCGGGACCGAGGAGAACTGGTCCCAGGCGCGTCGGACGACCCTGAACGCGCACTACACGTCGGTCCCGGTCGTACAGGAGATGTGGCGGGCCGTCGAAGCGCTCGGCGCGACCGGCGATCTTCGGGTGCTGGAGCCGGGGTGCGGCTCGGGCAACTTCATCGGCTTCGCCCCCGACCACTCGGAGGTCACTGGTATCGAGCTGGACCGGACCACCGCCGCGATCGCTGCGCACCTCTACGGGGCCCGAGCCACGATCGAGGCGACCGCGTTCGAAGACCTCCGCGTCGCGGAGGGGACGTTCGACGTGGTGATCGGCAATGTCCCGTTCGCGAAGATCACGCCGCACGACCCGGTTCACAACCGTGGCCGGCACGCGCTCCACAACTACTTCCTGATCAAGTCGCTGCACCTGACCCGCCCGGGCGGCCTCGTCGTCGCGCTCACGTCCCGGTACACCATGGACGCCCGCAATCCGGCCGTGCGGCGAGAGATCGGGTCGCTCGCCGATCTCGTCGGCGCGGTCCGGCTTCCCGAACGCGCTTTCGCCCGATCCTCGGGCACCGACGTCGTCGTCGACATGCTGGTTCTACGTCGCCGCCCACCGGGAGCAGAGCCCTCCGGCCCGTCGTGGGAACACGTCGCACCCGCACCCGTCGACGCAGCCGACAACACGACGCCGCTCGAGGTCAACGAGTACTACGTGGCCCACCCCGAGATGGTCCTCGGGGAACTCGCCGCCACCCGCGGCATGTACCGCGACCGCGAGCTCACCGTCACCCCAACCGGTGACCTCAATCGGCAACTCCCCGCAGCGATCGACACGATCGCCACCACCGCACGTGAGACCGGGCTGACCTTCGTCCCCGTCGAACGCAGCAGCGCGCAAGTACGCGTTGCACCATCGGCGGCGCCGGGAGTGTTCGATCTCGACCACGCCCAGGACGGCAGCTTCGTCGTCAACCGACGTGGCGACGTCGCCCTGCTCCGAGCGGGCATCCCGGTGGCGTACACGCCGCGGGTCGCGAAGGACCGCAGCGAACTCGCCCGCCTGGTCGGGCTCCGCGACGCCGCCCGCGAGGTCCTCGCCCTCCAGGTCGACGGCGGGACCGACGAACAGCTCGACGCCGCCCAAACCGTCCTTGGCGACCGGTACCGGACCTATGTGAGGGTGTACGGGCCGATCAACCGGTCGAGCGAGGCCCGCACCGGTCGCCGTCACCCCGAGACCGGCGACGAGATCATGCGACGCGTCCGCCCCCGTATGGGCGGCTTCCGAGACGACCCCGACTGGCCCCTCGTCGCCGCCCTCGAACACTTCGACGAGGTAACCCAACACGCACACCCCGCCGCCATCTTCTCCGAGCGCGTCATCGTCCCGCCCGAACAGCGCCACGGCGTCGACACACCGGCCGAGGCCGTCGCGGTGTGCCTCGACGAAACCGGCGCCGTCACCATCGACCGCGTCGCCGAACTCCTCGGCACCGACCCGACCACCGCCCGGAACCGGCTCGGGCAACTGGTCTACGACGAACCCGGCATCGACCGTCTCGTACCCGCAGCGGAATACCTGTCGGGCAACGTCCGGACCAAGCTCGACACCGCCCGCGCCGCTGACGATCCCGGCCGCGACTTCAGCGCCAACGTTGCAGCGCTCGAGCAGGTGATGCCACGCCAGCTCGAACCCGCCGAGATCGCCGCAAGGCTCGGCGCACCATGGATCCCCAGCAGCGACATCGAACAGTTCTGCCGCGACATCCTCGACGCCACCGTCGACGTCGAGCACCTCCCACAGATCGGCAACTGGTCAGGACGGCTCCGTGACGGCAGCCGCCGATCCGTCGCACTCTCCTCCGAGTGGGGCACTGGCCGCGCCGACGCCATCACTCTTCTCGATGCAGCGCTCAACCAGCGGCTCCACACCGTCACCGACCCGACCGAGGACGGCCGGAGGGTCCGCAACGACGCCGAAACGCTCGCCGCCCGGGACAAGCAAGAAGCACTCACGTCACGCTTCTCCACCTGGGTTTGGGAAGACAACGACCGCGCCGAACGCCTCGCCAGCCGGTACAACCAACTGTTCTCCTCCGTCGTCCTCCCAACCCACGACGGCAGCCACCTCACCCTCCCCGGACTCGCCGGCAACTTCACCCCACGAGACCATCAACGCGCCGCCGTCGCCCGCATCCTCACCGACGGCCGAGCGCTCCTCGCTCACGCCGTCGGCGCCGGCAAGACCGCCACCATGGTCATCGCCGCCATGGAACTTCGCCGACTCGGCTCCGCGTCGAAACCCGCGGTCGTGGTGCCGAACCACATGCTCGAACAGTTCTCCCGCGAGTGGCTCCAGCTGTACCCGACCGCCCGCATCCTCGTCGCCGACCGCGAACGACTCTCCAAAGAACGTCGCAAGGAGTTCGTCGCCCGCGCCGCGACCGGTGACTGGGACGGCATCGTGTTCACCCA
>CAZWPY010000034.1:0-3460 GCA_964635475.1 uncultured Acidimicrobiia bacterium
ACTCGCGCTGCGCTGACTGGGACCCGCTACGCCCGCCGGTGCGCGACCGAAAGTGCGGTCGATTAGTCCCTCGGGCTGTGTACCCTTCGAGAACGACCCACCGAGGTCGTGAGCTACACGGTGCACGGAGGAGCGAGCAGTGACGGCAACACAACCGAATGACACGATCGCCATCGACGAAGCCTTGGCAATCATCGACCAGGGCCTTGGGCGCTTGGGACACCGCGAATTGGTTTCGGCCTCCGAGGCCACGGACCTGCTGCTCGACTTGCGCTCGGTGCTCGCATCGTCAAAGGCATTTACCGCCGAGACTCCCGCGGCCAACTGAGGCTCCGCAGCCAACAGAGTCCCAGCCAACCAGGGCCGGCAGCCAACAAACGCGGTCTGCAGGCAGTGAGCCCGCGATGAGCCGGCTTCGGTAGTTAGCTCGCGCCGGGAGCGATGACGAGGCGATAACCGCAGTCGACGCTCTCCTGCTTGAGCAGCTCACCGTGCCGTTGGCGCCACAGCCCCGAGCGCAGATCGGCGGCGAGCCGTGCCATCGCCGAGTCGACAACGTCGGCGTCGAGGCGGGCGAAGCAGGAAATCCCCGCCCGAACGGCAGGGTCCAAATACCTCTCGGGACGTCGCCAGTAGGCGTGGGCGAAGCCGTCGTGGCAGTCCCACGGCACGGGAACTACCTCGACGGTCCCTCCGCCGAGTACCTCGGCTATTTGGTGTGCCGTGAGGTGGTTTGTGTCGAGCGCTCGCGCCGCAGGTAGGTAGTCGCGCATCAACCACGTACCGTCGTGGGTCTGTTTGTCCCAGGTGAACACGACGATCGGGCCGCGCACCGTCCGACGGACTTCCCGCAGGCCCGCGTGAGGATCAGGCCAGTGGTGCACGGTCAACAGCGCAAGTGCAGCGTCGAACGTCGAGTCGGGAAACGGCAACGCGTCGGCAACGCCGCGCACGCACGGTGCCGCAGCCGCGGCGCGCTGGTCCACCATCCGCGCCGACGGCTCGACGGCTACGACTCGGCGGTCGAGCGGTTCGTATGACCCGGTCCCCGCGCCGACGTTGAGCACGGTGCGACACGACCCGAGCGCCCGGTGGATTTGCGCGGCGATGCGCGGATCGGTCCGCCGGGCGTTGCTGTACCCCTGGCCAATCGAGTCGTACAGCGCTGCCATCGGAGCGGGTTAGCCGAGTGGCGCGAGGTGGCGTGCGACCACGCCCATCGCCCAGCCGGTGATGATGCCGGCCGCGACGTCGGAGCCGTGGTGAATCCGCACGTGCACGCGCGAGAGCGCGACGATCGCCGCAGCGACGTAGTAGATCGGCCCGAGTCGCGATCCGTCGGCCAGCAGAACAGCGCAACAAAAGGCACTGGCCGCGTGTCCACTGGGAAACGACGAGGTCAGCGGCTTACGCAAGTGCATCGGTCGGTCTTGATCCCAGTCGGGCCGCTGACGCCGAAAGATCGACTTGATCACGCCGTTGACCAGGATCGACTCGACCGCCAACACGACCGAGAGCACGAGAAAGCCGCGGAACCGGTCTCGCGTGATCAGGCTTCGGATGAGAGCGACCCCCATCCACAGCAGTCCGTGGTCGCCGACAGCCGACGCCGTGTAGAACATTCGGTCGGCTACGGGGTTGCCGCGCAGCGGCTCCATCGCATTGTCTGTCCAGCGATCGAACGCTTCAAGCTGCGCGACGCGGCGCGGCGACAGGAAACGCATCACCACGACGCTAGTGGCAGCCCTAGCTGTCGCGTTCGTCTTGTGCGAGCAGGTCCTCCAGCAGATCGAGGCGGTGCATCGCGGTGGCTTCGCCGGGAGCGAGTTCCGCGTCGTTGGCCTCGAGGTCGATCACGTCTTGTTCTGCGGGGTCTAACGGCGACTCGGCGGCCGGATGTGTCGCGCGGGCGACCTCGGGGCGTGCGGGGCGGCGATGAGGTGGCTCGACCGGCTCGATAACCGCTTTGGGATTAGCGAGCGGTTCGGCCAGCGCCGGATCGCCACCGTGAGCGGGGCAATAGGGCTTGTAGGAGCAAAAGCCGCACAACGCTGATGTATTGGGCGAAAAACGTTCCCGAGCACAGGCGCGATCGATGGCTGCCCAGATCGCACTACAACGTTTGGGTTGGTACTGGGTCTTTTGCGGCGACGGTTCGGTGGAAATGATCACCGGTTCGGCTAAGTACATCAGCTGCACCCGGCTTGGCCGGATGCCGATCACTGCTTGGCAGAGGTACGCGTAGAGATGCACGCCCTCGAGCCGGCGCTGCTCGTGACCCTGGTGGGGAGCTCGACCGGTCTTGTAGTCGGTCACGATCAGCCCGCCCGACCCGTCGAGCTCGAGGCGATCGATGATCCCGCGCAAGACAACGCCGTCGGGCAGGGTGGTCTGCAACATCAGTTCGGTGCCCACCGCGTGAATCCGGTTGGGATCCTCGACCTTGAAGTACTGACGGATGAGCCGGGCCGCGTCGGCGGCAAACGTTTCTGCGTCGGGTTCGCTCAGTTGCAGGCCGATGTAGTCGGGGTCAGTCGACATGTCGGCGAGAGCAACGGCGAGACACTCCGCCGCCGCGTCGGGAGTGCGTTGGCCGACCGGAAACTCCCAAAAGAGCAGCTCAAGAGCCTTGTGGACCAACGTCCCTTTGGTCGCCCAGGGAGAGGGTGGCTCGGGGATGCGGTCGATTTCTGAATAACGAAAAGCGAGCGGGCACGCTTGGAACGACGCGATCTTCGAGGGCGACAGCGACGAGGGAAGTGGCAGGCCCATCCCGTCGACGGTAGTGGGTTGTGGGCGATGTAGACGTCGGTCAGGCCTTGAGTCCGAAACTCGCGACGATCGATCTCGCGATCTGCTCCGGCTGTTCCATCGGACCGAAGTGGCCGGAGTGGGGAAAGTCCAGCAAAGTGGCCGACGCAATCGCGTCCGCTTGCAACGACGTGACCGTCTGCCACATGGGATCGCTGTCGGCGCCGCGGACGATGGTGACCCCGATGTCGAGGCGATCCAGCCGTTCGTACGCGTCGTGGAGCGGCCCGTTTTCGTATGTCTGGGCCTCCCACTCGGGCCGGCACCGCAACGCCACGGTGCCGTCAGGCAGGGTCTGCAGGCCGCCCGCGAGATAGTCGTCGAGCACCGCGGGATCGAATCGGTTCATCGGCGGCTTCGCCGCGAAGTTCTCGCGCGCGGCGCGTACCGAGTCGAAGGTGGCCCGCCGACGACGGGCCGCGATGGCAAGCGGGTTGGCCCCGATCTCACCCGTGAGCGGCGGAAACATCACCGGCTCGTAGAGCCACAAACGCTCAAATGTGGCGAGGCCGTTGAGTTGCGCCAGCGCCAAGGCCGCTCCGCCTGCGGAGTGACCCACGCCGTAGGGCCGGCGCAGCTGGAAGTGCGTGACCACTGTGGCCACGTCGTCGGCGAAACCGACCCAGGCGAACGAGTCGTGCTCGGCGAC
>CAZWPY010000034.1:3560-14960 GCA_964635475.1 uncultured Acidimicrobiia bacterium
TCGTGCGTGCCCGCGTCGATCGACACGTGCGCTGCGCGCCGTCGACGAGGGCTGGGTTCAGAACCACCGGCGTTCACGGCGTGCGATCCTGTCATGGCGCGGCGCAGCGGCCGTACGCTGCACTCGTGCTGCCTGTGCGTCCGCCCGTGAAACCGATGTTGGCCAAACTTGCCTACGACGTTCCCGAAGGAGCCGACTGGTGGTACGAGCCGAAATGGGACGGGTTTCGGGCGCTGATTTTCCGCGACGGCGACGAAGTCGAAATCAGGTCTCGTAACGACAAGAGCTTGACTCGCTATTTCCCCGAAGTGCTCGAACCGTTGCGGCGGCACACCCCGCAGCGCTGCGTGCTCGACGGTGAATTAGTGATCGCCACTGATTCCGCACTCGAATTCGATTTCCTGTCACAGCGGATCCATCCTGCGGCCAGTCGGATCGAGCTGCTGTCCCGAGAGATCCCCGCGACATTCGTCGCCTTCGACTTGCTTGCCCTCGATGAGACCGACCTGCGTCAGTTCGCGTTTTCTGATCGTCGCCGCCTGTTGGAAGCCGCGCTGGAGGGCGCGAAGGGCCGGGTGATGATCACGCCGGTCACGCGTGACGCGACACAGGCCCGTGACTGGTACGAGCGCTTCGAAGGGGCTGGCTTCGACGGGGTGATGGCGAAACCGGGAGCATCGACGTACCGCGAGGACGAGCGCGTGATGGTGAAGGTCAAGCACCGCCGCACGACCGACTGCGTCGTCGGCGGATTCCGATGGCACAAGGTCGAAGGGACAGGCGTCGGTTCGTTGCTCTTGGGTCTCTACGACGACGCCGCGGTGTTGCATCACGTGGGGGTGGCGTCGGGGTTTTCGGCGGCGGTGCGTAAGGAGTTGGAGGTCGAATTGGCGCCGCACCGTTTGCCGCACGCTGAACTCGATTCGCATCCGTGGGCCGCGGCGCCCGGCTTGGCCGACGAGGGCGGGCAGCGTCGGCCGGGCGCGCAGAGCCGTTGGACGGGCACACGTGAGCTCGCGTGGGAACCGTTGCGGATCGGCTTGGTTGCCGAGGTGAGCTACGAACACATGCAAGGTGACCGTTTCCGCCACACGGCCCGATTCCTCAACTGGCGACCCGATCGCGACCCCGAGTCGTGTACCTACGCGCAGCTACACGTGCCAGCACCCGTCGAGTTGGCGTGGTTCCGCCACGACAACGCTGAGTAGGTAACCCAGCACTCCGCTACCGGGCTTATCCCGGTGCTCCGCTACCGTGTCCGCCGTGCCTGGCTACCTCCTGTCGCATCTGCGTCAACTTGAGGACGAGTCGATCCACATCATTCGAGAAGTCGCTGCCTCCTTCGAGCGACCGGCGTTGTTGTTCTCGGGCGGCAAGGACTCGATCGTGATGCTCGAACTCGCCGTGCGGGCCTTTGCGCCGGCGAAGGTTCCGTTTCCCTTGATGCACGTCGACACGGGCCACAACTTCTCCGAGGTCATCGAGTACCGCGACCGTCGGGCGGCCGAGTTGGGCGTGCGTTTGCTCGTGGCACGCGTGCAGGACTCGATCGACTCGGGTCGCGTAGTGGAGGACACGCGACCGGGGGCGTCGCGGAACCGCCTGCAGACAACCACCTTGCTCGACGCGATCAGCGAACACCGTTTCGACGCAGTGTTTGGCGGCGCACGCCGCGACGAGGAGAAGGCTCGGGCGAAAGAGCGAGTCTTCAGCTTTCGCGACGAATTCGGTCAGTGGGACCCGAAAAATCAACGTCCCGAGTTGTGGAATCTCTACAACGGGCGCCACCGCGCCGGCGAACACATCCGGGTGTTTCCGATTTCGAACTGGACCGAACTCGACATCTGGCAGTTCGTGGCCGACAAAAACATCTCCCTGCCGTCGATCTACTTCGCGCACGAACGTGAGGTTTATGAGGACGGCGAGATGCTGATGGCTGTTCACGAGTTTCGGCCTCTACCCCCGAACGTCACATCAAGCACGCGTGTGGTGCGTTATCGGACTGTCGGCGACGCCACCTGCACTGCTGCGGTGGCATCGAGTGCCGACACGGTCGAACTGATCATCGCGGAGGTGGCCGCGAGCCGGATCACCGAACGTGGCGCAACACGAGCTGACGACAAGTTCTCCGAAGCTGCCATGGAGGACCGCAAACGAGAGGGCTACTTCTAATGTCGGAGCTGTTGCGTTTTGCGACGGCCGGGTCGGTCGACGACGGAAAAAGCACACTCATCGGCCGATTGCTGTACGACTCAAAGGCAATATTTGAAGACCAGTGGGAGGCCGTGGAGCGCACGTCGGCCTCGCGAGGCGACGAGTACACCAACTTGGCCTTGCTGACCGACGGCCTACGCGCCGAACGCGAGCAGGGCATCACGATCGACGTCGCTTACCGCTATTTCGCGACCCCGAAACGCAAGTTCATCATCGCCGACACCCCGGGCCACATTCAGTACACCCGCAACATGGTCACGGGCGCGTCGACCGCCGACTTGGCGTTAATCCTGATCGACGCTCGCAAGGGCGTTCTCGAACAGAGTCGCCGTCACGCGGTAATCGCGACGATGTTGCGCGTGCCGCACTTGGTGCTGTGTGTGAACAAGATGGACTTGGTCGACTACTCCGAGGCCCGTTTCGACGAGATTCGTGAAGAATTCGCCGAATTTGCCAGCAAACTCGACGTCGGACATTTGAGTTTTGTCCCTGTGTCGGCGTTGCTCGGCGACAACGTGGTCGACCGGTCGACGAACATGGCGTGGTACGAGGGCGCCTCGTTGTTGCACCTTCTCGAAGAGGTGCACATTGCGTCAGATCGCAACCTGATCGACGCGCGGTTTCCGGTTCAATACGTGATCCGGCCGATGTCGGGCCAGCACCACGACTACCGGGGTTATGCCGGTTCGGTCGTCGGGGGAGTGATGCGTCCGGGTGACGACATCTTGGTCCAACCGTCGGGATTTACTACTCGAATCAAGGAGATTCGCACCGCCGACGGTCCGGTCGATGAGGCATTCCCGCCGATGGCGGTCACGGTCATCCTCGACGACGAGCTCGACGTGAGTCGTGGCGACATGTTGTGTCGGCCGAAGAACCAGCCGACTGCAGGTCAGGACATCGACGCGATGGTGTGCTGGCTGTCTGAAGCCCACCAGCTGCGTCCGGGCGACAAGTACTTCATCAAACACACCACGCGGGAGGCCCGCGCATTGGTGAAGTCGCTCGACTATCGCCTCGACGTCGACACGTTGTCGCGCGAAGACACTGGCGGCACGCTGAAGCTCAACGAGATGGGCCGAGTCACCCTGCGGACCACCGTGCCACTCTTCTTCGACGACTACCGGCGCAATCGAGCGACGGGCAGTTTCATCCTGGTCCACGAGGGGACCAACGCGACCGTCGGCGCGGGCATGATTCTCGGGCCGGCTCGTTAGCGACCCGCGGGTGGCGACGGGAACAGCGATGGCGACGGGAGGCGAGTTCTTCTGGCACCCCGGTGGCGTCGAACGAACTGAACGTCACTCGTTAGGCGCAACCGTTTGGATGACGGGACTGTCGGGATCCGGCAAGTCGACGATCGCCGTCGCGTTTGAACAGGCCTTGTTGGCTCGAGGTCGTCCGGCCTACGTGCTCGATGGCGACAACCTGCGTCATGGCCTGAACGCCGATCTCGGCCTTTCGGACGCAGATCGCGCGGAAAACATTCGCCGGGTTGGCCACGTCGCTGCGCTGCTCGCCGACGCGGGACTGGTGGCCATCGCTCCGCTGGTTTCGCCGTTTGCCAGGGCGCGTGCTGGCGTGCGCAGCGTGCACGACGCAGCGGGTTTGCCGTTTTTCGAAGTGTGGGTGTCGACGCCTGTGCAGGAGTGCGAACGTCGCGACACGAAAGGGCTGTACGCGCGCTACCGCCGCGGCGAACTCACGGGTCTGACGGGGCTCGATGCTCCGTACGAATCGCCAGCAAGGCCGGAGCTGGTGTTGCCGGCCCACGAAATCGATGTCGAGACGGCGGTGGCCAGGCTTCTGGCGCTGGTCGACCCGCGTGGCTAGGGCGGGCGGAAAGAAGGAGTGGCAAGTGAAACGTTGGACAACTCTGCTTGCGGGCGCATCTGTGTGCGTGGCTGCATTGGGCGGGTGTGGTTCGGATTCGTCCTCGTCCTCGGACTCGAGCGCTGACTCGGACCCGACTTCGACCGAGGCCGCGGCACAGGCGGCAAACGGGGAGTCCGAGTCCGAGTCTGGGTCTGGGTCTGGGTCCGAGACTGGTGCTGTCGCGGGAGACGCCACCGAGAGTGCCGTAGCGGAGGCGGGGCCCGAAGCCCAGGCCGATGTTGATCAGACGCCGCCCAGCGGGATCAACGGAATCGCCGTCGCGGGCTCCACGTTGTACGTGGCGTCAATCAATTCGAACCAGGTCCTCGGCATCGACGCGGCAACCGGAGCGATCGTCGGTCGTTGGGGGACGGGGGGAGAGTTGGGAGGCCCCGATGATCTCGTGGTCGATCAAGACGGCACGCTGCTCGTTGCCGGATTCGGCACCGGCGCCGTGTCGCGTATCGCGATCGACGGCACGATCACCGAACTGGGCAACGTCGGCCCGGGGGCTAATCCGATCAACCTCAGCCCGGCAGGCGAGTTGTTCGTCGGGCGGGCGCTCACGGGCGACGGCCTCTACCGCTACGACGCCGAGGGCAAGAAGTTCATCGAGGTGACCCCGACAACGCAGGGTCTCAACGGATTCGACTTCTCCGATGACGGGTCGATCATTGGACCGTTGCTCGACTTCACAAAGCCGGGCCGAATCGCTCGGGTCGATCCGGACTCAGGTGACATCGAGGTGCTGGTAGATGGCCTCGGTGCGGTCACCGGGGTCGAGGTCGACGGTGACGTGATCTACGCAGCGCAGGTCGCTCCTCCGGCGCTGCTGCGGATGTCGTTGCAGGACCCCGATTCGCCGCCCGCAACCGTGGCCGAGTTGCCGTTCGCGAGCGACAACATCGCGCTCGGCGCCGACGGGACGGTGTACGCAACCAGCTTCAGCACTCCGGAGATCGCCGCGATTTCGCCCGCGGGTGACGTTCGACTGATCTCGATCGGGGCTTAGTCGGCTTCGAGGTCGGCGGGCGCGGCGGGCGCAGCAGGCATGAGCTCTCCCTCCGCCGCTGCAGCGGGCGCGGCTGCGGCGGGCGCTGCTGTCGCCTTCGTCGTGCTCCTGGGTTTGGCAGCGGGTCGCGGCGACGGCTTACGGGCACGGCTCGGCGCGACCCGCGGAGCCTCGCCCTCTTGCGAGCGAAAGTGTGGCGGCCACGGAGCGTCGGCGATTCCGGCCGCCGCATCCTCGTCGGCGCGGGCCAGTAGGAGCTCAAGCGATCCGCGCTGGCTGTACAGGCCATCCCAGGGGTCGCCGACCTCGGCGTATCGCGCGGGGCCGGTTTTTAGCGTGAACGCAGCGGGGTCGAAGTCGGGCACCTCGTCCCAGTGCAGCGGAACGCTGATGCGGGCGTCGGGCGTGGGCCGCACCGACCACACGCTGGCGACCGTTCGGTCACGAGCATTTTGGTTGTAGTCGATAAAGACGGTTTGGCCGCGCTCCTCCTTCCACCAGGCGGATGTCGCGATGTGCGGCATACGCCGTTCGAGTTCACGGGCAACGACGAGCGCGGCGCGGCGCACGTCCTGGAAACCCCATCGAGGTTCGATAGCAGAATAGATATGGATTCCCCGCGAGCCCGACGACTTCGCGCGACTCGATAGGCCCACTTCGGCGAGGAAGTCGCGAACTGCCAGTGCCACGTGTTTCACGTCGGCAAATGCGACGCCCGGTTGGGGATCAAGATCAATTCTGAGTTCGTCGGGATGATCGAGGTCGGCTCGTCGAGCTGCCCACGGGTTGAAGTCGATGCACCCAAGGTTGACCGCCCATATCAAATGCGCGATGGACACGGGGCACAGCTCGGTGGCGGTTCGCCCGCTCGGGAATGTGACAGTAACGGTGTGCATCCACGGCGGGCCGGCGGGCGCCCGCTTCTGGAAGAAGAAGTCGTGGTCAGCGCCGTTGGGAAACCGCTTGAGAACTGTTGGCCTTTCGTACACACCAGCGAGCGCGCCCGGGCCGACGGCGAGGTAGTACTCGACGAGATCCATCTTTGTGTATCCCGCTTGCGGGAAAAACACCTTGTCGGGGTTGGACAACGACACTGTTTCGCCGTTGCCGCAGTCGATCTCCACTCGAGTGCTGGCCGCCATCGTGGATCCGCCGGTCCTTAGTTCGTTGGCGCGGCTTCGTTGTCGACCGCGTAGCTGCGCCAACGCTTGTAGTCGGTCTTGCCGTTGGCCGGGCGATCGAGCGACGACACGACGTGGAACTGTTTGGGCGTCTTGTAGGCGGCGAGCTTGCTGCGCACGTGTTCACCGATCGAGGCGAGATCGGGTTCGGCCCCCCGGGAGGCTTCAAGGACGGCCACGATCCGTTCGCCAAAACGATCATCGGGGATGCCGACGACGACTGCGTCGAGCACGTCGGGGTGGGTTTTCAGTGCTTCCTCCACCTCCTCGGGATAGACCTTCTCGCCGCCGGTGTTGATGCACTGTGAGCCGCGCCCGAGCAGAGTGACCGAACCGTCGTCTTCGATACGCGCGTAGTCGCCAGGGACCGAGAAGCGTTGCCCTTCGACCTCCCAAAACGTCCGCTCCGTCTTCTCTGGGTCCTTGTAGTAGCCGAGGGGCTGCCACCCGCCGATCGCGACGAGTCCTGTCTCACCGGGTCCCGCAAAACGTCGGTCTTCGGTGATCACCTTGGCGCGGGCGCCGAGCTGGAACTTGGCCGTTCGCGCCACCGCTGTCCCGCCCGATATTGACGACCCCATGCCGAGTGCTTCGGAGGAGGAGAACGCGTCGACGAGTACCAGTCCGGGAATGTAGGAGAGCAGCTCTTGCTTGACCGGTTCGCTCCACATCACCCCCGAGGAGATGATGAATTTCAGACTCGTTAGGTCCCAGCGGTTTGGCTGCGCGGCGAGTGCTCGAACGATCGGCTTGGCGAACACGTCACCGACGATCGCGGTGCTGCTCACGCGGTTTGTTTCGATCGCCGTGAGCAACTCGACCGCATCGAAGGAACGTCCCTCGAGGGTCACAACTCCGCCACCCATAAAGAGGTTTTGGAAAGCAAGGAACGCGCCGGTGCCGTGCATGAGCGGACACGCCGGAATGGCGAGCGGGGCGAAGCCCGATTCGAGCCGAGCCCGGATGTGATCGAGGTCGGCCTCGACGGGGTCTCGTGTGGTCGATTCCGAGAAGACGTTAAAGAGGTCGTTCTGTCGCCACATAACGCCCTTTGGCATTCCGGTCGTGCCACCGGTGTAGAGCATGTAGAGGTCGTCACCGTCACGACCGTGTTCGGGTACGACTCGAGTGTCGCGTTCACGGCCGGAGTCGGCCCACGCGGCGTAGTCCGTCGCCCAGTCGGGCTTGGATCCTGCGCCGTCGTCGACCCAGACCCAACTACGCACACGGGGGAGTTGCGAGCGCAGGCGCTCGCAGCGATCGGTGAAAGAGCCGTGGAAAATCACAGCGACGGCGTCGGCGTTGTCCCACAGATACAGCAACTCATCGTCGACATAGCGGTAGTTGGTGTTCACGGGCACCAGGCCCGCTTTCACGATCCCAAACAACGACTCGAGGTACTCGGGGCAGTTGTAGAGGTACTGCGCAACCTTGTCCTGCCGTTGTGCGCCCGCCGCGAGCAGGCCGGCGGCCACGCCGTCGGCACCCCTGTCAAAGTCGTGCCACGACACCCGCCGCGAGCCATGAATGAGTGCCGTCGCGTCGGGCCGTTGATCGGCCACGGTTTCCCACACGTCTGCCCAGTTCCAACCCGCCACGGGCACCTCCTCGCTGTTGGGCGCCGAGCCTACGGTCCGCGCTGGCAGCCCCGACGGCAACGTTGGGCGCTGTCGCGCTGAGGACTAACGATCCTTCATGGCGCTTCGGAGCGGCTCGCGGCCTCGTGGGGATTGCTCCCGTCTGGGGTTAGGGTGCGCGCGGTGAAGGTTGAGCTGCCAGGAGACGATGATCCGCGACGACGGGCGTTGCGCGACTGGCTGGCCGAACATCGAAGTCCCAGTGGGCGCGATCTCGCCGAAGCGGGTTTGGTGGCGCCACACTGGCCTAAGCCGTGGGGGTTGGGAGCAGACGCCACCCATCAGCTGATCGTCGACGACGAGCTGCGACGCGCTGGTGTCAGTCGGCCGCAGAATCAGATCGGGATCGGCTGGGCCGGACCGACCTTGATCGCCGCTGGCTCCGAAGAGCAAAAACGGCGCTACTTGTTGCCGTTGCTCGCCGGAGAGGAGATCTGGTGTCAGCTGTTCTCTGAGCCCGATGCGGGGAGCGATCTTGCCTCGCTGCGGACGACCGCGGCGCGAGATGGCGACGAATGGGTGGTGAATGGTTCGAAAGTGTGGACGTCGATGGGCCACATCGCCGCGTTCGGCATTCTGCTCGCGCGCACGAACCCCGAGGTCTCTGCCCAGCAAGGAATCACGTATTTCGTGTGCCCGATGGACCTGCCGGGCATCACCGTGCGTCCGATCAAGGAGATGACCGGCGCGGCGCTGTTCAATCAGGTGACCTTCGACGATGTGCGCCTGCCCGCGTCGTGTGTCGTCGGCGAGGTCGACCAGGGTTGGCGCTTGGCGAAGGTCACGCTCGCCAACGAACGTGTGTCGTTGTCGAGCGGGGGTGTGTTGTGGGGGCACGGGCCAAAGGCGACCGATCTGATCGAACTGGTCCGGCGCCGGCCCTCGGGGGTCGTGGTCGACGCACTCCAACGTCAGCGCCTTGTCGAGGTGTACATCGAGGGCGAGTTGCTCGCGCTGTTGGGCGCGCGACTGCTTGGAGCGGCTCTGGCCGGCAAACAGCCTGGGCCCGAGGTGTCTGTCCGTAAGGCTCTCGCCGACGAACACGGCCAACATGTGATGGGTCTGGCTGTCGACTTGGCGGGCGCTGCCGGGATGCTCAACGCGGCCGGTCCATATGGGTCGACTGATCCGACGTGGAGCTACGGCTTTCTGTTCTCGCCCGCGCTCACGATTGGCGGCGGAACCTCTGAGGTACAGCGCGACATCATCGGCGAACGGGTGTTGGGTTTGCCGGGGTCGGCGCGAGCCTGACGAGCCGTTCCGTGGCGCGAACCGATCCCGACAGTCCCCGCGGCGTGCGGTTCGCGCACATGGTCAACCTCGATGAGTGTGTGGCCTCGTGGGTTGAGCCCCGCGTCGCGGCCCTCGACTCGAGCAGGGACGCACCTGCTCTACGGCGCTGGGGGGTGATCCGAGACGGGATCGTGGCGTTACACCGTGACGTCGATCGCTCTGTGCCCGACGTGGTTGCCGAGGTCGGCGGCGCGCTCGATCCCGTCGAACGTGACGAGGTGATCGCCGCGTTGCTCCGGTACGAGGAGCTGGTGGAGCGTTCGCTCGACCTCGATGACGAGCCCGCGGCTGATCCGTGGATCGCACCCGGCGGGGAGTTCTCGATACTCGCCAAGCCGACGTTCGTACTTGACCCGCTCGGCGACTCGTTGGCACTGCGCCTTCGAGTCGGGCGTGCGCGCACGGGCGACGTCGAGGCCGAACTACTAGCCCGCGTGCGGCACGACGCGCGCCTCGCGGACGTGATCCTGTTTGGCGATAATCCCGAGATCGCCACGCTCGATGTGGACTTTGACGGGCCGGGAGCGCAACGAGCCGAGCGCGAACTTGCGCGTTGGGCACGGCTCGTGCGTGAACTCCCGCCGCCCTCTGCGCGCACGGCGAGCCCGGGTCGCGCCTGTTTTAGCTGCACGCGGCTGCCGTACTGCGGGGCGTTCCCTAATGTCGGCGGGGATCGGCGACCTGCCACTACGGCTCGATTGTTGGTGTTGACCAAGACGGCGCTGGCGAGTGCGTGTGACCGGCGGATCGCGTGGAGTCGGTTGTTCCGTTTGCCCGCCGACGCGGGTGCGGGGCGCGACGACGACGGCTCGCCCGCGGCGGGTGGCGTCGGGGCTGCACTGCACGCTCGACTTGCCGCGATGGTCCGCGGAGCCGAATCGGGAGCCAGCACGTCGGTCGACGAGGAACCGGATATTGAGTCGACCGACCAACGCCGAGTGGAGGCTCTGGTTGCCCGAGAGTTGGCCATCCGCGACGGCGAGCACGACGCGAAGGTCGACCTGGAGTCGGCCGAGGAGCAGGCGGGCGTCTACATCAACGTGGTGAACGGCCGCGGTGAACGAGTTGTGGTCGCGATGCTGGCGCGGCTCGACGCCCGTGGCCGCGAGCCCGACGGGCCCTGTGTTGTCGAGTACAAGACGGGCAGCGGGAACAGCGACATCGAACGAGACCTGTACTCGGTCATCTTGTGGCACCGATTTCGCGCTCCGCTGGAGCCAGTGGTGGTGGTGCACCACCACTGGCTTGGCCGCGAGGACTTGCCGCGGTGCGAGCGTGTCGTGTTTCACGCGCCCGAGGTCGAGGTCGCTGCGCAGCGCCTTGCCTCGATCGCGGCTCGTGCCGCCGATTGGGACCCGGCCAACGCCTTGGACCCCGCCCCGCTCTCGCGAGCGGGAGCTGAATGTGTGTCGTGCGAATTCGCTCGCCGGTGTGGTCGTTTCGGAGGACCCGGGTCGCAGGACCTGGGATAGGGCCGAAATCCCGAGTCGCGCACGGGCAGTTGGTCGCGGCATGATGAACGGATGGATCTTGAAGACGTGGTCGGTGCGCTGACAGGAACCCTCGGCGACGAGATCAAAGACGCGATCGGTGCTCTCGGCAAACAAAAGGACCGGATTCTGGGCGCCGTCGATTGGGTGGCCGACCACGGCGACGACGTGTTGAACTTGCTCGGACAGTTGCCCGACTTGCTTCAGACTGCGGGCGACGGCATCGACGCCGCCGGCAGCGCGGCCACAACGGCGGGCCATTTCCTCACGGGGGCCGGCGCCAACGGCGTGACTGACTTGGCTGGCATCGCAGCGGTGGCGCTCGAACGCACGAGTCGACAGCTCGCGGGTGTCGCGAAACTCTTTTCAGGGTTGCCCGGTATCGGTGGCGCCGCTGCTCGGGTGAGCGGTGTAGCCGAGGACATGACCACGGTCGCGGGTCAGTTCCGCTCGTTGGTCGGCAACCTCGATGAGGTCGGCCGGGGGCTCATTGGCGTCGGGCAACAACTCAGCTCGTCGGGGACCGCCTTGGGGTTCGCTCGGCAGACCCTGGTCGGGGGCGCGTCGTTCCAGGCGCTGATGGGCTCGGCGCCCGCGGCCACGGCGACGGCGAGGACCCCGGCGCCCACGGCGCCGAAACCGTCGGGCAAACCGGCCACGAAACCGGCGGCCACGAAACCGGCGGCCACGAAACCGGC
>CAZWPY010000034.1:15060-26461 GCA_964635475.1 uncultured Acidimicrobiia bacterium
CGGGCAAACCGGCCACGAAACCGGCGGCCACGAAACCGGCGGCCACGAAACCGGCTGCCAAGGGAGCAGCGGCCGCCAAGGCTTCGCCGAAGTCGACCTCGAAACCCGCAGCAAAAGCGTCGGGCAAACCAGCCGCCAAACAAGCAGCTAAACCGGCCGCAAAACAGGGCAGCAAGCCGGCCGCGTCGAGCAAGAAGTCGACCAGGTTCACCTAGGACCAGTCAGGTTGCGTTCACGTTTCGGCCAACCCCTCGCGAGGAGGACACATGTCAACAACTATCGACCCCGCTGACGCACCCGTTGGTTCGCACTACCTCTCGGGCAATTACGCGCCGGTGCTCGAGGAGCAGACGACGTTCGACCTTACGGTCCGCGGAAATCTGCCCGCTGAACTAAACGGCCGCTACTTACGAAACGGTCCGAACCCCGCTGGCACGGTTGATCCGGCCAACTATCACTGGTTCACGGGCACGGGAATGTTGCACGGCGTGCGCCTGCGTGACGGCAAGGCCGAGTGGTATCGAAACCGTTTCGTGCGCAGCACCGACGTGTGTACCGAACGCGGCTGGCCGTTGCCCACGGGTCCGGCGCCGCTGTTCGACATCAACGCGAACACGAGCATTGTGAGCTTGGGCCAACGGCTGTGTGCAGTGGTGGAGTCGGGCGGCCCCATCATGGAGGTCAATTCTGAGCTTGAGACGATTGGCCGCACCGACCTCGACGGCACATTGGGTGATGGCGGCTTTTCGGCGCATCCGCATTTCGACCCGCACACCGGCGAGTACCTCGTGATGGCGTACTTCTTTGCCTGGGATCACGTGCGTTACGTGGTGCTCGACAGCGCCGGTCGCGTGAAGAAGTCAGTTCAGGTTCCCGTGCCCGATGGCCCGATGATCCACGACATGGCGTTCACCGAAACGAAGGCCCTGGTGTTCGATTTCCCATGCGTGTTCTCGCTCGATGCGGCGATGACGGGCAAGTTCCCATACTTGTGGAACCCCGATCGTGCCGCCCGTATTGGGTTGCTCGACCGCAACGCGGACAACGCCGACGACATCGTGTGGGTCGAGGTCGACCCGTGTTATGTCTTCCATCCGCTCAATGCCTTCGACACCGACGACGGCAAGGTTGTGTTCGATGCGCCTCGCCATCCGCGGATGTTCGCCGAGGTGACCAATGGGCCCAACGACGGACCGCCGTCGATGGCGCGTTTCACGCTCGACCCCGCAAGCGGCCGTGGTGCGTACGACGTGATCGACGAGGCGCCGCATGAATTTCCTCGGCCAAACGAAACGCTGTCGGGGCGCCGGCACCGTTACGGCTGGGCCGTCGGTCTCGATGGAACGGAGATGGCGGGGCGTGTCGTCAAACACGACATCGACGCTCGCACGTCGATTTCGCACGACCTGGGTCCGGGTCGCGGCGCAGGCGAGTTTGTGTTTGTCCCGCGGGAGTCGAATCGGGGCGAGGACGATGGCTGGCTGCTCGGCTTCGACATGGCGTTCGACGGCTCCGACGCCGCCTTGTGCGTTCTCGACGGGCAGACGATGGAGTCGGTGGCTCGTGTGGAGATCCCACACCGCGTGCCGTTCGGATTTCACGGCAACTGGTTTGCCGACTGAGCTGGGGCCATTGGTTAGTCGTCGAGGTACGCGCCGCCGCTGTGTGGGATGACGCCGTCGTCCCAGCGCCGTGGTGTGAAGAGCTGCGCCCGGGGGTAATCCTCGAAGAGCCAACGAGCAAAATTGCGCCGGGTCCACGGTGTTGCGCCCGCGAGGCGCACCGCGCCCTCGGCACCCCATCGCTTGCTGAGGGCGGCCCGTAACGCTCGGGCCATACGTTGATCTGCCACAAAGCTGTCGCGCATCGCGTGCTCAAAATGCTCGCGGATGTGTTCGAGCGATCCCCCGTGGGCGATCGCGTCGGCCGCGAGGATGCCTGACTCCATCGCTTGTGCGATTCCTTCGCCGGTCATCGGGTCGGCCACCCGGGCCGCGTCGCCGACCACGAGGGCGCGATGTGACGACAATGTCGCGCCGCGGATGTCGGCAGGAATCGGCCACGCCTTATGAGGACCGAGGGGCGTGAAATCACCGAGCAGCGCACGGATGTGCGGTCGGTCGAGCAGGTCGCGCCACAAGGCCGCCATGTGTTTGGTGGGCGACGAACCTTTGCGGGTGATGCCGAAGCCGATGTTGGCCCGATTGCCCGGGAGCGGGAAAGACCAGAAGTAGCCCGGCAGCAGATCACGTTCGAAGCTGACCCACAGCTCAGTGGCGGCGGCCATGTCGACGTCGGCGACGTACTGGCGAAACGCGTGGAAGTCGCCGAGGTAACCGTCGTCCCATATGCCCAGCGACTTGGCGGTGGGCGACCATGCTCCGTCGGCGGCGACCACCCAGCCGGCGCGCAGGGTGCTGGTGGCCGTCGCGACGGTGACCGAGTCGGCCGACGCGCTCACGTTGTTGACCGCAGACCCCAACACCAGTTCGGCGCCGGCCGCGCCCGCGGCACGCACTAGCGAGTGGTCGAGCGCGGCGCGTTCGACGACAGCGGCGAATACACCCGCGCCGCTCGGGAAAGGAAAGCGCGCGACGTGCCCCGACGGCGCTCGGACGTAGGCCTCCTCGACCTCGACGCTGTGGTCCAACAACTCGACGCCGATCCCGAGGTACTCGAGGATGCGCAGCGCGGCAGTGGTGAGCCCGTCGCCGCAACACTTGTCGCGAGGGAATGTGGCCTTGTCGATGAGCGCGACTCGGAGTCCACGGCGGGCCGTCTCAAGCGCGGCGGCAGCACCGGCGGGCCCTGCGCCGATCACGCACACGTCGAAGTCGAGTCCTGTCGCCACGGCGGATCAGCGTAGGTGGGGTCGCTTCGGGCCCCGACACTGTCGTGCTGTGCCCTCAGTCGCTCCGGTTCCCTACGCTGTGCCTCCCGCCGCTCCGGTACCTACGCTGTGCCTCCCGCCGCTCCGGTTCCCTACGCTGTGCCTCCCGCCGCTCCGGTCCCTACGCTGTGCCTCCCGCCGCTCCGGTACCTACGCTGTGCCTCCCGCCGCTCCGGTACCTACGCTGTGCCCATGACCGACTTCTGCGATGCCACCGCCCTAGCCGAACTCGTCCGGACCGGACAGGTGAGTGCGGCCGAGTTGGTCGACGAGGCGATTGCGCGGGTCGAAGCCACGCACGACGACATCCACGCAGTGATCCATCCGCGATTCGAAGCCGCCCGTTCCGAGGCGCAAACGCCCCTCCCTGGCCCGCTCAGCGGCGTGCCCTTCCTGATCAAGGATTTAGGGGCGTGGCAAGCAGGGGAGCCCAACCATGCGGGCACGCGATTTCTGCGTGATCTCGACAATCGGCCCGCACACGACTGGGTGATGACGCAACGGCTGCGTGACTCGGGCCTCATCTTCATCGGGCGTACGAATACTCCCGAGTTTGGGCTTATCTCCACGACCGAACCCGAGTCGCACGGACGCACTCGAAATCCATGGAATACCGAGCATTCCTCCGGTGGTTCCAGCGGAGGCTCCGCCTCTGCGGTCGCGGCGGGCGTGGTGCCCGCGGCGCACGCGAGCGATGGCGGCGGCTCGATCCGGATCCCCGCGAGTGAGTGCGGCCTAGTGGGACTGAAACCCAGCCGTGGCCGAATCACACGTGCCCCTGCGACGGGCGACATCACACAGTTTGTGAGCGTGCACGGGTTCGTGAGTCATTCCGTTCGTGACACAGCGCTCCTGCTTGATATAGCGAGCGGCTCGGCCCCCGGCGACATGTTTGCCGCACCGGCCTTACGGGGCCCGTTGGTCGACGAGGTCGGCCGCGAACCCGCGCCGCTGCGTGTCGGGCTCCTGACCCACGTTCCCTCGGGTACCGCGGACGTCGATCCGGCCTGCGTGGCGGCGACCGAAAGAGCTGCCTCGCTGCTCGGCGAACTCGGCCATCACGTGGAGCCCGCTTTCCCGCCAGCCATGGGCGATCCCGAGGTGAGTGGTCACTTCCTCACGATGTGGTCGGCGTCGGTGGCTCTTCAGCTCGACAGCCTCGAGCGCGAGACGGGTACCGCAGTGACCGAGGACGATGTCGAGCCCGGCACGTGGTCGCTCGCGCAAGGGGCACGAGGGCTGCCGGGCACCACGATGTTGCGGGCGTTGCAGTTCATGGAGCAGTACACGCGGCGCATGCTGTCGTGGTGGGCCTCGGGTTACGACATCTTGCTCACGCCGACGCTCGCGCAGCTCCCGCCCAAGATCGGCGAGTTCGACTCGACGCCGGGCAACCCGATCGCGGGCATCCTGCGTTCGAGCCAACTCGTGCCGTTTACGCCACCGTTCAACGTGACTGGCCAACCGGCGGTCAGCCTGCCGCTCGCCATGCACGACGGTCTTCCCGTCGGCGTGCAGTTTGTTGCCGACTACGGCCGTGAGGACCTGTTGATCTCGCTAGCCGCGCAGCTTGAGCGCGCGGCTCCGTGGGCCGATCGCCGACCCAAAGTCTGGGCCCCCGACCGCGCGTGACGGCCACCTATGGCGCGTAGGTCGCCCGCGACCTGTCGCACTGCGGCCTACCGTCGACGGCTGAGTGCTCTGCGTTGGATAAACAGGTGCGTCGATCGCCGAGAGCGCGTCTCGATTGTGTGCCCGTCCCACGCTGCGCCCTTCGCCGCGTCTCACTGTGCGCAGACGATCTGCAGGTTCCAGACAGCGTCGGCTCCGCCGAGAGCTCGAGGCTTTATGTGGTCGAGCGTGAGCCGGTAGTCGGAGCCGCAGGCGTAGCAGCGTTTTCCATCGCGAGCCGCCACGAGGCCGAAGATCATCCTGCGCTCGAACGCCGTCGGTTTCGCGGCCCGCGCCATCTCGCCTCCTCGCGTCGGTGGCCGAGCTGTTCGGCCGGGTGTGGACTGCCCGACGACGGTACGGCGTAGGAGGGACATTTCTCCTCGAGCGCGGGTGGCCGTAGTGCTCCACCCTGCCGGCGAGAGTGCGGCAGTCCTCTAAACCCGCGTGTTGGGTTCGACTCGCATTCGGTCGACGCCGGGGGACCTCAGTTGCAGAGGACTTCTTCTTTGGGTTGGTAGAGCGCGCCGACTGTGTCGGTCTTGACCCGGCCATCGAGGTAGGTGCGGGTGCGTTGGGTGGTGACCTTCGTGCACTCGCCGATCTTGCGTGTGGATTGATCCGACTGCACGACGTCGACGTATTTGGTCGACCACAACGTGACGGTGATCGCCGTCTCGGTATAGGAGGCCTGGAGGTAGACCGCGTAGGGCGTCGTGTTGTGGATATCCAGATCGGGCGCAGGAAACGACAGCGTTGCTTCGCGACCGTACGGATAACGCGTGATGTAGATCGAATGCGCTTGGTACTCGTTGAAGTCGAGCCCCGCGAAGAAGGCGGCGTTGAACAACGTGGTCGCGAACTGGCTGACGCCGCCGCCGACGTCCTTTTCGAACTTGCCTTTGTAAATCACCGGCGCCACGACGAATCCGTTTTCGACCGTGCGGCGCCCGATTTTGTCGTTGACCGACAGTGATTCGCCCGGCCAGATGACCGTCCCGTTTATGAGGTCGGCTATGCGATGGATGTTTTTCACCCGAGGTTCCCCCGCCGCGTGCTGGGTGGTGAAGGTGGCGACGGGCTCGCGTATGGCCACCGCCTCAGCGGTCGTGTGTTCGGGCGTCGTTGCCATCAACGGCAACTCGATCGGATCGCTGCGATCGCCGTAGGTGAACGCGTCGAGCACCAGGCGGGCGGCATTTTGTGTGCAACAGCGAGTGCCGCCGGCTGATTCACTCACGACGAAACCGCCGCCGGTCGCAGTAACGGTTGCGTCGCGCGCGGCGCGGCCGGCTTTGGAGAGCCGGTTCTCAACGGTCTCCTGGATCGTGTCGAGCAGCGACTCATTGACACCCAGGTCGATGTTGGACGGACCGGGAACCGGATGAATCCAGGAGCGCAGCGTCTCCTCGTCGATCGCTGCGACGGTGTCGCCAGCTTTGATCGGTAACGGTCGATTGGTGAGTTGGTCGGCCTGTCGCGCGGCCGACTCGGCGGTTTCGCGGGTTAGCAGCGGGGGGATCGGCCCCTGCTTGACGTCGACCGAGACCTTTGAGTCGACCACCGCGGCGGTGCGTAACGCCTCGGCCAGTGCGTGCGGATCGATTCCTTGGCCGGGTTTGCCGTCGACGACTTCAAAACCCCCCTCGCCGGCGCGAATTGTCGGCTCGACAGGCGCCGCGGTGATCGCACCCGGTTGGGTGCGCACTAGTGCCAGCACGCGGTGAGCCTCGACGTCGACCGCGAGCGGGATGTGCCGCGCTGTGCGCAACGAACCAAGCCAATGAGAGAACCGGGTCCATGGCAGGCCGCCTCGCGCGGCCATCGCCGACGACGTGGTGGCGTCGACGTCGATCGTTGCTCCGAGGGCTTCGGCCGTGGTGCTGATCGTCACGTCGCCCGACGTGATGTTCACCTGGGTGGCCGGGTACTCGGATGCGAGCTCGCTGACGACCTTGTTCGCCTCGGCGCGCGTGAGTCCACCAATCGGCTGGCCGGCCACCGTCACGTTGCGCGGGACTCTGTTGTTATGGCGTGCTGAGTCGATCAACCAGGCAGCGACAAGTGCAAGAACCACGAAGGCGGCGAACCCGAGCGGGGCGAGAAGTGCGAACCGTGTTCGGCCGCGCTCGGCCCGGCGTTCTGAGTGTCGAGCTGCCATGGGGTGAAACGAGCCTACAAATCCAACGTGGCGGAAAGTTGCCGCGCGACCTGTCGCGCCGTAGACGACTCGCGGCGGCGACCATTGGTCGCGACTGGTCCGTTCAGAAACATCGCCGCCGGTAGCATCGACGTGGTCATTTGAAGTAGGAGCACCGCGTGACGAATGAGCTGCCAAGTCCGCAGTCGTTGGGCCCGAATGTCTGGTTGGTCGACGAGATGTACGACCTCTATTCCGACGATCCCAACTCGGTATCGGAGACCTGGCGAGAGTTTTTTGCCGACTACAAACGAGGGTCCAATCGCGCGCGGGGGATGAATACAGGCCAAGTTCCCGTCATCAGCGACCAGATGGCGTCGGGCGCCGCGGCGCCGGCAGCCGCTGCTGCCGCGACACCCGGTGCGTCGGCGGGTACTACGCCCGCGGCTCCCGCGTCGCCTGCCTCGTCGGCCTCTTCTGGCCTATCGACCGCGGGAACGCCCGCGGCGCCGGGCGCGGCCGCACCCTCGACCGCCAACGGGGCTGGTGCCGCTCCGGCGAGCGCTCCTCACGCGCCAACCCCGACGGCGTCGAGCGCTCCTAGCCCTGCTGGCGCAGCGACTGCCGCAGGAGCCTCCTTGGCGACGGCGCCGCCGGCTGAGCTTCTCCGAGGCGTCGGAGCGCGGATCGTCGAGAACATGGAAGCGAGCCTGGGGGTTCCCACGGCGACGAGCGTGCGCACGGTGCCGGCGCGTTTGCTGGAAGTGAACCGGGGAATCATCAACTCGCACTTGGCGCGTTCACGCGGCGGCAAGGTCAGCTTCACCCACCTGATCGGCTTTGCCGTGGTGCAGGCGTTACGAGCCGTTCCCGCGATGATGCGCACGTTCACCCACGTCGACGGCAAACCGGCCGTTGTGCGCAACGACCATGTTGGCTTTGGTCTCGCGGTCGATGTCGGCAAGGCCGATGGCACTCGCTCGTTGTTGGTGCCGTGCATCCGTGAGGCGGACACCCTTGATTTTGTTGACTTTTGGAGCCAATACGAGGACTTGATACGCAAGATCCGCACCAACAAGATCAGCCCCGACGACTTCGCGGGCGTCACGGTCACGCTCACCAACCCCGGCACCGTCGGAACCGTCCACTCCGTCCCGCGGCTCATGCCTGGCCAAGGCGTGATCGTGGGCGTGGGTTCGATTGGGTACCCGGCCGAATACGAGGGCGCCGACCCTCGAATGTTGGCCGATCTGGGCGTTGGCAAGGTCGTGACGATCACGTCGACGTACGACCATCGCATCATCCAGGGAGCCGAGTCCGGGCAGTTCCTCGGCAAGATCCATCGACTGCTGATGGGTGACGATGGTTTCTACGAGGAACTGTTCGAATCCTTGGGTGTGCCGTATGTGCCAGTTCCCTGGCACGCCGACACGAACTCGCTCGATCGCGAGGCCAACGCGGCGAGCAAGCAGGTCAAGGTGCAGACGTTGGTCACTATGTACCGCGAGCGCGGGCACCTCATCGCGGATCTCGATCCGCTGCGCCTCATTCCGCCCGGCACTCACGAAGAGATCGACCCCGCAAGTTACGGGCTGACGATCTGGGATCTCGATCGCGAGTTCATCACCGACGGCCTCGCTGGCG
This sequence comes from uncultured Acidimicrobiia bacterium, assembly GCA_964635475.1. Lineage (GTDB taxonomy): Bacteria > Actinomycetota > Acidimicrobiia > Acidimicrobiales > CAZWPY01 > CAZWPY01. The sequence goes on from CAZWPY010000034.1 coordinate 23,406, forward strand.
CCGAGTCGATGAAGTTGGGCGAAATGTTGCGGGTATTGCGCGACGCGTACTGCCGGACTGTGGGAGTGGAGTACACCCACATCCAAGATCCAGTGGCCAAACGTTGGGTACAAGACCACGTGGAAGCCGTGTCGTTCAGCCTCGATCTTGAAGAAAAACGCCATGTTTTGGGGCGACTGAACGCGGCCGAAGCGTTCGAGAAGTTCCTCAACACCAAGTATTTGGGTCACAAACGTTTTGGGCTCGAAGGCGCAGAGAGCCTGATTCCTATCCTCGACGACTTGTTGTCGGGCGCGGCGGCTGAGGGGATGCCCGAAGCGGTGTTGGGCATGGCCCACCGCGGGCGGCTGAGCGTGCTGGCCAACATTGTTGGCATGTCGTATTCGGACATCTTCCGCGAGTTCGAAGGCAGTATCGACCCCGACACGATTCAGGGAACCGGCGACGTCAAGTACCACAAGGGCGCGTGCGGGAAGTTCGTGTCACGCAATGGCGACGAGATCGCGGTGAGTTTGTCGTCGAACCCGTCGCACCTTGAGGCCGTTTCCCCTGTGGTCGAAGGCATGGTTCGAGCCAAACTCGACCGCGCCGACGACGAGGGTGCTTTTGATGTGTTGCCGATCCTGATGCACGGCGACGCAGCCTTCGCCGGGCAAGGGGTCGTCGCAGAAACGCTGAACTTGTCGAACCTTCCCGGCTATCGCGTGGGTGGCACGGTTCACGTAGTGATCAACAACCAAGTCGGATTTACGACCTCTCCCGAGGCAGCGCGCAGCACGAAGTACTGCACCGACGTAGCCAAGATGGTCCAAGCGCCGATTTTCCACGTGAATGGCGACGATCCCGAGGCGTGCGTGCGCGTGGCGCGTTTGGCTTTTGCATTCCGCCAGCAATTTCATCGCGACGTCGTGATCGACATGGTGTGTTATCGGCGGTTTGGCCATAACGAGGCCGACGAACCCAGCTACACCCAGCCCGAGATGTACCGCGCGATCGAAGAGCGGCGTTCGGTGCGCAAGCTCTACACCGAAGCGTTGGTCAACCGGGGTGAGATCACCGTTGAGGAGGCTGAACGGGCCCTGGCCGACTTCCAAGCGCGCCTTCAGCGCGCGCTCGACGAGACCCGGCAGACTGCGCCGCCGCAGGGCCTGAAGGCGTTGCCGCAACCCGAGCCGCTCGGCGTCTTGCCCCATGTCCCCACGGGCGTGTCTCGTGCCACCTTGGATCGAGTGGCCGCGACGCTGCACACCTTGCCGGCGACGTTCAACGTCCATCCGAAGCTGGCCGCACAGTTCGCGGCACGCAAAAAACGTTACGACGACAGCGGCGAGGTCGACTGGGCGCTCGGGGAGGCCCTGGCGCTGGGAACGTTGCTGGTCGAGGGCGCCGACGTGCGTCTCGCGGGGCAGGATTCGGGCCGCGGCACGTTTTCGCAGCGCCACGCGGTGCTCGTCGACAACGTCAACGAAACGGAGTACGTCCCACTCGCCAACATCGAAAACGCGCGGGGCCAGTTTCACATCTACGACTCGTCGCTGTCGGAGTATGCGGCGTTGGGCTTCGAGTACGGCTACTCGGTCGAACGGAAGGACTCCTTGGTCTTATGGGAGGCGCAGTTCGGCGACTTTGTCAACGGCGCGCAGATCATCATCGACCAGTTCCTCGTCGCCGCGGAGGAGAAGTGGGGCCAAACCTCGGGGCTAGTGATGTTGTTGCCCCACGGGTTCGAGGGCCAGGGACCAGAACACAGTTCGGCGCGGATCGAACGTTTCTTGACGTTGTGTGCTGACGACAACATGCAAGTGGTGTATCCGACCAACTCGGCGCAGTACTTCCACGTATTACGCCGGCAGATCCGTCGCGACGTGCGTAAGCCGCTGATTGTCTTTACGCCCAAGTCGCTGCTGCGCTCGAAGGACTCGATGAGCCCGCTGGCGTCGTTCGAGTCGGGCTCCTTCGAGGAAATCCTCGACGATCCAGACTTGGCCGTCGCCCCCGACGAGGTTCGCCGGATCGTGGTGTGTTCGGGCAAGGTTGCCTACGACGCAATGGCGCGGCGCGCCTTTCTCGAGGCGCCAGTGGCAATCGTGCGCCTCGAGCAGATGTACCCGTTCCCCACTGAGCAGCTGGCGGCGATGTTTGCGAAGTACCGCAACGCTCGGGAGATCTACTGGTTGCAGGAGGAGCCCGCCAACATGGGCGGCGCGTTGTGGGTCGGCGCGTACCTGTGGGACATGATCCCGTCGGGCATCGGCTTTCGGATCATCTCGCGTTCGGCCGCGGGCACGCCGGCCACGGGGTCGTCGAAGGTGCATGCACAGGAGCAAGAGGAGTTGTTGGACCGCGCGATTGCGCCGCTGCCCTCGGCGGCAAGGTAGATAGCGCGCCGCTGCCCTCGGCGGCAAGGTAAATAGCGCGCCGCTGCCCTCGGCGGCAAGGTAAATAGCGCGCCCCTGCCGTCGTCGGCCAAATAGCGGCGGTTCTGTGCGGCCGCATCCGCGACGACTGCCGAGCCGCAACGGCTCGATATCGATCCGTCCGTCGTCGCCGTGGGACAGGGCGGAGAACTGGTCGACTGCACTCGCCCACAGTCGAGGAGATGATCGTCGAGTCGAGAGCGCGACCGATGGTCCATCACGTGACTCTTGGTGAGTTGAACACCGGTGTCGCTCGGGCCGTCGTTGACGGACTCGATGCCGATGTGATCGAAGCCCGCCGTCGGACGCTGCATGTCGCCGAACTGTGCGAAGTGGTCGGGTTCGGCGATCCAGCGATCTTCGGAGCCATCGCTGCCGAGGCAGCGCGGAAGGTGTCGCACAACGACATGTGGATCACCGCTAGCGCTATCGAGCTGGCCGCGACCGTGCTGACCGAGGATCGATCACTTCATGCGGCGATCGCCGACCGGCCCTGGTCGGCGCTGCCGGGACGCCGAGCCCGCTGCTTGCTCGTTGGACGGTAAGGCCGATCTCGCTCCCGCGGCTGCGTCACAACGTGGACTTCATGCATGGTTGCGGGACCAGCGGCGGGATAGGACGTCATTGGGTTGCTGGCGC
>CAZWPY010000035.1:0-18850 GCA_964635475.1 uncultured Acidimicrobiia bacterium
GGCCTTGAAGCGGTTCGCCGCGCCCCAGCGCTCGTTGGCGACGGGGATGTTCTCCGCGGTCATTGGTGCCGGCGGTCATTAGGCGGCACTCGTTTGTGCCGGCAGTTGTTTGTGCTGGCAGTGCGAGCATTTGTTGGACCGCTGGGCCGTGCGGGCTCGACCGGGGCCGGCCTGCTTCTGGTAAGCCGGGGCAATGCGGCTGATGGGGCTGGTGGCCAAGGTCGGGGCGTGGCTGCTGACGATTGTCGTGTTGGTCGCTGCTGGCACCGCGCCGACGTCTGCCCGCTCGATCGGCCCACCGAGCGAGTGGGTCTTGCGCGAGCGATTCGAGATCGAGATGCCCTCGACCGCCCGATGCTTTTATGGTCTCGCACCTGACCCACAACGGCTCGTCGTCACCGCGACCACACTGACTCGGTTCACGGGCAGCGCCAGTGTCTATCGGACCACCTACACCTTGCCCGACGGGCGCTCGTGGTGGCTCGACGGGTCGTCTCGCTGGTACGGCGGCTCGAGCTCGTTGCCGTTCGTTCCACCGTCGGGACCGCTTGGGTCGATCGCGCGTGCGACCACAACGTGCAAGTTCGACGCTATGTCACCGGTCGCCCTCGGCGGGTTTGCGCTGTGGCCGCTCACCTTTTCCCCGGCGACGCGGGCGCGCTCGGCGGTGCCCAGCTCACTGCGCTTGTTGGATGCCGATGCCCGCGACAGCCGCGGCCGCCCGGCAACCGCCTGGGGCTATGCGGGCTATGCGGGCTATGCGGACCAGACGGCGACCGAATACCGCGACCGTGCCGGGAAGTGGACACTTGAAACAACGGCGCTCGGACACCCGGGCGAGGCGCCGCTCGTGCGTGTTGTCCTCATCGACCACGAGGTGGTCCGTGTCCCGATCATCACGTTTTCAGCGATGAAACCCAAGGGCCCTGTCGGGACTGTTGGCGTCATTAATGTCCCGGATTCATGGCTGATGGAGCCCTTTGACCCGTCGGCGGTGACAAGCGCTGACTTCATCGCGATGTGGGGTGATCCGCGCCGTCACGACTCGGCGGTGGCAGCGGCCAGAAGGTTCTTTGTCGACACGTTGGGATTTCGCGCCGAGGCGATCACGGTGCGCCACGTGGTCTCCGGCGTTGTGGAGGTGAGCACCGACGTCGGGTGTCGTTACTCGGTCGAGATGCGCTTCCGCCGCCCTGACCCGTCGGCCGCGAGCGGCATGGGCGCATACCTCGCCGGTGAGCTGGAGCGATCGTGCGATCGGCCCGCTGGCCTTACCCGTGCGGAGTTGGTCTGGCGTGGCAGCCGGATCGCCTCACAGCGGCGGCTGGATCTTTACGCCGTCGGCCCCGAGCGTGCGGTTGGTCTGTATCGAAATGAGGCCGGCGCGGTCGAGGACTTTGAGCTTGTTGGGTGGCGCATTTCGCCGCCCGACATTGATTTTCGGGGGCCATAGCGACTTTCGGGGGCCGTAGCGATTCTCGGGGGCCATAGCCGTCGATCTTCATGGGCCGTCGATTTTCATGGGCCGTTGACGTCGAGCGCGCTGATCAAAAGGTGGATGTCGCCCCACTGTCCCTGGCCTGTGCTGGGGTTTGCCCATGGCCAAGAGAAGTTTCCTTTGTTCGGCATGTGCGGCCGTCACGGCGGCGTGGGTCGGCCGGTGTCCGTCGTGTGGCGAATGGAACACCATCGCTGAACGCGAGGTTCCGCGGGCGACATCGAACGACGCGCGTGGCCGATCCGGCAACGACTCGCCCGGCCCGCTGGTGTCGGCGGTCACGACACTGGCGCGGCGCTCGACGGGACTAGGCGAACTCGACCGCGTGTTGGGCGGCGGGCTCGTCGAGGGGTCCGTCACCTTGGTCGTGGGCGCGCCAGGGTCGGGAAAGTCGACCTTGATGTTGCAGGTTTGTGAGCACTGGGCGGCCACCGGCACCGTGCTGCTGGCATCGGGCGAAGAATCGGCCGATCAAGTCGGCGATCGTGCGGCGCGTTTGGGTGTCGATACGAAAAACGTGCTCTTCCTTGCCACCCGTTCGGCCGAGTCGGTCTTGGCTGCCGTCGAGCGTGAACGGCCCGACCTTGTGGTTGTCGACTCGGTGCAGACCCTGGCTATCAACGGTGCCACCGGACTCGCGGGCGGCGTAACTCAAGTGCGAGCCGTCACGGAGGCCCTGGTGGAATGCGCCAAGACCAAGGGCGTGGCGATCGTGCTCATCGGACACGTCACCAAGGACGGTGACTTGGCTGGTCCGCGGACACTGGAGCATCTTGTCGACACGGTCGTAAGCGTCGACGGCGACCGGCACGACGTTCGCCGTTACCTGCGAGTCCCGAAACATCGGTTCGGGGCGACGGGGGACTTGGGCGTGCTCGACCTGCACGAGCGGGGGATGGCCGACGTCGTTGATCCCTCGCTCGACTTGTTGACCCGCCGAGACTTGCTCCTGCCCGGTAGCTCACTGACCGTCACCCTCGATGGCTCGCGCCCCTTGCTGGCCGAGGTGCAGTCGTTGTGTGTGTCGCGCCCCGACGGTGGCCGGGTCACCGTGTCGGGCCTTGACCCGCGGCGCGTCGACATGGTGCTGGCGGTAATGGCCCGGTGGTGTGAGATGTCGTTTTACGGCAAGGACGTTTTTGTCTCGACCGCGGCGGGACTGGCCACCCGCGAGCCGGCCGTCGACTTGGCGATCGCCGTGGCGCTCGCTTCCAGTGAACAGCGCGCCGCGACGCGCGCAACGCTGGCCGCGGTCGGCGAGATCGGCCTTGGTGGCGACTTACGCGCCGACGCCAGCCTCGCTCGGCGGGTGCGGGAGTTGGTTCGTCTGGGCTTCTCCAAGATCCTCGTTCCCAGCCACGGTGACCCAGGGACCTTCCGGAAAGTGGAGATCGTCCGTTGTCCGACTCTTGCCGATGCCCTCAGCGAACTGGGTTACCTGGCACAGGTGAGTAAACGAAAGGAGTGGCGCGGTGCGTCATGAACCCGATGCCGCGGGCAGTTCGTACTGCTTCAACATCTGATCGACTTGCGGCCCCAGCGGGCTCGGGTAGCGCGGCGCCCACTCATCGCGTGGTTCTTCGGTGGCGTCGAGGAAGGCGGGCGCGTCGGTGGTGTCGAACGCTCGCGACGGCTCGTCGGGCCACTCGTTGCGTAGGAAGCGCTGCCCGCCACGTGAATAGCGATATGAGCCCGTTCCCTCGTCGCCGATCTCGGAGTTCGACACCTCCGTGGCGTCGAACCAGATCTCCACCGAGTCGTCGAAGCCGAAGTAATCAGTGGCTTCAAAGATTCCGTTTTCGCCAAACGACAGCTGAGGATGTAACAGTGAACTTCCGCTGGCTGGGTAGCTGAACAGAGCTGCCTTAAACGTTTCGGGCGTGAGTTCGGGGCCGGCGAGGTGGATGCCAAGCGAGAAGATAAATGGCGCGGGGAAGGCGAGTTGAAACGCCGTCGAGGGCGGCTCCTCGCCGTGGAACCACAGATACAGGTACCCCGGTGCCTGTGCGAACTGGTCGGTGCGAACCGGCAGCCCGGAGATGCCAAACGCGTGGCCCCACTGCTTGGGGTCGTAGAGGTTGCGGGCCACGGCTGTGGTATCGGTGAGCACGGTGCCGGTCACGATCCACTCGGGGAAATAGTCCTGTGCGGTCGCTTCCTGGGTGAAGAACCTCGGCATGATCGGATCGCCGATCACGATTACGGTCGTCACCTTGGCTTCTTTCAGCTTGGCGATGATCGTGCGCGCGATCTCTTGCCCCCGAGCGAGGTCGAGGTTGTAGGAAAGTTGCACTGCGAGCGATTTCGGATCGACGCCCGCGGCACGCATCAGGTTCTGAAATGTCTCTCGGCGAGCTCGGAAGGTGCCGTCTTTGGTGTCGTAGTTGACCACTCCGACCTTACGAGTCTGGGTCTGGATTTTTGGGTCACCGGCGAATTCGGCCGGTCGATCCGAGACGCCCTTGGCCATCCAGCTGATCAGCGCTTGCACTAGTTGTTCGGGGCTCATTTGGTATCCCCAGATCAGCCCGGGGTACTTCTGCGCGAGGTCGTCGGTCATGACCAGCGAACACTGGATACATACGACGCCGCGTGCGGCCAGCTCGGCGGCGTAGGCGTTGGTTTGAAAGGGCCCACCGAAGCTCGCGAACGCCTTGATCTCGGTGGCGACTTTGATGGCGTCGGCTTTGGCTGCCACGTCATCGTCGCCGGCTCCCGCACCTTCGAACTTCACCAGCCGGATCTTGCGGCCGTAGGTGTTGATCTGCGACGTGAATAGGTCGATGTAACCCTGGACCGTTGCCATATCTTTGCTCGTATCGGGTTTGGCGCCCGACAGCGACATCATTCCTGTGGTCAGCGGATCGTTCGGCGCGAGATACACCGCGACCACGATCTCGTCGTCGGTCACGCCCTGCCACGTCGTGCCGCCGTTGTCCGCCCCGGGCGCGAGCGGTTCCGCGCACGGGGGCGCATACACCGTTGGCAGCTTCACTCGACCCGTCGTTGTGTCGCAGTGTTCACCAAAGTCGACTTGCTGCCCAGCTTCCCGCGCGCTCGCTGGCGTAAGTGGGAGCTCGGCAGCCGGCGCGGTCGCAAGTTCGGCCGAGCCTGTTGTCGACTTGTCGCGAGCGGCGAGCAGGGCGCCGGTAATTGCGACCACGAGCATCAAAGCGATAAATGGCGCATATCGGGCGAGTAGCACTCGCGGCTCGGGTCGGGGCGGACGGGTCATGGCGTGGCTCCCGGTGTGAGGGGCGAAGGCGAAGGGGCGTCGGAGCGGGCGGCGGCACCACCCGTGCCGAGATAGGAATGCACGACGTCGGGGTGCGACAACACGTCGGGTGCGGCCCCGGCGGTCACGACTGCGCCGAGATCCATGGCGATGAGTCGATCGCAAACCGATTGCAACATCGGCATGTCGTGTTCGATGACCAACAGCGATGCGCCGAGGTCACGACGGATGTTGAGCAATAACGGCCCGAGCGCCTCTACCTCGCGCTGGGCGATTCCCGCTGAGGGCTCGTCGAGCAGCAGGACCGATGGTCGGTGCGCGAGCGCGCACGCGATGTCGACGACTCGACGGGTTCCCGTGGATAGTTCACCGATCACGTGTTCACGATGCGCGCCAAGTCCGAGCCGCTCGATCAACTCGTCGACCCATTCGCGGGATTGGTCCTCGCTCGCCAGCGCGTCGGGTAGCCAAAGCGCCTCCGCGAGCGGGTCGCGCACCGCGAGGTGCCGTTCAAGCGCCACCGCAATTGTTCGTTCAACGCTGAGCCCGGGAAAGAGGCGCCCATCCTGGAACGAGCGACCCAAACCTGCCCAGGCTCGCCGGTGCGGCGCGAGATTGGCGACGTCGACCCCGTTGAGTTCGACTCGCCCCCGTTCGGGTGTGATCGTTCCTGAAATCGCGTCGAACAACGTGGTCTTGCCAGCTCCGTTTGGCCCAATAAATCCAACGATCTCGTGTGTGGCAACGTCAAAACTGACCTCGTCGAGGGCCGCGATTCCGCCGAATCGTTTCGTGACCCCGATGACCCGCAGCGCGGGGGGCCCAGCGCCGAGCGGGGTAGCTGCGGGTTGTGGATCGTTTCCGTCGATGGCGTGCGCGGACCCGGGTTGCAATTCGTGGGGCTGCGCGCTGGGCACCGCCGAGCCGTGTGGTGGATGTGTTGCAACAGTGGGTGCCGCTGTCGACGCGCCATGGAGGAACACGGATCGCAGCAACTCGGGCCGTTCGAGCAGATCGGCCGTCGGCCCGTGAAACTTGATCTCGCCCTTTTCCATGAAATACGCGGTCTTCGCGAGGGTGAGCGCCACGTTCACACTCTGTTCGACCACGAGCACTGTTGTTCCGCTCTGGCAAACCTGCTGGACCGCGTCGATCAGCCGGTCAACGATTGTCGGTGCCAAACCGAGCGACAGCTCATCAATCAGGAGCAGTCGGGGTCTGCTCAGCAGCGCCATCTCCAACGCGAGCATCTGTTGTTGACCGCCTGACAGATTGCCCGCGGGCTCTTGTTCGCGCCGCTCGAGTTCGGGGAAGAGCGCATACGGCTCGAAAAGGCGAACCTCGTCGGTCTTGCTCGTGTGTCGGGCGGAATGGCCCCACGTCGCGAGTGCGATGTTTTCCGCAACCGTGAGTCCGGAGAACACGCCTCGTCCGCCGGGCATTTGTGCAACGCCGAGGCGGGCAATTTTGTGCGCGGGGAGCCCGCCAATGGCCGTGCCGTCGAAGTCGATCGTCCCCTGCCATGGCGCCAGCAGTCCCGAAATCGCCTTAAGAAGTGTTGACTTCCCGGCACCGTTGGTCCCCAGCAGGGCGACGATCGCTCCCCGTTCGACTGAAAAATCCACGTCGAACAGGATTTGGATGCCGCCGTAGCCGGTGGACAGTCCCCGCACAACGACGATGTCGTCGGTCTCAGCGGTACTGCTTCTGCCCGGATTGGCTTCGGCAGCCCCGGTACCGGTTTCGGCAGCACTGTTCATCGCGGTTCCCCCGGCGAAACGTGCGCCGCAGGATCGACGGGGCCCCTCGGGCGCACGAGAACGCGTGTGACGACGAGATCGCGCACGCGGACCAACGCTCCTCCGAGCCCTTGTGGCAAGACCATCAAGATCACCAGCATGCCCGCCCCAGTTGCGAAGAGGCGCCACGCGGCCGACGGAACGTAGTACTCGAGGCCGCGGACGTAGGCCGCGCCGATAAACGCTCCGGGAATCGAACCGAGCCCACCGATGACCACGGTGGCGAAAGCCGACAGGCTCTGTTCGGGCTTAAACAAGCTTTGGCTGAGCTCTTGTTGATGAAAGAAGAACAACGCGCCCGCAACCGCGGCAAGGAATCCACTGAGCGCGAACCCGGTCAGCTTCGCCCGAGTCGGCGACAGTCCGTACGACGACGCGGCCTTTTCGTTCTCTCGAACTGCGATGAGGATTCGCGCTGAGCGCCCGCGTCGCCAGCCGATGACGAGCAGAGTGCACAAAGCGACGACAACGATCGACACGTAGTACATCGAGGTCTCGCTAGTAAGTGCGATCTCACCGAGCAGTGGTTTGCGCGCTTGGCGCTCCCGCGGCATCCACGAGAGTTCGGCGGGGTTTAGCAACCAGCTCGATACAGCGAGCGCGAGCGCGAGGGTGACGACGGCGAGCTGCATCCCTCGTACGCGTAACGCGGGCAGGCCAATCATGACCGCGGCGAATGCGCCAACGCACCCCGCGGCGACCGTGGCCGCAGTGAGGTCCCACGAACCGGCGAAGGGCTGACGGCCGAACAACGACAGTCCGAGTCCACGTTGCGCCAGATGGCCGGCGACGCCCGCGCCGATGGCGACGAAGGCCATCTGCCCGAGACTGACCTGCCCAGCCCAGCCGGTGAGGACTACCAACGACAGCCCGACCAGCGAGAAGATCACGATGACTGCCGCCAAGTTGATCTCCCGTTCGCCGAGCAACGCGGGCAGGCCGATGATCGTGACTACTGCGACGACGCTGCCCAGCAGGCGTGCGATTCGAACCTGTGGCAGCGCCGCCCACGCGGCGGGTAGCGGGCGTTCGGCTTGGCCGGCTTGCCACGAGGAGAGCTGCTCGTCATCGACGCGGCGCCCCGGTGCCCGGCGGATGAAGAGCAACGCGGCCAAGACGATTACAAACAGGATCGGGTCGACGACCGTGAGGCGTTTCGCGTTCCAGTAGATCGCGTTTTCCAAGACGCCCAACGTGATCGCTGCCGCGACGACGACACCCAGGCGTTCAAATCGGCCGATGACCGCTGCGGCCAACGCCCGAAGCAAGATCGACGGCCCCAGAACTTGGCCGATCGGCAAGCCGACAACCCCTGCTCGAAGAAACATTGCGAGGAACGACAACGCGGCGGCGAGTGCCCACACCGTCGTGTTGATTCTCCCGACGGGTATTCCCAGCAGTGCCGCGCGGTCGCGGTCCTCGGCGACGGCGCGGATGGCCCGCCCCGTCAAGGTACGGCGGAGGAAATAGGCGAGACCGATCAACACCAGCGGGACTGTGGCCACCGCGATGATGTCGGCGCCGTGGAACGTGATCGGCCGAATCGTGATCGACCAGTCGAACGGCGCGGTAGTCCGTTCAGGTGGGACTTGGTCACCGAACGCGATCGGCAGCGCGAGCCCAGCTGCCGCGAGGATCTGTGTGAGGCCGATCGTCGCGACGGCGAGGATGAGCCGCGGCGAACGAGTAAAACGCCGCACAACGATCAGCTCGACGCCCGCACCCACCACCACCGCGACGACGGCGCCGAGTCCCAAGGCGAGAAACCAGTTGAGTCCGTTGTGCGCCATCAGCAACACGACCAGACTCGCGGGAGCCGCGCCCAAGTCGCCTTGCGCAAATGACACGACGCGGTTGGCCCGGTAGATCAACGTAATCCCGAGCGATATCAACGACGTCAACGCGCCGATGATCACGCCTTGTGCGATCACGCCCGGAGGGGCGGGCCAGATCACGGCTATGAGCGCCGCGATCACCGCCACCGCGGCGATTGCCTGAATCGCCGGATGCAGCGACCCGACTCGACGGGCGAGCGACCGAACGTTCACGCGGCGAGCGCCCTAGGCGCGACGTGTCGCGTTGGTGAATGTCGCACCCAAACCTCCCCGCCCGTCGTGCAGCGCCACGATGATGGCCCACGATGCCTGTGTCAAGGTGGCGGCTGGTGTCGACGGGGAACCGCTCGCGCCTCGCGGGCGCCCGCGCCGCGGCTGGTCCTCAGCGCGACGGTGCGCCCCGATTGGGGAGAATCGCCGCGATCCCGTATCCTTGTCGGTCCCACTGGTTGGCACTGGACGGGTCGGAAGCCTCGCTTTCCTGTGATCTCTTTGACGGGAGCCGTATGCCCTTCGACGTTGGCGACAAGGTCGTTTATCCCCACCATGGCGCAGCCACGGTGGTTCGTCGCGAGTCGCGTGACGTATTTGGTGAACAACGTGAGTACCTGATCCTTGAGCTTGCCTACGGCGACCTCACGTTGATGGTGCCCGCCGACAACACCGCAGAAGTCGGGATTCGCGACATCATCAACGACGAGGAAGTCGAGGAGGTGTTCGCCGTCTTGCGCAAGAAAGAAGCGCGGATGCCAGCGAACTGGTCTCGGCGGTTCAAGAACCACGTCGAGAAGTTGAAGTCCGGCGACGTGTACCAAGTCGCCGAAGTCGTGCGGAACTTGTCGCTTCGGGAGAAGGACAAAGGCCTGTCGGCCGGCGAGAAGCGGATGTTGCAGAAGGCCCGGCAGATTCTTGTTTCGGAGTTGACCTTCGCTCTTGACGTCAACGAGGAAGAGGCCGAACGCCGACTCAACGAGGCGCTCGTCTGAGCGAGCACGTTCTCGGCGGGCCGCGACCTCGACCCACAGTGTGGGCCGTGGTTGTTGGAGCCGGCTCAGGGACACGGTTCGGATCGTTCAAACAGTTCGAGAACGTCCGCGGGGCTTCGCTGTTTAGCTGGTCGATCAGGGCTCTTCGCGACCACGTCGACGGCGTTGTCGCAGTGGTACCCCCCGTCGCGCCGGCTCCTTCTGACGTGGCGGAATTTGTCGACGTGGTGGTGAGCGGAGGCGCGTCGAGGTCGGCGTCGGTGCGCGCGGGGCTCGCAGCGATACCGGGCTCGGCGGATTGGGTTTTGATTCACGACGCGGCGCGCCCGTGTTGTGCGCCCGAGGTAGTTGAACGGGTGATCGACGCGCTCGCGAACGGCCGTCATGCGGTGGTGCCCACCGTGGCCGTCATCGACACGATCAAGACGATGTCGCCGAGTGGAACACTGGCGACGCTCGACCGAAACGCGTTGCGAGCTGCCCAGACGCCGCAGGGTTTCGTCGTCGCGGAGCTAAAGCGCGCACATGCCGCGGCCCAAGCGGGTGGCGGCGAGGCCACCGACGACGGAGCCGTGATGGAGGACGTCGGTGTGGAGGTGTGGTCGGTGGCCGGTGACGTCGACAACATCAAGGTGACAACCCGCGATGATCTCGACAAGGTGGGCGTGTGGCTCGACCGGCGCGCGCTCAGTACCATCGAGGAGACGTCGTGAGCGTTCCTTTTCGTGTTGGCCAAGGCTTCGACGCGCACCGCTTCTCTGACTCGCCGCGGGTGTTGCGTCTCGGCGGTGTCGAGGTTGCCGGTCGCGGCCTCGCCGGCCACTCGGATGCCGACGTTGTCGCGCATGCGGTGGCCGATGCGCTGCTCGGCGGGGCAGGGCTTGACGACCTGGGCACGATTTTTCCTGCAAGTGATTCCGCGTGGGCTGATGCCGACAGCATCGAGTTGTTGCGCGAGGTCGTGGCCCGCGTGAGCGCGTCGGGATGGACCGTCGGCAACGTCGACACCGTTGTCGTCGCGCAGAGCCCGAAACTCGCGCCCTACCGTGCCGCGATGCAGCAGCGGCTGTCGACTGTCGTTGGCGCTCCCGTTTCGGTGAAGCCGAAACATCCTGAGGGTTTGGGCGCGTTGGGTCGTGAGGAAGGCATCGCGTGCTGGGCCACGGCGCTGCTCGCGGCAAACGCAGAACCACCAACGGGGGAGAGCTGATGGCGCGTGGGCGAAGTGGTGCGGGCTCGGGCTCGAGTTCTCGCGGTCGAGATCGGGCGCTACCAAAGCAGTCGCCTGCGTCGGGGCGTGGAGCTGATCGGCAGTCCCGTGCTGGCACAGCAGGCAATCCCCGGTCGGCGCCCTCGCGGTCGGCCGCGGGCGCCAGAGCCGCAAAGGCATCCCCCGGACGAGCAACCGGTTCGACGCGCCGCCTAGCGTTTCCGCTGGGTGAGGTCCTCGAAGGCGTGAACCCTGTGCGGGAGGCTCTTCTGGCTGGGCGTCGGCGTGTGCGCGAAATCTGGCTCGCGGCGGATTTGGAGGCCGCGACTGTCGACGACCTCACCGAGCTCGCGCGCTCACGACGCGCGGTGGTTCGTCTGGTCAGCCGGCGAGAAATCGAGGCGAAGGCGAGTTCGTCCTCGCCGCAAGGCGTGGTCGCGGTGGCCGACCCGCTGCCGCTGATGGACCCGACAGAAATGCTCAAGGCCGGCGGGGCTGCACCGCCGTTGTTAGTTGCGCTCGACGGCGTCACGGATCCACACAATGTTGGAGCCGTCATTCGGACGGCGTCGTGTTTTGGCGCTGCCGGTGTGATCCTGCCGCGGCACGGATCAGCGCGGATCACCCCCGTCGTTGCCAAGGCCGCCGCGGGCGGGATCGAGTGGACGCCGATCGGCGTTGTCGCAGGGTTGCCGAACTGTTTGGCCGACCTAGCCCGAGCCGGCGTGTGGATAGTTGGCCTCGCGGCAGATGGCGAGGCTGATGTATTCGATCTCGACCTCGCGACGTCGGCCGTCTGTTTGGTGGTGGGGGCAGAAGGTGCTGGTTTGTCGCGGCTGGTGCGGGCTCGCTGCGACGTGGTCGCGAAAATTCCGATGTCGGGCCGACTCGATTCGCTCAACGTATCGGTGGCAACAGGCATCGCGGCAGCGGCGATTTCGCGGGCCCGGCGCTGATCGGTTGCCGGCCAAAGAGCCGGTGGTCGGACTCGAACCGACGACCTGACGATTACAAATCGCCTGCGCTACCAGCTGCGCCACACCGGCGGGTGCGTCGGGAAGGGTACCGCCTCACGCGTTGCGGGTGAGGCAACAGGGCCGTGATCGCGCAGCGTCGTTGTTGCCCGGCTCGCCCGGCTCGCCTGGTTCGCGGCGAGCGCTGCTCAGGTCCTCGGCCGCTGCCATGTGGCTGAGACGGGCGAAACTTCTTCCCAGCGGGGGTTTGCCGCCAGCGGGTAATAGGTGACGAGGCAATAACTGAACTGGTCAAAAACTGAACTACTCAGTTTCGATACCGAGCCGACACGAGAATGCTTGCTTCGCGCTCCCGGCGCGGTCAAGCTAACGCCCGATGTTCGACACACGAGCCCGCGCTCTCCTCGAGATTGAAAAACGGTGGACGGGGAAGAACCCGGAGCGCAAGCTCCTGGAAATGGAGCGAACGTTTGGTTTGGGCGAGTTCGAGTACTACGCGGAGATCGAACGAGTGGCCGAGTTGCGTGAGGCCCAGCTGTTCGATCCGCTGACAGTCAAGCGAATCAAAGCCGACGCCCGCGACCGGCTGCGTCGTTGGTACTCGCCGCGGCCGGCCACAGCCTGGCGCCGCCGCAGCGTCGAGTCGCATCCCGCGACGGCCCACGTGTCTGGATCGACGGCGAACTCCGCTCGAGGCGCGACCTCGATGGGTTCGGTTGCGTCTGCGGAGGCCGACGGCGGCGCTGACGTCGCGGCGACCATCATTGTGTGGACAGGCCGGCGCAGCGACGTGGCAAGCCCGGCCTCGACAGCCACCGGCCGTTAGGACGAGGCTGCGTGTCCATCAGCCCGGAGCAGACGAGGAGCAGTCGATGAGCAATACGTCACAGCGCGGCGGCGCCAATCCCGCCACTCGAGGCCTGCTCCTCATCGGCGCGCTCGCCCTCATTGGCTGGTTGCTGCTCGTGCGTATGGGTGGATCGGGTGGAGGGTCCTCCGTCGATGTGGCCCAAGCCATCGAGGACGCCACGGAGAACCTTGTCTCGGAGGCGCCGGCGAGCAGTTCGGTCGAGGTCCTCAGCCCCGTCACTGCGTCAACGGCAGAGGCTCGAAATCCGAGTGCGGTGAAGGTGGTCGTGCTCAACGGCACGACCAAGTCGGGCCTGGCCAAGGGAGTGGTGCCGAGCTTGACCACCGCTGGCTACACGCAAACGTCGGCAACTAACGCCGACAAGGACGACTACGCGGCGTCGGTGGTGTACTACGCGCCGGGTTATGACCCTGAGGCACGCACGATTGCCACGACCCTGGGAATCGCCACTGTTCAGCCCGTTCCTGTGCCTGCTCCGCGGTCGGGCGAAGTCGCAAACGTCTTCGTCGTTCTTGGTGCCGACAAGGCAACCGGTGTGGCGGCGCCGGCGAGCGACTCGACCGTTGCTGGTGCGGCAGCGGTCACCACCGAGGTCACCACACCGACCACGGCATCGACCTCCGCGGCCGGCTAGACCGCTGCGGTTTGTCGTCGGCATCGGCGTCTGGCTGGTAGACAGCGGCGGTGTGGCTGGCGGCCTTTGACACCTTCCGCGGTAGCGCTCGTTCTGCCGAGCTCGGCGCGGCAGTAGCGGACCGGCTGGCACACGCTGCGATCCCGCAGCCGTGTCGTTGGGTTGCGTTGAGCGATGGCGGTGAGGGCTTCTTGGAGTCGATGCCCGGCGCGCCTCGGCCCACGGAGGTCACTGGGCCTCTCGGCGACCCGGTCACCGCGACCTGGAAGCGAGACGGCGCTGTCGGTTACATCGAAATGGCCCTCGCCTCAGGGCTGGAACTCATCGGGGGAGCTGAGAACAACGACGCGATTGCCGCGTCGACGATGGGTACCGGGGAGCTGATCGCCGCCGCGATCGAGGCAGGTTGCCGTGAGATTGTGGTCGGGCTCGGCGGGTCTGCGACCTCCGACGGCGGCCTTGGCGCGGTGCGGGTTTTGGAAAACGTCCGGCGTCGGGGCGTGAGACTGCTCGCGGCCTGCGACGTGGACGTGAACTTCATTGCCGCCGCGACCATGTTTGCTCGGCAAAAGGGGGCCTCCGACGCCGCCGTCGGCCTGCTGACGCGGCGCCTCGAACGAGTGGCGCAGCTTTATGCGCAGCAGTTTGGCGTCGATGTCACCTCGATGGCGTTTGCGGGAAGCGCGGGCGGCCTCGCGGGTGGCCTTGCCGCGGTCGGGGCAGAGCTGGTGAGTGGCGCCGACTTCGTGATCGAACGGCTCGGTATTGCCGAGCAACTCGACGAGGTCGCTGGCGTTATTACCGGAGAGGGATCTCTTGATGACCAGAGTTTGCGCGGCAAGTGCGTCGGCAGTCTGGTGGAGCTTTGTGCTGCGCACGGCGTCGCCTGCTTGGTGATCGCGGGCACAACCGAAGACGAGGCGGCCGCGCGATTACGTGATCTGGGCGCGACGGTGGTCGACCTGTGTGCAACCTACGGGGTCGACGCGGCCTGGGGGCAGACCGCGACGGTGGTCAGCGATGCTGCGCTCGACTGGGTAGGTGGGTTCGCGCAGTAGGCCTCCGCGGCCGTGGGCATGACGACAACAGGCCCGCTCAAAACAGGGGACCGCTAGTGTCGTTTTCGATGACGGCACCAACCAATCGATACACCTCGATTCGCGAGGCAGGTCGCACCGCGTGGGCGCTGGTTGGTTTGTCGGCAGTGGTGGTGATTGGTGGATACGTGTTGTGGTTGATCCGCGACGCGCTGCCGATCGTGCTGTTTGCCGGCGTGATCGTGTTTCTGCTGAATCCCGTTGTGAGCTGGTTCGAGCGCAGAGGTATCCCCCGTGCCATCGGCACGTTGTTTGGCTACCTCGGCTTTTTTGCCATTTTGGGCCTCGTCGGGCTGATGCTGACGCCGATCATCCGCGATCAGGTCAACGCCTTGAGTGACCAGTGGCCTGAGGTCGAGGAGAAGATCAACAACTGGGTTGACGACCTCGCGGAGAAGTCGAAGGACACGCCGTTCGAATTTACGCGTCAGGAGCTGGAAGACGAGTTCAACCAGCCGTCGGGTCAGAAGTTGAGTGAACGTTTCGACCGGGCGATCGACCTCGGCACTCGTATTGCCCATGTGTTGTTGATCTTGTTTCTCGGCCCGGTCGTTGCGTTCTATGTCTTGGCCGACCTACCGCACGTCCGCAAGAGTGCGCGCGACCTTGTTCCTGATCGATGGCGTACCCATGTCAGTTTCCTCGCCCACGAACTCAACGGCGCCATCGGTGGCTTCTTTCGCGGCCAACTCCTCGTTGCGTCGATCGTTGGCGTGATGTGTTCGATTGGGTTGGCGATTATTGGCTTGCCGTTTTGGTTGATCATCGGGCTTATCGCCGGCCTGTTCAACATGATTCCGCTGGTCGGTCCCTGGATCGGAGGGATCCCGGGGGTAGTGATCGCGCTCACGACCAAGGACCTCAAGACCGCCTTGCTCGTGGTTGCGGTCATGGCTGGTGCACAGCAGATCGACAACCACTTCATCACCCCGACCGTGATGCACCGGACAGTGAAACTTCATCCGGCCGTCGTGGTGCTGTCGCTCGTCGCCGGCGGTTCGGTCGGCGGCTTTGCCGGTCTGTTTCTGGCGGTTCCAATTACCGCGTGTTTGAAGATCCTGCTGTCGTATCTGTGGCGCGTACACGTGATGGGGCAAACCGTCGTCCGCCCGGTCGAAGAAGTAGGCGTGGGTGGCCTCGTGCGTGATGTGGTGAACGTGAAGAGCGACCTGCGCGACACGCTCAGCGCTGCCCGCCGCAAAGGCGGCGACGGCAGTGGCGACGGCCAGGAGGATGGCTCAACGATCGCGGACGGCGACGCTGCCGCACCGTCGGCCGCGCGCGAGTAGGTCCCGCGCTCTCGCCCGGGGCTCCTCAGCGCTGCGCCAACGCCGCGTCGATCACCTCGGCGACTCCGAGGCCGTAGGCCGACGAGGTACGCGGCGCCCATTCCAGTGACGGCGCGGCATTCGCGACAAGGAAACACCAGCCGCGAGCGACTTCGCTCGCGCACGCGAGGTCGGCGGGGCTGTCGCCAACGAACGCCGCGGACTCACGTCGTAGCCCGTGCGCGTCGCGGTCGCGTGCGACACCTGCCTGCTTGGACACCCCTCGCGGCCCGACGTGAAAGACATGCCCACGACCGCCCGACAACGTGCCGTTGTTGGTCACGTGCGCCCAGTCGCACCCGGCCGCGTGTAACACCCCTTCGGCAACGCCGGATTCGATGTCGCCGCGCATGAGCCACGAGACCTCGCGGCCTTCATTCCACGGGTCGTGGTCCTCCAGTCCGGCGGCCCGCAAACCGTCGAGGGCCCCGCACTGTTCGAGCTGCTGCACGGGGCTACGCGAGTTGTCCGCAGGGTAGGCGCCCAACTGATATCGAACCTCGGTGCCATCAAGAACCACGCCGCCGAGCTCGCCAATCGCCCGGCTAAACCCGAACAGACGCCGAAACTCACGCATCTGCAGCCGCCCTCGGCCTGATATCGGAACGATCGTGATGCCCCCCTGTTGTGCCCGAAGTAGCGCGTCGACGGTGCGGGAGGTGCCGTCGAAGCAGATGTTGCCGCCGGGCCCAACGAGTGTTCCGTCGAGGTCGACGTAGATCGTGTCGATCACGAGCGTGGGCGTCAGGGCCGCGCGAGGGCGTGATAGCCCGGCACCGTTGCGAGTGGTGGCCGCTCGGTGTGGCGTATCTGACGTACCGGCTGGTCGGGTCGGAGCAGGTCGACGGCGAGATCGAGGGGCAAGTCACGCCCAGAGCGGGTGAGGGCCGACTGCAAGACCGCAACCGCTTGCGGGCCAAGGTCGCGAAGGCTGCGATTGCGGTGGTACCGAATCCCGAGGTCGACTTGCACCAACGCGTCGAGGCCGTACAGCTCAGTGAGATCACACAACATCGCGAGGTCGACGCCGTAGCCCTGTACGTAGGGGATCCGTTCGAGGGCGCTGCGTCGGCCTGCGTACTCACCTACGAGGGGCTGGTACACCGAGGCCAAGTGGGGGAGGAAGGTCGCGATGAGCGGCCGCGCGAGCAATTCGGTGACCCGGCCACCTTCACCCATGACGCCATCGAGTGGGCGTTTGTAGAAGCCCTTCACGAACTGGGTCGCAGGTTCGGTCAACAGTGGCGCTACGAGCTGGGCGATGATGCGTGGGTCGAAGTCGACGAGGTCGGCGTCGCAGTACACCACGAGGTCGCCGATGCTCGCGGCAAGGCCCTTCCACAACGCTTCGCCCTTGCCTGTGCCGGGGCCGACGTCGGGCAAGACATCAGCAGCGCGTACGACTCGCGCCCCCGCGGCCGCGGCTTCCTCAGGTGTTGCGTCGACCGATCCGTCATCGACCACGAGAATTTCGTCGACCAGACCCGTTCGTGCGACCAACTCAGCGTGGGCGATCCCCACGACGTTGCCCACGCGGCCGACCTCGTTTTTCGCTGGAATGACCAGAGAAACAGTCGACTGGCCCTTGATCCGGGCCAGCGCCCGCGCGTCGGCTCGGGCCACGTCGACGATTCGCACGGTGTCCAGTGTCGCGCGAGACGCCGGATAACTAGGTTGCGCCTCAGCACCGCGGCCTGCGAGACTCACGGTCACCTTATCCAGAGCGGCGGAGGGTTCGGGCCCGTTGATGCCGCGGCAACCAGCGATTTCGCCAGGTGCCAACGCCCGGTTCGATGAGGAGGAGTCCGTCATGGGCAACACCCTTGGTCTTCGTTGTCGCGAGTGCGGCCACCAATACCCAGCGATCGCCGCTCACGTGTGCGAGTTTTGCTTCGGCCCGCTTGAGGCCGAGTACGACTACGACGCCATTGCGGCCGCGGTGAGTCGCGAGTCGATCGCGGCCGGGCCACGCACGATGTGGCGTTATCAAGCGCTGCTGCCCGCGGTGGCCGATCCGGCGGTCGACCTCGGCGCGGGCATGACCCCGCTCGTACGAGCCGACTGTTTGGCCGCTGAGCTCGGCTTGTCGGAGCTCTACATCAAGAACGACACCCTCAACCCAACGGGTTCGTTTAAGGACCGGGTGGTGTCGGTCGCTCTGGCCAAGGCTCGTTCGCTCGGCTTCAAGGTCGCTGCGTGCGCCTCGACGGGCAACCTCGCCAACTCGGTCGCGGCGCACGCCGCTCGAGCGGGCATGGATTCGATCGTGTTTATCCCTCACGATTTGGAACAAGCAAAGATCGTGACAACGTCGGTCTACGGCGGCACTGTGGTCGCGGTCGAGGGCAGTTACGACGACGTCAATCGGCTGTGTGCCGAATTGGCTAGCGACCACCCCTCTTGGGCGTTCGTCAATGTCAACGTGCGGCCGTATTACTCGGAAGGGTCCAAGACCCTCGCGTACGAGGTCACTGAACAACTGGGCTGGCGTACGCCCGACCACGTGGTGGTTCCCGTTGCGTCAGGCAGCCAGCTGACGAAGATCGACAAGGGTTTTGCCGAGTTGTGGAAGGTCGGCTTGCTCAGTGAGCGGCCCGAGGTTCGGGTCTCGGGCGCGCAGGCCAGTGGCTGTTCGCCGGTCGCGACTGCGTTTCGTGATGGCACCGACTTCGTGAAACCGGTCAAGCCGAACACAATCGCGAAGTCGCTCGCTATCGGGAATCCCGCGGATGGTCCGTACGCACTCGATGTCGTACGGCGCACGGGGGGTGGATTCGGCTCGGTTACCGACGACGAGGTGATCGACGGCATGCGTTTGCTCGCGCGATGTGAGGGAATTTTCGCCGAAACCGCCGGCGGAGTGACGATCGCGACGCTCGTGCAGTTGGTCAACGCCGGCGTCGTCCGTCCCGACGAAACGGTTGTTGCTTACGTAACCGGGCTTGGCCTCAAGACCATCGACGCGATCGCGCCTACGTCGTCGGTGAGCGCGACGATCTCGCCAACCTTGTCGGCGTTCGACTCGTCGGGATTAACGCTGGCGCGCCGGTAGCCTGCTGCGGTACGCCGCGGTGTCTAGATCTGCAACGTATGTAACGCCCGAGTCGGCGTAGGGAGAGTGTGTCAATGTCGGTCACTGTGAGGATTCCAACCCAGCTGCGCAACCTGTCGGGCGGCGCGGCCGAAGTTGCCGTCAGCGCCGGCACGCTCGCCGACGTGCTCGGCAATCTTGAAGCGGCCCACGCCGGTTTTGCCCAACGACTGTTCGGCGACGACGGTGCACTCCGGCGTTTTGTGAACGTGTTCCTCAACGATGAGGACGTACGTTTCCTCGAAGGCCTGTCGACCGCAGTAAACGACGGCGACACGGTGTCGATCGTCCC
>CAZWPY010000035.1:18950-20737 GCA_964635475.1 uncultured Acidimicrobiia bacterium
ACAGTCCGCCGTGGTTGTGGGAGGAATGTGATGGCGCTTCGGCCGTTAGCACTCTCGACCCGAGGCTGCTTAGCACTCTGAGACCTTGAGTGCTAAAGTTGCCGCCGTCACGGGAGGGCTGCGGTCGCAGCCCTCGTGGATCCGACAGTCGATCGAACCGAGGAGAACATGCCGAAGATCATTGCTTTCGACGAGCAGGCACGCCGGGCGCTTGAGCGGGGCATGAACCAGCTCGCCGACGCCGTGTGCGTCACTCTTGGCCCGAAGGGCCGCAACGTGGTGTTGGAGAAGAAGTGGGGCGCGCCGACCATCACCAACGACGGTGTGTCGATCGCCAAGGAAATCGACCTCGAAGACCCGTACGAGCGAATCGGTGCGGAGCTGGTCAAGGAAGTCGCGAAGAAGACCGACGATGTCGCGGGCGATGGCACCACGACAGCAACGGTGTTGGCCCGCGCGATGGTGCGTGAGGGTCTGCGCAACGTGGCCGCCGGTGCCAACCCGACCTCGCTGAAACGAGGCATTGAAGCGGCCGTCGCGGCGGCCGTCGCGTCGATCAAGGACCTGTCAACCGAGACCGATTCGAAAGAGCAAATCGCGCAGGTAGCCGCGATTTCTGCCGCCGACACCGAGATCGGCTCGATGATCTCGGAGGCAATCGACAAGGTTGGTAAGGACGGTGTCATCACCGTTGAGGAGAGCCAGACCTTCGGAATGGACATGGACCTCGTCGAGGGCATGCGTTTCGACAAGGGTTACATCTCGCCCTACTTCGTCACCGACCCCGAGCGCATGGAAGCAGTTCTCGAGGACCCCTATGTGCTGCTGGTGAGCTCGAAGATCTCAGCTGTGCGTGACTTGTTGCCGGTTCTCGAAAAGGTCATGCAGTCGGGCCGCCCGCTGGTGATCGTCGGCGAAGACGTCGAGGGCGAAGCGCTCGCGACCTTGGTCGTCAACAAGATTCGTGGCACCTTCAAGTCGGCAGCGGTGAAGGCGCCGGGCTTTGGTGAGCGCCGCAAGGCGATGTTGCAGGACATGGCGATCCTCACGGGCGGGCAGGTCATCTCTGAAGAGGTTGGCCTCAAGCTCGAGAACGTCAACCTCGACATGCTGGGCCGGGCTCGCAAGGTGGTCATCACCAAGGACGAGACGACCGTCGTCGAGGGCTCGGGCGACGAGTCCGACATCAAGGGTCGGATCAACCAGATCAAGGCCGAGATCGACAACACCGACTCGGACTACGACCGCGAAAAGTTGCAAGAGCGCCTCGCGAAGTTGTCCGGCGGCGTCGCGGTCATCAAGGTCGGCGCGGCCACCGAGGTGGAGCTGAAGGAAAAGAAACACCGCATCGAAGACGCGGTCAGCACCACGAAAGCGGCCGTCGAGGAGGGTGTCGTGCCCGGCGGTGGCGTGGCGCTGTTGCGCAGTCAGGCAGCGGTCTTGGCGGCTGCCGAGGGCCTCAGCGGCGACGAAGCAACCGGCGCACGGATGGTCGCGAAGGCGTTGGAGGAGCCGCTGAAGCAGATCTCGGTGAACGCGGGCCTCGAAGGCGGCGTCGTCGTGGAGAAGGTTCGTTCGATGTCGGGCAACGAGGGGCTGAACGCGGCCACCGGCGAGTACGAGGACCTCGTGAAGTCCGGCGTCATCGACGCGGCCAAGGTCACTCGGTCCGCACTGCAGAATGCGGCGTCGATCGCGGCGTTGTTCTTGACGACCGAAGCCGTGATTGCCGACAAGCCTGAGGAGAAGGGCGCGCCGGCAATGCCAGGTGGAGGCATGGACGACTT
>CAZWPY010000035.1:20837-23378 GCA_964635475.1 uncultured Acidimicrobiia bacterium
GTCGTGGGCCAATGTAGGAAGAAGCGGCGGGCTAGTCCGCCGCTTCTTCGCGTGACGAGTCGAGAAGCGAGTCGAGGTCGGCGGGGCTGGAGACGCAGTGGCGGGCAAGTCCGGGCGCGTTGCGGCGAGTGAGGCCGGTCAACACGGCGCCGGGGCCAAACTCGATCACCGTGGTCACGCCGTTGTCGACGAGTGCCTTCGTGCACTGCACCCAACGCACGTTGCCGACGAGTTGATCGGCGAGCAACGTCGCCCAATCGTGGCGGCCGATCCGCACGACCGCGTCGGCGTTGCTCACCACGGCGATCTCGGCGTCGCGCCAGCCGACGTTGCGGATCGAGGTGAAAAACGCCTCACGAGCGGGAGCCATGACGGGACAGTGGAATGCACCGCCAATCGGGAGTCGGACAACTTTTCCGCCGGCTTCGCGCAGCCGGTTGCTCGTAGCGGAAATGCCCGGCTCAAGGCCGGTGATCACGACCTGCCCGGGGCAGTTGTCGTTGGCCACCCAAACCGACTCCTCGGCAGCGCACACGGTTGCCACGTCATCGAACGACAAACCGAGCACGGCGGCCATCGCGCCGGTCGTTGTTCGCGCGACGGCGTCGGTGGTTGCCGACCGGGCAACCACCACGTCGATGGCTCCCTCAAGCGTGATCGCACCGGCTGCCCACAGGGCAGTGACCTCGCCGAGAGAATGGCCCGCGAGCAACGTTGCTTCAGGCAGAAGCGGGCGGGCATAGGTGAGCGCGAGCACGCACGTGGCGAAGACGACGAGTTGGGTGTGTTCGGGTCGAGCCAGTTCCTCGCGCGGCGCACGCAGCAGCAAGTGTTCGACATCGACTCCGCTTCGGTGCGCGATCACCTCGACAAGCGCGAACGTTCCAAGGTCGGCGAAGGGCCGGCCTGCTCCGACGCTTTGGCTGCCCTGCCCGGGGAAAGTCCACGCCGCGGCCACGACGTCACCGTAGGGGATCGCCGAGGTGTCCTCGCGTGAGGTTTTGGTCGATACTTGTGCGATGCGACGGGTAGTCCTGGCGGCCTTGATCAGCGCGGGTGTCGTGGTCGGGGCGTGTGGAGGTTCGGACTACACGTATGTAAAGAACTCCTCGCAGAAGGTCTATTTCCGGATCCCTGGCGATTGGAAGTTCTACGGCGCCGACGATGTGATCGAGGCACAGATCGACGCCGGAGCCTTTACGCCCGACCAGGCCGACGATTTCAAACGCGAACAGTGGATGGTCGCGTTCGACGCGGGCCGGGCGCCCAAGGCGTTTGTCGATTTTCTCGATGCCCAAGCCCCACGAGGTTTTGCCAGGTCCCGCGCGCTGGGCGCCGAGGAACGGGACACCTACTCGTTGCAGAGTTTGCGCAACGAGGTGGTCGACCTCGATCAAGCGCAGGCTGCGGGCGCGTTGGAGGTTGTCGATTTCGACGAGCTCGAAGTCGGGCGTTATCACGGCGTGCACTTTGTTGTTCAGCTGCGTGACTCGACGACGTCGAAGTTCTTGACCCTTGAACAAACGAGCTTGCTGGACCTATCAACCAAAAGAGTGCACACCCTTGTTATCGGTTGTGCGCGGGAGTGCTTCGACAAACACGCTCGGTCGATCCACGCAGTGAACGAGTCCTGGACGGTGAGGTAGCTGTGAGCAACGAGACGCCGGAACGTAGGGGCGTGAACGCCACGAGACGCCCGATGGCGTTGTGGGACCGGGTGAAGATCCTGATCTTCCTCGTGCTCGCGTTTGTCGTTTTGGCGTGGCACCAGGTCGCTGACAACCCGATCCTGCCGGTTGGCGAGGGGTTGCGCGAGGTGGTCAGCGCTCACCGGTGGATCTTGATCCTCGCTGTCTTGGAGGCGGCTCGACAGATCCACTTTCTCGTAGCCGAGCGCTCGGCGAGCTACCACGCCTTTTGGCAAGAGCAGTTTGGTCGCACCGACTCACTGACGTCGCGGTGGAGCGCGTGGACGCGTTACCGAGTTGCTCGATTCGCAAAGTTCTTGTTTTTCGCCGTGGTCGCGATTCTGGTCGCGTCCGCGGTGAGCGGAATCCCGGCGTCGATGGTGTTGTTCGAATTGCCGGCCCGACTGTTCTCCGTCATGCCGCTGCTGTTGCAGCTCGCGTTCGCGCTCATGTTCGGGATCCTGCAGTTCGTCGGAATTTTTTGGTTTTTGTCCCGGGGCGGCATCGAGGTCTATTTCCCTGAAGACGTGAAAACTCGCTTTACCGACGTGTGGGGGCAAGACGCCGTTCTCGAACGGATCCGCGAAAACATCTTGTACCTCGAGAACCCGGAGTCGATCGAGGACCGCGGCGGTTACGTTCCCGGCGGCATCTTGTTGTGGGGACCACCGGGCACCGGCAAGACGTTGATGGCCGAAGCCGTGGCCGGCGAGACCGGTAAGCCGTACGTGTTTGTCGACCCGGGTGCGTTCATCCAGATGTTTATGGGCGTCGGGATCTTGAAGGTCAAGTCGTTGTTTCGCAAGCTGCGCAAGCTGTCGACCCGATACGGCGGAGTGATCGTCTTTTTCGA
>CAZWPY010000035.1:23478-26297 GCA_964635475.1 uncultured Acidimicrobiia bacterium
CCTCGTGGCTTTCTCAATCGGTACGTGCGGCGATTTTTCGGCATGCGGCCGAAGCTCCCGCCGAAGTACCGCTTGTTGGTGATGATGGCCACCAACCAGCCGCAAGCGCTCGACGAAGCGTTGTTGCGCCCCGGGCGCATCGACCGGATCTACCGCGTGGGCTACCCGTCGAAGGCGGGGCGGATCCGCACCTACGAGGGCTATTTCGCCAAGGTGCAACACGCACTGACGAGCGCTGACATGGAACGACTGGCACTGATGACGCCTTACGCGACCGGGGCGACGATCAAGGACCTCGTCAACGAGGCATTGATCATCTCCTTGCGTGAGGGTCACGACGTGATCACGTGGTCCGATGTGATCAAGGCCAAACACTCGAAGGACCTCGGCCCGCCGCAAGACATCGAGTACGTCGAACGTGAACGCCACGCGACAGCGATTCACGAGGCGTGCCACGCGGTCGTCGCGCACCACTACCGCAAAGCCTTGACGATCGACCTGGCGACCATCGAGCCCGGGCAGACGTATCTCGGAATGGTGTCCTCGGTGCCGCCGGAGGACCTGTTCACCAGCTGGCGCTCGGACTACGTCGCCGACATTTTGGTGTCGCTTGCCTCGTTGGCCGGCGAGAAGATGTTTTTCGACGGCGATTCGTCCTCGGGCGTGTCGGGTGACCTACGTAATGCGACCCGCGTGGCCACGATGATGGAGGGCTACTGGGGTATGGGCTCCACCGTTGCCTCACACGAAGTCGTCCGTGACCTTGGCGTCGGCGGATCCGGCCCGGCCGGCCGTGAGCACAACCGCGACATGCTGTCGGGTGCGTTGGGGTCTCGAATTGAACGGATGTTGGCGCACTTGATCGACGAGGCCGAACGGATCCTTGTGGCCAATCGCCACCAAGTCCTGGCAGTGGCGCACGCGCTGGAGACGCACAAAACAATCACCGGCGACGATGTTGCGGCGATTATCGAAGGTCGGATGGGCACGATCGTCGACGGCCGCCGATATCAACACCCAGACTTCGCAGAGATGGCCGAGCGTTACCACGCCGAGGCGCTCGAGGCGCACCGCAACCATGCGGCGGTGGCCGTCGCGTTGCCTCGTTTCGACGACACCGCGGTCGGGCAGCCGGCGCCGGTGTTCGGTGAGCGGCCGACAGAGGACCCGCGATGAACGGCCCGCCGGATGATGCTGCTGTGGTCATGTCGCAAGGCTGGGGCGTGTTGCACCTCTTTGGCGACACCTCGTCGGCCACCGATGCGCACGCCTTGAAGCGGGCGGTCGCCGCGTGTGAAGCCGCTGACCACAGCGTCGTATGCGTCGCGATGCTCGGCCACCGCGCGCAAGTGGGCTTTATGGCCCTGGGCCCTGACTTGTGGACGCTGCGGCGGTTCCAACGCGACGTGATTGCTGCGGGAATCGCGTTGAGCGACTCGTACGTGTCGATGACCGAGCTCAGCGAGTACGCGCAAGGCCTTCCCGAGCAGATGCGTAACGACCGCCTCTATCCAAAACTCCCGCCTGCGGGCAAGCCGGCCATGTGCTTCTACCCAATGTCGAAACGGCGTGATGAGGGTGCGAACTGGTACTCGCTGCCCTTCGACGAGCGTAAGGAGTTGATGCTCGGGCACGGCAAGAAGGGCCGTGAGTACGCCGGCAAGGTGTTGCAGCTCATCAGCGGTTCGACCGGGCTCGACGACTGGGAATGGGCCGTCACCTTGTTCGCAGCAGATCCGGCCGACCTAAAACGCATCGTGTACGAGATGCGGTTTGACCCCGCGTCGGCGGTCTATGGGGAATTCGGTCGATTCCTGACCGGCCTGGTGCTCGACATCGACACGTTGTGTGACGAACTCGGCCTCTAGCGTTTCTGCGGCTGCTGCCGCGGCTGGTCGCCCCTGGTCGCCGTGACGCAATCCGAACGAAGCGCTCACACTCTCATCACATTCTTGCCGCACAGTGGTGCGTAACGAGGCGAAAGACGCTTCGATACCTCAATCAAGGAGCGCGGACATGTCCCGTCGTCTTGCAGCAGTTGTCGCCACCTCGGCGCTGTCACTCGGACTCCTCGCCGGCCCTGCGATGGCCGCAACCTCGACCCCCGACTCGTCGCGGTCGGGCGCTCGTTTGGAGAAGGTCTGTGCTCACCTCGATGAGCTGAAGACCCACTGGCAGCAGGCCCAGCAGCGTTACGACGAAGCCCACGGTCGTTTGGTTGCCGCGCAAAAGAAGGCTGCCGACTCAGGCCACACCAAGCTCTCCGAGCGGATCGGCAAACGCATCGCCAAGCTGGAAGAGCGCGCGTCCAAAGCGACGGCTCGGCACGACAAGATTGTGGCGGCCTGCGCCAAGTCGTAACGAGGCGCTAGCCAGCTGAACGCGGCGGGTGTGCTGACCCCTCCAGGTCACGCCCGCCGCGTTTGCGCGCCAGGACCCAGAAACCCCACCGGCGGCGCCGGCTTGCTCGCCATTGTTAGTTGTCCCAGCCCACCATTACGTGGTCGATCCACCACGCGGGTGCGGCCGTGAGCAGCGTCTGCAAGTCCCAGTAATCCGACCACCTGGTGATGACGCCGCCGCTGACCTCCTGCACGCTGACGAAAGGCAACGTGCCCGACTCGCCGGTGTGCCATGTCCACGTCTCGGCGTGTTCAGTGACCACCACATTGCCGTCCGCCACCATCAGGCCCAGTTCGTGCTCATAACCCGAGAGTGGTTCGAGGCCCAGTCGCAGCCGCTTCAGAATCTGAGGCCCAACGGCGACGTCGTCGGCGGGCGTCGCCATGTCGGTGTATGTGCTGGTAGGTCCGAAGAAC
>CAZWPY010000036.1:0-26025 GCA_964635475.1 uncultured Acidimicrobiia bacterium
GCCGAGCGCGCCCGCCGCCGCCATCTATGACGCCTTCAAGATCTACGGCAAGGGCGACTCCGAAGTTCGCGCCCTCGACGGCGTGTCGATGGCAGTGGCCCGAGGCGAGTTCCTCGCCATCATGGGTCCGTCTGGTTCGGGAAAGTCGACTCTGATGCACTGCATGGCTGGCCTCGACCGGCTGACGGCGGGCGCCGCGTTCATCGGCGGAACCGAGATCAGCTCGTTGGGCGAAGCCGAACTGACCAAGTTCAGAGGTCGCCGAGTCGGCTTCATCTTCCAGTCGTTCAACTTGCTTCCGACGTTGAGCGCCGAAGAAAACATCCGCCTGCCGCTCGACCTCGCCAAGGAAGCCGTCGATCGCGACCGTGCCTCAGCGATCTACTCCGCCTTAGGCATCTCCGACCGACTCAGACACAAACCTTCCGAGCTCAGCGGCGGACAGCAGCAACGCGTCGCCATTGCGCGAGCCCTGCTGCCTGCGCCCGACGTCGTCTTCGGCGACGAACCGACAGGGAACCTCGACTCCAAGGCATCTGCCGACGTCTTGACGATGCTGCGCCGCGCAGCTGACGACTACCACCAAACGGTTGTGATCGTCACCCACGATCCAGCAGCCGCGGCCACCGCCGACAGAGTCGTGTTTCTTCGAGACGGGCGGCTCATCAGCGAGCTGCGCTCTCCCACCACCGATCGCGTGCTCGACCTGCTCAAGTCTTTGGGTGATTGACCATGGTTTCCATGGCGTTGCGCATCATTCGTGCCTACTTCTGGCGTCTCGCGCTCACCTTCATCGTGGTGATGCTGGGCGTCGCATTCGTCACGGCGAGCTTCACCATCACCGACTCGTTCACCGCGAGCTTCAACAAACTGTTCACGCAGCTCGGTACGGGTCAAGATGCCGTCGTCGGGCCGACCGCGACCAGCTCCAACTCCGGCCCATGCGGCACCGGGGCGACGATCCCTCTCAACACGCTTGACAAGATCGAGAACCTCCCCGGTGTCAGGTCGGCTGTCGCGACCGTCAACGGTTGCGCGCAACTCGTCGACAGCTCGGGTAAGGCCATTTCACCTAGCGGTGGCGCCCCGACGATTGCTAACAGTTGGGTCGACGACGAAGCCATCTCGCCCGTGCGCCTGATCGAGGGTCGCGCTCCCGAACGAGCCGACGAAGTCGCGATCGACATCGACACCGCGACCGACAATTCACTCGCAGTCGGCGACAAGGTTCAAATACTTTCCAAGGAGCCCACCTACGACGCGACCGTCGTAGGAACGGTGCGTTTTGGCGAAGACAACTTCTTGCTCGGTGCAACGTTGACGATGCTCGATCTCGACACAGCGCAACGGGTACTCGCCGAACCCGGCGAGGTCTCCAGCATCGTGGTCGCGGCCGACGACGGCGTCAGCCAGGCCGAACTCGTCGCAACGATCAAAGGGGCCCTCGGTCCGACCTTCGACGTGCAGTCGGGTGACGAGCAAGTGAAGGAGAACCAAGACGAACTTTCGTCGGCCTTCGGCTTCATGAACATCTTGCTGCTGTCGTTCGCCGCGATTGCACTGTTTGTTGCGGCATTTCTCATCGCGAACACATTTGCGATCATCATGGCGCAGCGCTCAAAGGAATTCGCCACCATGCGTGCGCTCGGCGCGACTCGCCGAGCACTTCGCGGACAGGTGAGCATCGAAGCCACGATCATCGGGCTCGCGTCGGGCCTACTCGGCTTCGTACTCGGGATCGGTGTCGCATTCGGCTTCTACAAGCTGCTCGCAAGCCTTGGACTGCCCGACGACGGGCTCACCATTAAAGCCCGAACCTTGCTCGTCGCGACCGGTGTCGGGCTCGTGGTCACGGTTCTGTCGGCGGTTGTCCCCGCGATCCGCGCCTCGCGAATCCCGCCCGTTGAAGCGTTGAAGGGAACGACCACCACCGCGACCCGCACGTCTTGGGTCCGGATCGGGCTCGGCGCCTTCTTGCTCGCGATTGCCGGGTTGGCCTACGTCTCGGGCGCGGCTGCCGAGGGAGCCAATGGGTCTGCCGCCGTGGGCGCCGCGTGCGCGTTCGCATTTCTCGGCGTGTTCGCATTGTCGCCGCTGCTCGTCAAGCCGGTTGCGACGGTGGTCGGGTGGCCGCTGAACCGATTCACCGCCGGACGGATCGCCGTTCGAAACGCCATTCGTAATCCTCGCCGAACGGCTATCACCGCATCGGCGTTGATGATCGGCACCGCCCTTGTCACCCTGATCTCGATCCTCGGGCAAACCGTGAAATCGATCACTGAGGACTTCACCACCAACACCGTCACCGCCGACGTGGTGCTGCAGAACTTCAACCTCGGGTTCTCGCCCGCGGCGGCCGACGAGGTTCGGGAGCTGCCGGGCGTGCGGGCGTCGACGGCGTTCCTGCTGGGCGACGCGGGAATCTATGAGGACCCCGAGGGCGCGCCACCGTCGGGCGCCGCGTCGTTAGACGAGGAGGATCGCTTCGCCGCGGCATTCGGCACCAAACGGTCGATCACCGGCGTCCGACTTGAAGATCTCTCTTCCACGATGAAGCTCGACGTCGTCGCCGGCGACACGAATCACGTCGGCCCGGGAGCGATCTTGTCGAAAGACGCGGCCAGCGATCTCAAACGAGACGTCGGCGACAACCTCACCCTGTATTTCGACCGATCCGGCAAAGTCACCGTCCCTGTCGTTGCCATCGTCGACATCAACGACGATGGGATCAGCTTCATGGAAGACATCACCATCGACATCGAGACCTACCGCGCCAACGCGACCCAGCTGCAAGCCAATGTCGCTTTGGTCGCCTTCGACGAACCTGGATCAGCGAGTGCCCGCGCAGAAGTCGACGCGCTGCTGAAAGAGCGTTACCCCAACGTCGAGACCACCGACGCGGCCGGATTTGGCGACGACCTCAGTGAGCAGATCGACATCGTGCTCAAAGTCATCACGGGCATGCTCGGGCTGTCGCTCATCATCGCCGTGCTCGGCATCGTCAACACGTTGTTCCTGTCGTCGCTCGAACGTACGAAAGAGTTCGGCTTGCTGCGCGCCGTTGGCGCTGAACGTAAGGACGTGCGAGCGATGGTGACCCTGGAGGCGATCATCGTCGCGGTCCTCGGCGCCGTTCTCGGAATCGCGCTCGGACTGATCTTCGCCCTCGCGTTGGTGCCGAAAATCTTCGACAACGAAGGCATCGACGCGCTGACGATCCCGTGGGGCTCAGTCGTTAGTTTCCTCATCGCCGCGGTCATCGCCGGCGTGGTCGCGTCGATCCTTCCGGCCTGGCGCGCGGGGCGGCTAAAGGTGCTCGACGCGATCGCGTACGAGTAGTGCGGGCCCGTCTAGAGCCATGAGCGACGCTCTCGACACCACGCCGCGCGACGACCCCGACGAGGCGGCCGGGCAGCACGACCACGACGAGGCGGCCGGGCAGCATCGCGACCCCGACGAGGGGGCCGGGCAGCATCGCGAACCCGACGCGAGGTTCTTGCTCGCGAACGAACGGACCTTCCTGGCCTGGAACCGAACCGGACTCGCGCTGATCATCAGCGGGATCGGCGTCACACAGGTGCTCGACGAGTTTCGCCACCGCAACCTCATCGGACTGCCGCTACTCGTGCTCGGCGGCCTCATCGGCCCGCTCGGCCTACAGAAATGGAAAGCCAACGACGCGGCGTTACGTGCTGAAGCGCCCCTCCCACCGAGCCCCCTCCCTCCCATCCTCGCCTTCATGATTGCCGGAGTCGGGATCGGGGCGCTGATCGCGGCGATCGTCGGGTGACGCGCGACCCCGGGCTCGCCGCCGAACGTACGCACCTCGCGTGGAATCGGACGGGCTGGTCGATGGCAGCCGCTGCGATCGCAGTTGTCCGCCAGACTGCCGTGTCGGAACGCCACGGGCTCGTGGCTTTCGCTGGGGTCTCGTTGACTCTCGCCGCGGCGCTGTGGTTCTGGGCAGCGCGACCGATGAATCAGTCGCCGACTCGGCCCGCGCGCCATCCTCAGGTGACCGGCGCGGCGGCAGCGACCCTAACGCTGGCACTGTGCGGCATCGCGCTCGCGTTCAGCTGAGTCAGCTGCCGTCGGCCGAGGGGTCGTCTTCAAGCAGCTCGTCGATGTCCAGACCGAGCCCGTCCTCCTTGCGGGATCGGCGCATGACGGTAAGCACAACGAGCAACACGGTGGCCAAGGTGAGCCACTTCGACCATCGGCCGTTGAAGTCGGTGATCGCCTCGATCGGCCCGTCGACAAACCGCGCAAACTCGCGCAGCACGACAACCATCGTCACAGTTCCCGCGATGTTGATCGCCGCGAAGGTCGCCGGCGGCATCCCGGAGGCGCCGGCAAGCACACACACCAGCGCACCCGGCATAAAGAAGATGAAAAACGGCGCGGCCCTGCGGTAGTACTTGTCGATCCAGCGCACGAGTGTTCCGTCGTCGAGCGACTGTTCCTCGACCCACTTCACTGCCCGCTCTCCGTGCCACCTCCCTAAGAGGTAGAACCAGGGGTCGCCGATAAGTCGCCGACCAATCCCGACAACCAAGTAGCTCCACAACGCCAGTCGGCTGGCAACCAATACGAGGTTGCGACTGCGGGCATCAAGGGCGATCAAACCCAGTGGATGTTTGTCGAGCAACGTGGGCGTGAACGCGCCGCCGACAAGACCCGCGACCACCAACACGACGATCGGCACCAGCAGCAGTCGCAGCGAGCGCCGCTGCGTCTCTCGCTCAGAGCCTTTCGGCTCAGATCGCGATTCGCGCTCTGGGTCGGGCGCGTCGGACTGTTCACCTGCATCCGCCACGCCGACGACCGTACACTGCACGCTCAGTGCGACCGCTCACGATGACGTTCGACGTTGAGGAACACCTCCCGACACCCACGAGCCCATACCGCGTGGGCAAGATTGTCGACGACTTCTGCCAATTTATGGCCGAGCGCAATGGCCGGGGATCGACCTACGTGGTCGGCACCTTCGCTGAAGCCCATCCCGATGCCGTGCGCCAGCTCGCGGCCGCAGGTCACGAGATCGGTCTGCACAACTGGGTACACGAGCCGATCTTCAAGATCCCGCCCGAGCGCTTTGCACCCGAGATCGACAAGGGCCGCAAGTTGCTACAGGACCTGAGTCAACAGCCCGTCGACGGCTACCGCGCCCCGTACCTATCACTCACGCCCGCAGCGCCCTGGATCCCCGACGCGTTGGCCCACGCTGGCTTCACCTACAGCAGCTCGATCTACCCCGGCCGAGCCCCGTTTTACGGATGGCCCGGCACGCCGGCTGGCGCGTTTCGTTGGGCGAGCGGACTGATCGAGCTGCCGTGCCCACTCACCTCAACGGGCCCGCTGCGGTTGCCGTTTCTCGGCAGCGTGTACCTGCGCGCAATGCCGTTGCCGATCATCCGCTGGTTCGCCCGCCGCTGGCCACCTGAAGCAGGGCCACTGTGGACCTACTCACATCCGTACGACTTCGACGCTGACGAGCCGTTTTGGCGAATGGAACCCAGCTGGGTCGTCAGCCGGCTGCTGTGGCTCAACCGCAAGGCCATGTGGAAGCGGATGGCCAGCCTCGTCGGTGACGCCGTCGGGCCGACGATGGCCGAACACGCCGCCGCGCTGGCTGATTCGGACCTTCCCGTGTTCGATCCGGCGCCAACGGGTGGGGAACGAAATCCCCGAGATGGGCATCAAGAGAAGTAACTATTCATTGATTGCCTCACACAAGGGGAGCTCCATGACTCATCGTTTCCGCCTCGCGTCGTTTGCCGGACTGGTCGCTGTTGCAGCGAGTTCGTTTGGCGTTTTGGGGTCCACGCCCGCAGCGGCTGAACGTTCCATACCGCTGCCGACCTCGGTGCTTGTCGAATTCGACAACCACCGGCCGACCGACAACCCGATGATCGATCCGATCGACGCCGTTGTTTACGCCGATGGCCGCCTGGTGTTGGGCAAGCAGGACTATTTCGGCACCACCAGCCAAACGCCGGGATACTCCGTGCGTTACCTCACTCCGACGGGGATGGCCGAAGTCCAGACACGGCTGGCCAAGTTCAGCGGAGCCGACACAAAGGCGACCGAGTTCAAAGCCGCTAGTGGCTGCGTGTCGGAGGGTTCGACGCTTGTTGCCCGTTGGACGATCTCGGGTAAACCCGGCAGCGGGGAGCTCGCTGTCTACAGCCCGACCACGTGTCGCAACCGCGACGCCGCCGCCCTGGAGCGCATCGACGCGATGCAGTCGTTGTACGAATGGCTACAAAATGGCGCCCTCGGCTTCTCCAGCGAGCCGCAGCTCTACGGCAGCCGGCGGATCATGATGGGCACGTACACGAACTACGACCAGCGCTACTACAGCCGCAGCCAGACAAAGGTTTGGCCCGTCGACGTTGCCGAGCCGCTACTCGATGCCACGGCTGCACCGTCGGTCAACGCTTGGGGCGGTCGCTGTGAAATCCGCACCACGTGGCCGGGTCTGTTCATTTGGGTTCTGTCGGTCTTCACGAAAACCGACACGGGTTACGTGACCGACCTCGGCATCACGCACCCGTTCGTGCGGCCGCTGCTCGAACACGAAGTGGGCTGCATCCAAGAAAAGTACGTGTACTAACCACTGGAGCGGCCTAAGCCAGCCAGGTCGGGTCTAACTCGCCAGTCGGGTCTAACTCGCCGGTCGGCTCGCCGAAGCCATCGGAACATGCGTCGCTTCACACAGCGACGCATGTTCCGCGTAAAACGCGTCAACCAGGCTGCGCGGCTCGGGCACCAACTTCGGACACGCCATAAATCCGACGCCGAGCAGTCCGCCGTAGCTGAGCACGGTCAAGTTGATCCCCGACCCCTCGAGCAAGGGACCAAAGGGATGGATCCGCTCCACCTTCGCGCCGCCGAGGAACAAGTCGAATTGCGGCCCGGCAACGTTCGACAACACCAAGTTGGCGACCACCGGATGGTGATCGGCCAACTTGAACTGTGAATACAGGTGACTGCCGGCCCGCAGT
Organism: uncultured Acidimicrobiia bacterium; assembly: GCA_964635475.1. Lineage (GTDB taxonomy): Bacteria > Actinomycetota > Acidimicrobiia > Acidimicrobiales > CAZWPY01 > CAZWPY01. The sequence continues at coordinate 7,008 of CAZWPY010000036.1, forward strand.
GCCCACGGTGCGACCAGGTTGGCCAGGACCATCATTTGGTGCCCGCCGATCGAGTCGAGCGTCGCGCGAGCGCCAGAACTCGACGTCCGCACGGCCTCGATCCGCTCGAAGGGGTCGGCAAGGTGAACGGGGAGCGTGACGAACATTGCGGCCAATCGATTCACGCCGCCGACGTCGGCCGCACGTTGGTCACCATGAACCGACACGGGGCACGCAACCGTAAGCGGGCGATTTGGCAGTTCGCCTCGGTCATCGAGGTAGCGGCGGACGGCTCCCGCGCACAACGCGAGGGCGACGTCGTTGAGCCGTACCGGCGCCCGCTCAGCGTCGATGGCCTCGCGGCGGGCGTTGAGCGAGTCCTTGATCGCCTTCACCTCGTCGAGTGCCACGCCGCCCGTCGCCACACAACGAAGAGCCGACAGCGTCCCGTTGAACGAGGTTCGTGGCGCTCCCACCCCCGAACTGGCCCGCCCTCGCGACGGCTCGCCGCCGCTTCGGTCACGTAACGACCCGACCAGACCGGCCGCGCCGCTCACCACTTCCGGGATGGCCTTGGCCACCTTCTGCGGCCACCGGGCTTGTTCAGCAACGGCGTCAGTGAACAGATTCCACCGCGACGGCGGCGGCTCGACCTCTCGGACCGCGGCCGGCTTGTCTGACGCACCCGCGTCGGCCGTGTACAGCTTGGCCATGACGTTGGCACCGGAGACCCCGTCGACGATTGAGTGGTGCAGTTTGGCGACAAAAACCACACGGCCGTCGTCGAGCCCCTCGATCAGCGTGTACTCCCACAGCGGCCTCGAACGGTCGAGCGCCCGGCCGGCAATTTCACCCACAGCACGCTCGGCGGCATCCCACGACGTATCGCCAGTGAGCACGAGGCGTTTTACGTGTTTGTCGACGTCGATGTCGGCCTCCTCCGCCCAGACCGGCTGGCCGAGCTCGAAGGGCACCTCCATCAAACGCGAACGCATCAGCCGCACCCGCCGCGCCTGATTCGCAAACGTGTCGCGCAGCACCTCGAAGCGGTACCCGCCCGGCATCGAGGTCGTATCGAGTACCAGCATCGCCACCACGTGCATGTGCATCGTGGGCGTCTCGAGGTGCAAAAAGCTCGCGTCGAGACCCGTCAAGCGGCGCATATGTACCCGAACGTAGCAACATCCGCGACGTGGCCACGAGAGCAAGGCCGTGAGCAGCGCTGCCTCGACATCGTCGTGACGGCAACGGGTAGGTTGCCCGCACGACACCGCGGCGGAAGGGGAACGCCATGGACTACCGGAACGCTTTGGCGACAGCCCTCACGCTGCACGAACTCGGCCCTGCGCACAACGGCGCGTCGGTGCTCGCGAGTTATGCACTTCAACCCCGCGACGCGCGGGTGCTGGTCGAGATCGCTCGCCGACCATGCCGAGCGGAAAAGGCAATCGCGCACGAAGCCAACATCAGCAAGCCGAGCGCGACGCGCAGCACGCGGCGGCTGAGCGACAACGGGCTGATCCGCCGTGTCCCCAATCCTTACGACGGTCGTGAACGTTGGCACGAAGTCACCTCGCGCGGTCATGCCGCGTTGGAACAGTTGCGCGCAGCGGCGCTCGCAGACCTGACGGCAACCTTCGTCGAAGCGACGGCCAATGACGTCAGATCTGCCCACTAAACGTGTCGCACCGATCCGCGTCGCCGCTGCGGTAGCCGACGTTGAACCACTTTTGCCGCTGGGCAGAGGATCCGTGCGTCCAGGACTCGGGCGTCACACGGCCTTGCATCTGCTCTTGAATCCGGTCGTCGCCCACAGCCGACGCAGCGTCGAGAGCTTCAGCGATGTCCTCGTCTGACAAGTCAGTGATAAGCGGTCGGCCCGACTGTGGATCAGGCGTGGTCGTGGCGTGGTAGGCCCACACCCCGGCATAACAGTCGGCCTGTAGTTCGAGGCGCACAGCTGCGCTCTGCGGACCCTGGCGATCGTTACCGACCCGTCGTTCGGTGCCGAGGAGGTTCTGGACGTGGTGGCCGTACTCGTGCGCGATCACGTACGCCTCGGCGAACGGCCCGCCCTGTGCACCAAACCGTGATTGCAGGTCCTTGAAGAATTCGAGGTCGATGTAGACCTGTTTGTCGCCCGGGCAATAAAAGGGGCCGACTGCCGAACTCGCGGCGCCACAAGCGGTCTGCACCGAGCCGGTGAAGAAGTTCGTCGGCGCTTCCTCGTACTGCAGGCGCGAGCGTGTGAACTCGTCGTCCCAGTAGGCCTGCACACTGTTGACAACCGCAACCATGCGGCAGTCGTCACGAGCGCTGGCATCCGCTCCGGTCTTGCAAACCTCGCCAAGTTGCTCGGTCGCCTCTTGGTTCTGCGCGTCGCCGGCGTCTTGGGACTGAGCCTGTCCGGCAATGACGTCCTCAAGACCCGAGAGCCCACCGAGTCCGCCGCCTTTGCCGCCGAGCATGTTGATCACCAGCAACAACACGACGCCCAAAATGCCGAGGCCGCCGCCGCCGAGCACGACCTTGCCCATCCCGCCACGACCACGCTGGTCGTCGATCTGAGATGTGTCGAGCTGCGCGCCCTCATCGAATTCCATACACGCTCCTTGGCTTCGAGCCTCTACTCACGGTAGCGGGCAACACAGCGACGCTAATGAATCGGCCCAGGTCGCGGCGGAGATGGCGCCCGAGCCGGCGGTTTCACCTACTCCGCGAAGGCTTCCACTGGCGGACAGGAACACATCAAGTTGCGATCTCCAGCCGCGCCGTCGATACGGCCGACGGGGGGCCAGTACTTGGTGAGCAGTTGGCGACTCGACGCCGCTGCCGCCGCGGCCGGCGTATACGCACGTGACCATTGCGGATCGACAACATCGGCGGCCGTGTGCGGCGCGTGACGAAGCGGCGACTGCGCCACAGAGATCTCGCCGGCGCCGACAGCGTCGATTTCGGCGCGGATGGCCCGCATGGCTCGCACAAAACGTTGCAACTCCCCCAACGGCTCGCTCTCGGTCGGCTCCACCATCAGTGTTCCCGCGACCGGAAAGCTCATCGTCGGGGCGTGGAATCCATAGTCCATCAGCCGTTTGGCGATGTCGTCGACCGTCACCCCCGTCGCCTTGGTAATCGGCCGAACGTCGAGAATGCACTCGTGGGCAACCCGGTCGTGTGCGCCTCGGTAGAGGACCGGGAACGAGTCGTGCAGTTCCCCATCCAAGTAGTTGGCCGACAAAATCGCGGCCTCCGTGGCCTGTCGCAAACCCTCGCCGCCCATCATCGTGATGTACATCCACGAGATCGGCAGGATCGCGGCCGACCCGAATGGCGCGGCCGACACGGGCGGGGCCGAGCGCTCGCGCACGTCGGCGCTCTGCGCAGCGCGGTGGCCAGGCAAGAACGGCGCGAGGTGGGCGCGCACGGCCACGGGTCCGACGCCGGGTCCGCCGCCGCCGTGGGGGATGCAGAAGGTCTTGTGCAAGTTGAGGTGCGACACATCGGCGCCGAACTCACCAGGTCGCGCGAGGCCGACCAGCGCGTTGAGGTTCGCGCCGTCGACATAGACCTGCCCGCCGAGTTCGTGGACCACCGCGCACAACTCGGTGATGCCGGCTTCGAAAACGCCGTGCGTCGACGGGTAGGTAACCATCACCGCCGCGAGCTCGCCGCCAGCAGCGGCCGCTTTGGCACGCAAGTCGTCGAGGTCGACGTTGCCTCGTTCATCACACGCAACCACCACAACACGCATCCCTGCCATCACGGCCGACGCTGCGTTGGTGCCGTGCGCCGACGACGGAATCAGACACACGCGACGCTGCTCGTCGCCGCGGCTTTGGTGGTAACCGCGGATGGCCAGCAGGCCCGCGAGCTCGCCTTGCGAACCCGCGTTGGGTTGCACGGACACCGTGTCGTAGCCGGTGATTTCAGCAAGCTTGGCTTCGAGATCCGCAACCATCGCCACGTAGCCACGCGTGCGACTCGCTGGGGCAAACGGGTGGATCGACGCGAACTCAGGCCACGTGATCGGGATCATCTCGGCCGTGGCGTTGAGCTTCATCGTGCAACTGCCCAGCGGGATCATCGTGCGATCGAGCGCGAGGTCCTTGTCGGCCAGCGACCGCAAGTAACGCAACATCGAATGTTCTGTGTGATGGGCAGAAAAGATCGGGTGCGACAGCGGCGGCGACGTCCGGCTCGAGCCATCGGGAAGCGCGGGAGCCGGTCCGTCGAGTTCGGCCGTCAGTTCGGCGGTTGTTGCCGCCACGCCAAAAGCGTCGAGTACGGCTCGCGCCACCTCCACCGTGGAGGTCTCGTTAAACGAGAAGCTCACCATGTCGGAGCCGACCAGACGTAGGTCGATCCCCGCCTCGGCCGCGCGAGCCACGATCCCGGCCGCGTCGCTCGAGGCAACCGCGACCGTGTCGAACACAACGTCGTGGACGACGTCGTGGCCAGCGTCGCGCAGGCGCGTGGCGCTCAGGTTGGCCAGCCGGCGAGTGCGACGGGCGATACGTCGTAAGCCATCGGGGCCGTGATAGGCGGCATAGAGGCCCGCCATCACCGCCAAGAGGACTTGGGCCGTGCAAATGTTCGACGTCGCCTTCTCGCGACGGATGTGTTGCTCACGGGTCTGCAACGACAGCCGCAGCGCCGAACGGCCCGCCGAGTCGACCGATACGCCGACCAGGCGCCCCGGCAACGAGCGCACCAGCGCCTCCCGCACTGCCATGTAACCAGCGTGGGGCCCGCCGAATCCCAGCGGAACCCCGAACCGCTGCGTCGTGCCCACAGCGACGTCGGCACCAAGTTCGCCGGGTGGCGTGAGCAGCACGAGGGCGAGCGGATCAGCAGCCATCACGAGCAACGCGCCGCTTTCGTGAACGCGTGCAGCCAAGTCACGAATCTGTTGCGCCGCATCGATGCGACCCGTCGAACTCGGATACTGCACGAGGACGCCGAACGCGTCGGTGAGGTCGACGTCGGCCATCGCCGAGGTCGCAAAGTCGACGGTGCGAAGGGCAATCCCTAGCGGCTCTGCCCGCCCAGTGAGCACCGCGATCGTTTGCGGATGCGCGTCGGCGTCGACCACAAACGTGTTGGCCGACGTCCGATTCTGCCGATGGCACAACGTCATCGCTTCCGCCGCGGCAGTTCCCTCGTCGAGCATGGACGCATTGGCCACGTCGAGGCCCGTGAGTTCGCTCACCATCGTCTGGAAGTTGAGCAACGCCTCCAGCCGGCCCTGCGAGATCTCCGGCTGGTACGGCGTGTAGGCCGTGTACCAAGCCGGGTTCTCCAACACGTTGCGCAGGATCACTGGTGGCGTGATCGTGTCGTGGTAACCCATGCCGATCAACGACGTCGTCACCTCGTTGGCCGAAGCAAAGCCGCGCAGCGCGGCCAGTGCGTCGTGTTCGGGCGTGGAGTCACCGGTGGCGAGCGGGCGTGAGGTGCGAATGTCGTCCGGGAGCGCTTGGGCAATCAGCTCGTCGATCGATTCGAGCCCCAACGCGCTCAGCATCTCCGCCTTGTCGAGCTCGCTCAAGCCAATGTGGCGCCGAACAAAACTCGCCTCATCGACAAGTTCGGCCCACGACGGGTTTTGCGAGTCGACCGACTCGCCTGAATTGCCAGACGTAACCACGACGCACCTCTCACGGATCGAGAACGATGCCCCCTCTGTCGTGGAACCTGAGAGCTTCACCACGACGCCGTGTGGTTTTCCCCTTCGGTGCGGCACGCCGCTTTCCAGAGTCGCCAGTCCACGCCGGTCCGGGTGCCTGAGAGATTCCGGGGCGGTTGCTCCTTCGGCGCCAACGCCCTGGCTTGGACGTTGGTCTCTCCCGGCGTGGGGATAAGCGTGGGCACCCTACCGCGATCGTGTCGCCGCGACTACCGGGGTCATGAGGCGTTCGCCGGCGCGGGGCGGACTCGTTCCGATGGACAGCGACGGCCGAACCGCCCCCTCGCCGCGCCCTCACCGGCCCTCGAGCCGCGCGGTCAGCAAGAGGATCGTCGCCACTGAGCGGCGTGCGTGACCTTGCGCGATCAGCTCGATCGCGTCGGCAAGGCGAGCGATGTCGTTTCGTGAGTAACGCCGCTGATTGCCCGACGGGCGCGAGTCGCTGCGGTCGAAAGCGTCACTCAGCCGCCGAAAGGCCTGGGTGTCGAGATCCAACAAGTCGGCGGCAACGGCCACCGTGAACAGCGGCTCATCGGGGTCCTCAAGTCGCCGGCGCCAATCGCGACGGGAGGGGGCGCGAGTTGCCGCGCCCCCTCCCGATTCCTCAGCCCGAAACGGGCTCACGATTTCGGACTAGCAGGCCCCGCCGAACCCGTCACTGTCGTCTCGACCGACAGCTCCGCTGCCTCATCAGCTCCGCTGTGACGCACCGAGATTTGCCGTGGCTTGGCCGTGTCACGCAGCGGGATCCGCAGGGTCAACACGCCGTCTTTGAACTCGGCGTCGACGTGCTCCACATCGAGTACGTCGCCCAACATCACACGGCGGCTGACAGTTGCGTCGATGCGCTCCTTGATCAGGTAACGCGCGCCTTGTGGCGCTGCTGACCGGCGTTGCGCCGCCAGTCGAAGCTCGCCCCGCTCGACCTGCACGTCGATGGTCGAGGGATCAACGCCGGGCAAATCGAACTCGACGGTGATCACGTCGCCGTGGCGGTAGGCGCTCATCGCACCTACTCCGGCGCTGGGCGTGGCCACGTCCGGACGGGCCAGGGCAAAGAAGTCGGCAAATGGATCTGAACGCAGAAGCATCGTGGCCTCCTTTGATAGCTATCTGACGGAAACGTCGATAGCTTAGCTATCACCCACCCGATAGGCAAGTGATATTTCGTGTGGTCGCCCCTACTCGCCCGTAGCTCACCACCGGCTGCTCATCACTGGCTGCCCATGACGTACTGCTGACGTCGGCCCAGCTCGCGACAGGGCGCGCGTCGACGCGGGCAGACCAACGAGAGTGTTTCCAACCCGTAGGCGCGAGACGCCCGTGTTGAGTCGGAAGAACGGTTAGCCGGTAAAGGCGGGCGTAGTCGGAATCGGCCGCGCCACCGGCGGCGTGGGCTCCACGGCACGGGCCGAGGTGGCGGCCGAACCCGAGGCGATCGCGAGCAGCGACGTCGTGCGACTGGGCGCGGGCGGCCCCGCCAGGACAGCGTTGAAGAAGTCCCGGGCCATCGGCTCAGCAGCCGAGGTCGTCGTGGTCGTGGCGGCTGTAGTTGCCACCGAGGTTGTCGCGGCACTCGTCGCCGGGAGCGACGTGCTGGTTGAGCCGACCGACGATGTCGAGGTCGTGGTTGTCGTAGTAGCGCCCGGGATCGTGGTGGTCGTCGTCGTGGTCGTCGTCGGCGCCGTCACCTGGACTGAAGCCACAACGTTGGACCCGTCGATAACGCACACGAGGCCCCAAATGCTCCCGTCGCTGAGAGTGACATTGAATGCCACGCCATTAGACGGAAGGGTCACGAAAAGTGTCGAACCAGGCGTTGCCGTCGGCGGGATCAGCACGTCGAAGGTCCCGGTCAGCAGGTGGACCCCTGTGCCTTGTGCAAATGTTCCGACCGAACTGAATCCAACGAATGGCGGGCTCTCGTAAACGGCCGGATTCGCGACACCAGGAACGAAAGTGGTCGAGCCCGACCCCGCCACCATGGTGAGCGGGACCGGGACCCGCAGCAACATCGCAACCGGGCCCCAGGTCACGCCGGACAGGGGGATCGGGTCGTCCGCGTGGAACGTCAACGTCGCGCTGATCGTGACGGTCGACCCCGGCGCACCGCTCACGTTGGCGGCGGTCACCGTTTCGTCGCCACACAGCGACACCGTGCCGGCGGCGGCTGGGCTCGCCACACCGATGAGCGCCACCGCCCAGCCGATTGCCAGGCCGCACATGGCCCCCACACCACGTCGATGAATGACCATTTGGCTATTCCCCTCTCAACTTCCCCGATGCCAACAACGCCGAGCATCGTACCGGCACCGCCACGTCCGCTGCCGGACCCGCGTTGACTCATCGACGGCGCGGCATCGAGGTGGGGAACGTTTCGAGCCCAGCACGCGACAAGGAAGCGAGTCGGCTCTAACGGGGCCGAAGCCAGTAGGCCCTACCGGGCCGCAGCCACTCGGCCCTACCGGGCCGCAGCCACTCGGCTCTACGGCGCCGCAGCCACTCGGAGGGATCAGATGAAACGCATGGTACGAATCGTCATGGTCGTGGCGCTGAGCAGCGCGGGGCTAGTTGCCTGCGACGACGTCGCGCCACCCCCGCCAATCGACAACACCGTGGTGCTGTCGGTGCGTTACGGCGGTGGTTATGGCGCCAGCGCGAGCGGGCCGGGCTCCGGGCCGCTCGCGGTGGTCTACGGCGACGGCCGGGTTGTTTGGGAGAACCAGGTCCGAACGGAGATCTACCCGCAACCCGCGTGGCCAACCTTCTCGCAGGTGCGTATTTCGAGCGACGGAGTCGCCGAAGTTCGCCGACGAGCAACGGCTGCGGGCCTAACGACCGCTCGCCGTTGGGAAGGCGTGCGGCAATGCGTCAGCGACCTCGGGGCGACAGTCTTTGTGTTTGAGGGCCAACGCAGCACCGCGGTGGGTGTCGGGATCGGCTCACCCTGCCCGGGGATGTCAGCCGCAGAGATCGAAGCCCTCACCCAGTTGGCCACTTTGCAGACCTGGATCTCGAATGCCGCCACGAACCTTGCCCCTTATGTTGTTGAACAACAACGGGCGATGCCCTTCGACCGCATCGCGATGCACGTCACAGACCTCACGGCGCAATCAGGGGCCGCTCCTTCGACACCAAGGACCCGGCAGTGGCCCAACGAGCTCGCCCCACTCGGCTCGCTCCCCCGCGACGAAATTCAGCCCGGAGATTGGTGTGAAATCCGCGCAGGGACAGATCTGATCCCCGCATGGCTTCTCGCGGTCCAAACGACGTCAGACATGGTGTTCCTCCAGGCGGGCACGCGATACCTGGTCCAATTCCGGCCGATGGTCGGCGGCGAAACGGCTTGCGTGAGCTGGCGCAACTGAAAAGGCGTATGTGCGTTGCTGGGCCGCTCGTCGCCAGGCGCCAGTCAGGGACGCGGCCGGGTCCATGCCGCGCGAGGATCGCAGCGTGGACCCGGCGGTGACTTCGCGCCAGTTGCAGGCGCTCACCGTCGGCGGCAGCGCGGCGCAGTGGGACGCGTGGGGTTTCGCTGTTGACACGACGCGCAACGGCTTGTGGGTCGGCGCAACGTGGATACAACTGCAAACCGGCGAGCGCGGGGTCTGTGGGTGGTCGGTAGCTGGGACCGACGATCTCCTCGGGCTTCCCCCCGCTGCTACCCGCTCGCCAGAGTTTGCAGGCTCCAGCGGCCGCGAGGGTGACGCGAACCCACAGCACCCGAACGGAGTGACCGGGATCGACCACGTTGTCGTCTCGCACCCAAACCTGGAAGCCGCCGAAAGCGACCTCCTCGGCGCGGGGATCGAGATCCGTCGCTGGCGCGACGTGCCGGCGGCGTCGTTGCGCCAAGGCTTCGCGTGGCTCGGCGACGTGGTGCTGGAACTGATCGGCCCGACCGAGGCCAGTCCCGGCAACGCGGCGTTTTTCGGGCTCGCCCTCACGAGTTCCGACCTGCACGCCACGGCTGCGGCTTTCGGCCCCGCGTCGTCTGAGGTTCGCGAGGCGGTCCAGCCCGGCCGCTCGATCATCACCATCGACACCGGACCCGCCGATCGCCCCAAGTGGCTCGCCGTCATGTCCCCCCACCCACGGAGGGCCTAGCCCCGCGGCAGACATTGAGCGATCCCCCAAAGGGGTGGGGGCGGCGCTCGGCTAGTCGAGGGTTAGGACTGCTCGGGCTACTCGGCCTTCGTGGAGGGCGGCGAGCGCTGTGTCAAAGTCGGCCAACGGGAACGTTTCGGTCACGAGTTCGTCGAGCAGCAACCGGCCGGTGCGGTACCAGTCGACCAGCATCGGAAAATCGGCTTGCGGGCGCGCCGAGCCGTAACGACAGCCCATGATCGTCTTGTCGTTGTAGAGCGTGTTCACCACAAACGACGCCGACGTGCCGAGTTTGGGCACGCCGAGGATCACGCACGTGCCGCCCCAGTCGAGCATGTCGATCGCCTGCTCGATCAACGCCGGCACGCCCACGCACTCAAAGGCGTAGTCGACGCCATTGCCGGTTAGCCCTTTCACTGCCTCGACAACGTCGAGACCCGCCTCGACCACGATCGTGTCGGTTGCTCCGAACTGAACGGCGAGATCGGTCTTGGCCGAGTTCGCGTCGATCGCGATGATCCGCCCCGCTCCTGCAAGCCGGGCCCCTTGAACAACGTTCAAGCCGATGCCACCGACGCCGATCACCGCGACGGTCGAACCCGGAGCGACCCGCGCTCGATTCACCACGGCGCCGACGCCCGTGATCACGCCGCAGCCAACCAAGGAGGCCGACGCGAACGGCACCGCCGGGTCGATTTTCACCGCTTGGCGGCCCTTGACCACCGTGCGTTCCGCGAAGGCCGAGACGTTGGCGAACTGAAAGGCCTTTTGCCCACCGACAAGAAACGGTCGGCTCAAACGACCCATCGTGGCCCGGCAATGGGTCGGCTTGCCGCGATCACACGCCGGGCACGAACCACAGTTGCCCAACGTGCTCAACACCACGTGGTCGCCCGCGGCCAACCCCGTTACCGCCGAACCGACCGACTCCACCACGCCCGCAGCCTCGTGACCGAGCACCACAGGCGGCGGAAACGGAATGGTGCCGTTGATCACACTCACGTCGGAGTGACACAACCCCGCGGCCTTGACGCGCACGAGCACTTCGTCGTCGCCTGGATCGCGCACCTCCACGTCGTCACGTAACGCCGCCGACGTGCCGTCGAAAACAATCGCTCTCATCTCAGTCCCTCCTCGATGCTCGACCCGGTCGCCGTCGCCGTCGCCGTCAGCTCGGCCACAGGATCGACTGCAACTCGCTGTAGGCGGCCAGTCCGTACGAACCACCGTCGCGGCCCACGCCGCTTTGTTTGAATCCACCAAACGCGGCTTCGTGGTGCCGCTGCAACGAGTTGATCCCCACAGATCCGGTACGCAGCTGTTGGGCCACTCGGTACGCGCGTGCTGTGTCGGCGCTGAATACGTAGTCGAACAAACCCAATTCGCTCGAGTTCGCGAGCTCGATCGCTTCGTCCTCGTCGTCGAAGGCCAACACCGACACGACCGGCCCGAACACTTCCTCGCGGATCACTGTCGTATCGGGGCGACAGTCGACGGCGAGTGCGGGATTCACGAAAAAGCCACGCTCGCCCTCGGGGCGGGGACCGCCGACGGCCAAACAGGCACCGTCGGCTTCGATCGAGTTCACATAACGCATCACGCGATCACGGTGCACACCCGAAATCACCGGCCCGACGATCGTGGTCGGGTCACGCGGGTCACCCACCGTCATTCGCTCGGCGGCCTTCATCAACCCGCCGACGAGCGTGTCGTACACGCCTCGTTGCACGAGCACCCGCGTGGGCGCTGTGCAGATCTGCCCCGCGTGGAATCCCCACACACTCGATATTCCGCCGATCGCTAGCCGCAAGTCGGCATCGTCGAACACGATGCACGCACCTTTGCCGCCGAGTTCGAGCAACAGCCGCTTCATCGATCCGCCCGCGACCTCGCCGATGCGCCGGCCAACGGCGGTCGACCCAGTAAACGACACCATGTCGACCTCGGGCGCACTCACGACCGCCTCCGACGGCGCGGGCGATGCCCCGGTGATCACGTTCACAACCCCGGGCGGGAACCCCACCTCATCGAGGATCTCCACGAGGCGAATCACTCCGAGCGGGTCTTGCGGGGCCGGCTTGATGATCACGCAGTTGCCCGCAGCCAACGCGGGACCGATCTTGCCCGCCATGTTGACGACCGGGAAGTTGTAGCTCGTGATGCAGCTCACCACCCCCACCGGGGCGCGGCGCACGACAGCGTTCACCAATCCAGCTGGCGCCAGAGCCGTCTTCGGCATGATCGATGGCTCGAGCGCGCTGACCGTCGGCTCCGTTGCCCCCTTGGCATAACGACGGAAACGGGCCGCGACTTGTGGCACTTGCATGGTGCGCGCCACGGCCATGGTCGCCCCGGTCTCCGCTTGCACGAGCGGCACCAACTCGTCGGTGAGCTCGTCGACGCGCCGAGCGGCAGCGGCCAACAACTCAGCACGCCGTTCTGGTTTCGTGCGACTCCACGCGGGAAACGCCGCCGCAGCCGCCGCAGCAGCCGCGTGCGCCTGGGCCACGTCTGCCTCCGGGGCCCGGCCGACGACCTCCTCACTCGCGGGGTCGACGATGTCGTAGGTGCCGGCCGCGCCATCGACCCACTCGCCGCCGATCAGCAAGCGGTACTGGGCATCGGGATTTATCGACGACACGACTGTCCTCCAAGTCTGTTATTGGCGCCACGACTGTGGCCTCTCGCTGCGCAACTGCGCCGCAGTTCTGCCGCAGCGCCGCGGGCGGACGAGGCCCGCCTAGCTGCCGCGGCGAATTGCTGGCCACACCCGCTCAGCAAACAACTCCAAGCTTTCCCAGGCCATACGAGGCGCCAGTCCGCTCATCAGCGGATGCAGCACCAACGTGGCGTGCGCTCCGAGCGACTGCGCGAGCGCAATTGTCTCGTCGGGCGTGGCGACCCGGTATTTGCCTTCGGTCCGCAGTTCCTCGACGGTTGTGGCCGACGAATGCACGAGCGAACGTTGGCCCGGCGTTTGCCATGCGGCGTACGTAGCCGCGTCGTGCAGCGCGTGAGGCGCGATGATCTGCCAGTCGCGTTCAGGGTCCTCGGTGACGTGGACAAACACCGGCGCCGGGTTGGGCAACACCACCACGCCGGGTTTCGTGCCGAACTCCTCGCACGCCGCCTTGTAGTCGGCCGCCAATTGCGGGTCGTCGATGCTCGGCAACAGGTTGGCGCCGAGTTTGGCTGCACGCCGAGCCGCAATCCTGGTTGACCCGCCGACGAACAACATCGGTCCGCCGCGGGTTACCGGCGTCGGCAGCACCTGCACCCGCACACCGTCGAAATCGAATGGCTCACCCGTCCAGGCTTGGCGCATCACCACAACTGCTCGCTCAAGGCGTGCGCCACGTTCGGCTCGGTCGATTCCCAACGCTTCGAATTCGATGGGCCGATAGCCAGTACCCAGCACGGCCGAGATCCGGCCGGGGGCGAGCTGGTCGAGAACGGCCAAATCCTCGGCGAGGCGCAGCGGATGGTGCAGCGACGCCAGCAGGGCGGAAATCGAGATTCCGATGCGAGACGTGGCCCCTGCGATCGCGCCCGCGAGCACGAGTGGTGACGGCAAAAACCCATCTTCAGCAAAATGGTGTTCGGACAACGTCACGCTCTCGAAGCCGAGCGAGTCGCCCCAACGAATCTGCTCGAGCGCGGCCGAGTACAACTCGGAATACGGCGCTCCTTCGGGCGATCGGCGCAAGTCGTATCGAAGCGACACTCGGGTCACCCCGCGAGAGTAGAACGTGTTTCAACTCAGCTCGACACGAGCGCGGCGCGAAACTTGTGCCGTGCGTGCACTGCTGATCGGAAACGAGGGCGACAACGACCCCGGCATAGTGGGCGCAGCGTTACTCGCCGAGGGTTTCACGCTGCACAACGTCGTGCGCGAGACGCTCACGGCGCCACCAGCCACGGGCGACTTCGACCTTGTGGTCTCCCTCGGATCGGAGTGGTCGATCCCCGGACGAAGCGCGGCAGAGCTCGTTGATCTCGAGATCACCACACTGCGCCAAGCCCACGCGGCCGACACCCCGATCTTGGGAATCTGCTTCGGCGGCCAGCTGCTGGCGACGGCTCTGGGTGGCTCCGTACACCGTTCGCCCGTGCCAGAAGTCGGGCTCTACGACGTCGAGACCGACGATCCGGAGTTGATCCCCTCGGGGCCTTGGGTGCAATGGCACTACGACCGCTTCGATGCCCCAGCCGACGCAACGGTGTTGGCTCGCACGGAGTCGGCCACACAAGCCTTTATCGTCGGGCGGGCGCTGGGCATCCAGTTCCACCCTGAGGTCGACGACACGATCGTCACGCGCTGGGCCGCCGGCGATGCGGATCTACCCGGAATCGGTCGCACACCCGACGCCGTTCTCCAGTCAGTCCGGCCCGGCCTCGACCGCTCGGCCGAACTCGGCCGCCGATTGGTGCACACCTTCTTGCGGCGCGTCCGACTTTCGTGAGCGGCGCCGACGTCCCGCTCGACGCCGACGCGGCCCACACAAACCGAGCCGCGGCCGCCAGCCGCGCCGGGCTACTCGTCGCAGTCGGCGTTGGATTTATCGGGATGGCCTTTGGCGCTCAGGCGCAAACCGACGGCTTTTCGTTCGCACAAGCAATGTTCCTCTCCGCGGGCATGTTCACCGGCGCTTCACAGTTCGCCTACTTGGCCGTGATCCGAGACGGCGGGAGTACCGCCGCAGCCGTTGCCTCGGCCGCGGTCCTGGGGCTGCGCAACACGCTGTACGGCTTGGCGGTTCGCGACTACTTCCCCCACCGGCGAGCGGCGCGCATCGTGGCCGGGCAACTCACGATCGATGAGTCGACGGTGGTGGCAACGGCGGCGCACGAGTCGGCGTTGGCAGACGGGGTCGACGAGGACCGAGCTCGGGTAACGGCGTGGCACGCGTTCCTCGTCGCCGGACTCGGCGTGTTCGTGGCGTGGAACGTGGGGACGGCGATCGGTTTTGTCGGCGCCAACGCCATCCCTGACCCCGAGCGTTTTGGTCTCGACGTCGTGTTTCCAGCGGGATTCCTCGCCCTGCTCGCGCCTCGTTTCGCGACCCCAGCCGGCCGCAGGGTCGCGCTGGTCGCGTTGGTGATCACCGCGGTCGCCTACCCGATCGCACCCGCTGGCGTGCCCGTGTTGCTCAGCGCCGCCGCAGTCCTCGCCGTTAGGTCGTCGTCGTGAGCTGGACGGGCCTGTTGATCGTGACGGCTCTGTGCGCCGCGGCCAAGCAGGCTGGTGCGGCCGTCCCGAGACGTTGGCTCACCATCGGCGGCCTCGATCGCCTCGCTCCACTGCTGCCGGTCGCGTTGCTGAGTTCGCTCATCGCGATCGCCACATTTGGCCGCGAGCGGGTGTGGGTGTTCGACGAACGCGCCGTGGCACTTGCCGTCGCGGGCCTCGCGACGTGGCGCCGCGCGCCGTTCCCGCTGGTCGTCGCGCTCGCCGCTGGCACCGCGGCGCTCATCCGCAGCGTCTAACGGTGCTCGACTCGAACCCCTCAGGCGGGGCGGTCGTAATCCACAAAGCCCGCCGCGGTCTCGACCTCCACCACCGGGTCGTCGCGGTCGTCCCACTCGGTTCGTAGCGCGCGGCTCATGATGCCGTGCATCAGATAGAGCGACACGATGTATGTGAATTCGAGAATCTCCTCGTCGCTCAAATGCTCCCGCAAGGCAGCGAACAAACCATCGGCCACCCGGCCACGGTCGTAAACCAACGCGTCGGTGTAAGCAAGAACAAGGCGCTCGACATCGGTGAACTCGTTTGAGGCGGCCCACCCGGGAATCGCCGCGATCTTCGATTCAGAGATGCCAACGATGCGACAGCTCTTCACGTGTTGGCTGAAGACAAACTGACTGCCGATCGCCCAGCCGACCCGTGTTTGGCCGAGTTCTCGCAAGACCGGGTCGAGCCGCCGGTTCGGATCGCGGTAGAGGGCAAACCCATCGACACAGTGCTTCAGCACGTCGGGGACGAGCGCGAACACCGTCCACCAGTCGCCGGGAGTGCCCGACGTGGTGCCCGGCTCGGCGACCGGGTCTCGATCGCCGAATAGGAACTGATACATCGCCGCAACGATCGGCGCGTTGTCGGGCGAGCGAGGAACTTGACGCAGTCGAGGCATCGCACACTCCTACTCGCCGCATCGGTGCTCGACAAACGCGAGCCGGCTGCCACACCAACACGCCACCTGGCGTCGGGCGCCGGGTGCCGGGTGCCGGGTGCCGGGTGCCTTATCGAGGAAGCCCCAGAATCCGCTCGGCGACGATGTTGCGCATGACCGACGACGTCCCACCCATGATCGTGTAGGCCGGCGCGTAACAAAGCCCACGGCCCGTTTGATCCCATAGGGCGCCAGCCGGGCCGAGCACCCGCGCGACGAAGTCGGCCACACGGACCTCGTGCTCGGTGCACAAACACTTGGTCGCCGCCGAAAACCCCTTAGGAGCTTGGCCGAGCACTTCGCGCAGGACCTGGAGTCGGCCGACCCGATAACCGATCTCCAATTCGGCGATCGCATTTCGCACCAGTGGATCGGATGTGTCAGCCACACGTCGGGCGTCCAAGTACAAGGCGTGGTTCGACAACAAACGGTCGATTCCGCCTCGCTCGTGTTCAAGTTGACGCATGGTTTGGCGCCAACTGCCGCCTTCGGTTCCCACCAAGTTGCTCACCGGCACTCGCACGTCGCTGAAGAAGACCTCGCAGAAGTGACTGTTGCCCGTCATGTCCTTGATCGGCCGGATCTCCACTCCGGGCGAATCGAGCGCAACGATGATCTCCGACAATCCTTCGTGCGGCTTGTCGCTGCTCGATGTGCGGCAGATCAAGTAGCAGTAATCAGCCGTCTCGCCGAAGCTGGTCCAGATCTTTTGCCCGTTGATCACGAACTCATCGCCGTCGCGACGCGCCGATGTCGTCAGCGAGGCGAGGTCGGACCCCGCGTTGGGTTCAGACATCCCAATGCACCAGGTGGATCGGCCCGCTCGAATGTCGGGCAGGTACAACTCTCGTTGTTCATCGGTGCCAAAGGCAATCAAACACGGGCCCATTTGCCGATCGGCGAACCAACTTGCCGCGATCGGAACGCCGCGCGCGATCAGCCGCTCGGCAATTGCCAACCGTTCGATCGGCGGACGCCCGCCGCCGTAGGGCTCGGGCCACGTCAGCCCGATCCACCCCCGGGCACCGAGCGCTTCTGAACACTGTTTGGAGTAGCCGTTGATCCACGAGTCGTTGGCCCGTCCGAAACGCGCCAACATCTCGTCGGCAAATTCGTCGGCTTCACGCCACAACGCGTGAAGGTTCTCCGGCCACACGAAGTCCATCGGCAGCGAGGCTAATGGCGCGACGCCCGCACCCCCGGCTCGCAGGTGTTAGCGGGAGGTGCCGCCCTCTTGGCCGAGGAAACGTAAACGCAGCACTCGGCCGTCGCGGCGCGAGACCATTTCTTCGTACACACGCACGTACGTCACCGCGTCGATGTACCACGCCCCCTCGACAAGGCGGTACGAGTCGTCGTAAAACGACGCCCCGCGGATGGTGACGTCGGAGGCCACATCGATCACCTCGTCGCGAAGCGCCCACGACGCACGGGCGCTGTCGGGGCCGGTAAAGCTGATCTCCGGCTGGGCGACCATGTGCAGGCTCGGCCGATTCACCGGCAACGACTCCGCGAGCCACGCGACGATCGTGTCGCGACCCTCGAGGCGAAAACGCCCGTCGTCGTACACAGCAACAGCATCGGGCGTGAAACAGGAACCGAGTTCGTCCCAGCGTTTTAAGTCGATCAGTCGTGCGTAGCGATACTTCAACACCTCGATCTCACGCAGATCACGAGCGCGTTCCACAACGTCGGCCCCAGCCAACACCGTCATATCGGTCACGTCCTCCAGGCAGTCGCTTGGGCTCGCACGAGCGCAACGAGGTTGTCCATCTCAATTTGCATGTCGACCAAATGCAGTCCCCACGGCGGGGTGAGATCGCCGCCGATGTCGTCCACCCGGGCATCGGACGGGTCGCCGTGAACCGTGACTTCCAGGTAGTTGTAACCACCCTTCGACACACATTCACCCGACAAGAGCCCCGGCATCGATATAAACCTGGTGGTGATCGCCGCCGCAGCAACGGGATCGACGAGAGTCCGGCTCCGGTCGGCGAGGGCCATGTCGAGCTCGGCCGACCCGCCTCCCAGTGCGGCCGGGTTGGTACACAACGCCTCACCGTCGCCCTCGCGCGGGCGACCGAAAAACGCGCCCTCGGTCGGCGGCGCGGTCGAGCGGAACGACGCGTAACTCACCACACAGCCGGTTTGGCCGACGGACCGACACGCGGGCACGTTGGCAAAATCGCCGCCTACGTCCGCACCAGCCGGGACCCGTACCGCCGCGCCGACCAACAATGCTGACACGAGCAATGCCCGTTGATCCTCGTTGGGATCGATCTCCTCACGGATCAGGCGGCTGAGCACACCGGCGCCCTGCGAGTGTCCGACCAGCACCACACCACGACGTTCCCCGTCGACTTCGTTTTCGGTGGCCAGATAGTGCCGCCACGCGTCTCGAACGTCGTTGTAGGGCAGTTCGCGGTCGGGCTGCGGTCGACTCGACTCCGGACTCGGTCCGCCAAACGCACCGGCCAACGCCGCAAGCGGAACTTGCCGGTACACCGGGGCGAACAGCCGACACACCGAGCCGAACCGGGAAAACTGCGAGGCCACGGTCATGGTCTCGGAGTTGTCGGGGTTGAGGTCGGCGTTGGGTGTGGTGTCCGAGCT
The DNA here is from genome assembly GCA_964635475.1 of uncultured Acidimicrobiia bacterium. Classification (GTDB taxonomy): domain Bacteria; phylum Actinomycetota; class Acidimicrobiia; order Acidimicrobiales; family CAZWPY01; genus CAZWPY01. The sequence continues at coordinate 25,566 of CAZWPY010000036.1, forward strand.
GATCGTCGGATATACGTAGAAACAGTCGATGTTCGGATCGGCGGCCGCAACGAACTTCTCGACCGTCGTCGATCCGTCGGGCGCAATCACCGTTAGATCACGATCGACGTCGCAACTACCGAGGTCGCCAGCGGGGTTGCACAACCAGTGTTCGGCCACGGAGTAGGTCTCGCTGCGAAAAGCCGGGTCGATCGTGGCGGCGGCGTCGCCTTTCGCGGACGTCGCCGAGGTCTTCTCCTTGCCAGCGCTGGAGTCAACACCCGCGCCCGACGTCGTGTCGGCGGCCTTGTCGGCGGCCCTTTCGGATGTGGCCTTTTCGGATGTGGCGTCCGAGGCCGTATCGGAGTCTGAGCCGCACGCTCCCAGCGCGACCGCGGTCGTAACGACGAGGGCAACGAGGCTGCGGCGATAGATCGGCACCGGCGAATCCTCGCGCCCTGCGCCGTCTACGTCCACGACT
>CAZWPY010000037.1:0-25970 GCA_964635475.1 uncultured Acidimicrobiia bacterium
ATAAGCCGACGCGCAACCTCAGGAGGCCGGCAGACCCTTCACTTTGACCGGCTGGCCGATCACATACACCTTGAGCCCGGGCCACACCATCGTGGGCAGCACCTCTGAGATGTGCATGGGAACTCGCACACACCCGTGGCTATCGGGGTACAACGGCACGAAGTTCGAGCCGTGCACGGCGATTCCGCCGTTGAAATATATGGCGTTGTAGAGGCGGCCGAGCTCGGCGTCTTCCCAGCCCTGCTTGAAGCGGAAGAAGCGGAAAATGCCGGTCGGCGTTACCGCGGTGCCCTTCTTGACCTCGCCCGGGACCTTCTGGTTCGGTTCCTCGTAGTACGTGTTGTTGCCCGACGAGATGTGGCTCACCAACTTCGGCCGCCCGTCGCGATAGAGCACCAACAGCTGGGTATCGAGGTTGATCTCAACTCTGTCCGCGCCGCCGGTCGGGTATGCCGGCCACGGGTAAATCGGCTTGAACGTGATGCTCGCGATGAATCCTGGGGTGATCTTCCCAGTCGGCGGGACGTTGGCCGCCTTCTGATAGGCCCACACCGCCGCTTCGGTCGCCTTGTCGTACACGCCGTCGACTTCACCGGGCAGGTAGCCGAGTTCGGCGAGCCGGGCTTCGACGATTTTCGTCTCGGCGCTTGTGGCCGCCGCTGCACCGGGCGCGGTCAGGACGGTAACGCCTGACACGGCGCTCATGACGCCGACAACCACGGCAGCAACCCTCGTGCGAATCACAGTTCTCATCTCACTCCGCCCACTTGCCGACTAGTCCAGCTCCGCCCCAGCAATCTGGCCCGCAATTCTAGCTGGGCCACAGCAGCATCAGAACAGCACCCGAATCGCCAGACGTAACGCGGCGTCGAGGTATCGACCCAACAGCGTCGGCGCGACGAGCGTCAGCATCAGCACAATTCCGAGGCCGTACTGGCGCAACCGGTACCACTGCGACAGTCGATCGCGGGGCACGAACGGTTCGATCACCGCTGATCCGTCCAGCGGCGGGATCGGCAAGGAGTTGAACGCGGCCAGAACCACGTTCACTTGGAACAGCTCGATGAGCCGCTCGGTCCAAAATCCCCCGTTGAAGTAGACGCCCGACGAGTCCGAAACCAGGCCTTGCCGGTGAAGCAGAAACGCCGCCAGGCACGCGAGCGCCACATTCGACGCGGGGCCCGCGAAACTCACGAGCAGCGAATCACGGGTGCGATTGCGAAACCGGCTCGGATTCACCGGGACTGGCTTCGCCCAACCAAACGGTCGGGCACCCGACAGCACCAACATCGCTGGCAGGATCACTGTGCCGAATGGGTCGACGTGGCGTATGGGGTTGAGGGTGAGGCGCCCGGCGCGCTCCGCGGTTGGATCGCCACACTGCTTGGCCGCGACGCCATGCGAAACCTCGTGGATGATGATCGACGGGGCCAAGACCGCGTAGATCCACAAGTCGCTCGGAGCGATCACGACCGCGCTCCCGCGCCTCGGGCCCGCGGATGGGCCTCGTCGTAGACCTGCCAGAGGCGTTCGGTCGCGACCTTGGTGTACACCTGCGTCGTGCTGATCGAGGCGTGACCGAGCAGCTCTTGGACCATACGGATATCGGCGCCGTGGTCGAGCAAGTGCGTCGCACACGAGTGGCGCAAGACGTGTGGGCTCAAACGATCCCCGAGGCCGACCGCGTCGCCATAACGACGGACGATCGCCCACGCACCTTGCCTAGACAGCCGGCCCCCCCGTTGATTGAGAAATACCGCGTCGGCATCGGATCGTGTTTGCCAGCTCGCCGGTACCAACAGGCCCCGGGCCGAACTCGACAACCACGCACGCAAAGCGTCGCGGGCGGGGCGACCGAGCGGGACGATGCGCTCCTTGGATCCCTTGCCAAATGCGCGCACGTATCCGGCGTCGAGGTCGATGTCGTCGATCGACAGACCAACCAACTCCGAGATCCGCATGCCCGTGGCGTACAAGGTCTCCAAAATCGCGCGATCACGCCGCGCGATGGGATCGTCGCCAGCCACAGCCGCGAGCAGCGACTCGGTCTCGTCCTCCGACAGCGCTTTGGGCACACCCGCGGGAACCCGTTGGCCCGATAGGTGGTCGGTGGGGTCGGTAAACGCGACACCCTCGTCGACGAGGAATCGATGGAACTGGCGAATCGCGGCCAACGCCCGAGCGACGGAGGCGGGCGCGCGTGATCCGCGCAGCTCCGCCAGGTAGGTCGCGAGGATCGTCTCGTCGGCGTTACTCAACTCGTGACCCTGTTCCGCGAGCCACCCCACGTACGTCTGTAGGTCACGGCGATAAGCCGAAACCGTGTTGACGCTGCGACCGCGCTCGACTTCGAGCCACGACAAGAACTCAGCGACCTCCGGCACCTGCGCCACGAGCGGCGCTCGCCTCACCACGAGGTGCGTGCTTTGATGCCGCGCCCCGTCAACGGCAACACCCGCGGAGCGCTCACTGGGCCAATCCGAGCCGCTGCCGGGCCAGCAGCAATCCGATGATCGACTTCGCGTCACACAATTCCCCCGACTCGATCGAACGATCGAGATCGGCGAAGGGCAGGAGTTCGGTGGTCATCAGTGACTCTTCGATCCCCTGCCGATCCACTGTTCCAGCGACGAGGTCCTGCGCGAGGAACACGAAACACAACTCGTCGCAAAAGCCCGGCGAGGGATGAAACGCGCTGAGCAACTCAAGTCGTCCCGCGTTGAGGCCGAGCTCCTCTTCCAGTTCGCGGCGCGCCGTCACCTCCGGAGCTTCGTCGACGACGTCACGTTTGCCCGCCGGGATCTCGAGCACCGACGCGTCGAGCGCAGCTCGGTACTGGCGCACCATCCACGCGGCGGGGCCCGCCGAACCCAACGCGGCGCCCTCGGGCGCAACAGCGACCACCGCCACCGCCCCCGGATGACGCACGATGTCGCGGCGAAAAACGTTGCCCGCAGGATCAAGGAACGTCCCTTGGCCAAACGTCACGACCGCGCCACTAGCCACGACGTGTTCGCCGAGTTGGCGGATGCCACGACCTGAGCCCTGGGAGTGCGACACGGCCGTGACCGTCACGAGGTGACGTCGAGCAGCCGCGGGGCGCGGGCGCGAGCGCGTTCGAGGCCCGCAGCAACCAAGCCGGCGAACAGCGGGTGCGCACGGTCCGGCCGGCTCTTGAACTCCGGATGAGCTTGCGTCCCGACCCAAAACGGGTGACCGGGCAGCTCGATGAACTCGACCAAACGGTCGTCGGGCGAAGTGCCCGAGCACTTGAGACCGGCCTCTTCCAGGCGGCGCCGGTAACGGGGATTGACCTCGTAACGGTGCCGATGGCGTTCGTAGACGAGTTCGGCGCCGTACAAATTCGCGACCTGCGAGCCAGGTTCGAGGCGAGCGGCATACGAACCGAGCCGCATCGTGCCGCCCTTGTCGACCACATCTCGCTGCTCGTCCATCAAGTCGATCACGAGGTGCTGCTGGGTGGGCGCGAACTCGCGGCTATTCGCGTCATCGAGACCAGCGACGTATCGAGCAAAGTCGATCACCATCACCTGCAAGCCCAAACACAGACCCAAACAGGGAATCCCGTTCTCGCGGGCGAACGACGCGGCTGAAATCTTTCCCTCCACGCCGCGCTCGCCGAACCCGCCGGGGATCACGATCCCGTCGAGCTCGTTGAGCCGCGCGGGGGCGAGCATGCCGGCCACTTCCTCGCTGGGAATCCAGTCGATCTCGACGCGGCAGCGGTTGGCGATCGCACCATGTTGCAGCGACTCAGCCACCGACAGGTACGCGTCGGGCAGCTGCACGTACTTACCGACGAGGCCGATACGAACGACCTCGGTGGCCGCCTCGAGGCGGTCGACCATCGCCTCCCACGCGTCGAGTTGCAGCGGGCGCTGCTCCAAATCAATACGCAGGATCTCACATACGTACTTGTCGAGCCCCTCGTCGGCCAACACGAGCGGGATCTCATAAAGGTGATCGGCGTCGACCGCCGAGATCACGGCACGTTCAGGGACGTCGCAAAGGTTCGAGACCTTGGCTTTCAGCCCAGCCGACAACGGTCGGTCCGAACGCGCGACGATCACGTCGGGCTGGATCCCGCGGCTGCGCAACTCGGTCACCGAGTGTTGTGTGGGTTTGGTCTTTTGCTCCTTGGACGCGCCGAGGAACGGCACGAGCGTCACGTGGATGTAACACACGTTGTCGCGGCCGACGTCTTTACGGATCTGACGGATCGCTTCCAGGAACGGGAGGATCTCGATGTCGCCCACCGTGCCACCGACCTCGGTGATGACCACATCGACGTCTTCACTGCCGAGCCGACGGATACGCGCCTTGATCTCGTCGGTGATGTGCGGGATCACCTGCACGGTCTTGCCCAAGTAATCACCACGGCGTTCCTTGGCCAACACCGTTTGGTAGATCGATCCCGTGGTCGCGTTGGACTCACGCCGCAACGACTCGTCGATAAAACGTTCGTAGTGCCCGAGGTCGAGGTCGGTTTCACCCCCGTCGTCGGTGACGAAGACCTCTCCGTGTTCAAACGGATTCATCGTGCCGGGATCGACGTTGATGTAGGGGTCGAGCTTTTGCATCGTGACCCGCAGGCCACGAGCTTTGAGGAGTCGGCCAAGCGAGGCGCCGGTAAGCCCCTTGCCGAGGGAACTGGTCACGCCGCCCGTCACGAAAATGTGCTGAGCCACGGGAGAACATCGTAACCCGCCACGAATGGCTTCCCAGCCACTCAGTCGAGCGGTTCGCGACCCCAGCGATCAAAGGCACGCAGCGCGGCGACAGAGTCGAACACCCTTGAAAATGAAACCTTTTCCGACGCGGCGTTGAGCGCGAGGACCAACACCAGGGCCGCCCAACGGCCCACTCCCGACAACGTGGCCACTGCCGCCACACCAAACACAGCACCGATCACGTTCGAGCCCGTGTCACCCAACATCGCACGTTCACCAAGGTCGGGCGCCAAAGTGGCGACTAGCAATCCACACAGAGTTGCCAGCCACCACCACACCTGCTCGGTCGATGGGGCCATCCCGCCAGCAAAGCCACCCGCGACGGCGACCCCCGCAACGACGAGGGCAACCTTGGCAACCCGTCCCGGCCGCCGGTCGAACAAGTTCGCGACGTTTGCCGCCAAGGCGATCAACAACGCGTCTCGAAGCAGTCCGACCACGCCCACGCGTGCAGTTCCCGTTGGAGAGTCAAGCGCAGCGGCCACGACCAGGGCGAGCAGGCCACCGCCGCCGAGCTTCAAGCTGCCCGTAGAGAAACGCCCGCTAGCCATCTCGCGGAGGTGACCGCGAAATCCGCGAGCGTCGCCGTGAGCACCGAGATCATCGAGCAGTCCGAGGAGGCCAAATCCGCTGGCCACCACAACCACTGGGTAACCAAACGTGGCGGCGCGTTGGTAGAAACGAGCGAACTCGCCGTCCGGCGAGCCGACGTCAAAAGCCACCGCAGAACCAACAGCCACAACCGCAGCAACGACGAGCAGACCAAAAACGTGCACGAGACCCAAGCCGATCACCACGTCGCGTTGGCGAAAGTTCGTCCGGGCAAACACGGGCGCCGCGAGCGTCGAACGTAAACCCCGCTCGGCCACTACCCCCACCGCGAGGCCAACGAGAAGAAAACCGCCGATCGCCCCGACTGCGCCGATCGCACTCATGTGTCAACTGACCCGGCCGGCGTGCCGGCCCGGTTGACCGTGTGGCGACCCGGTTGTTCGGCAAGGGCCAAAAGTGTGAGGAACGGCGCTACGTACACGAACATCAACGCGGTCACCACGACACCAGAGTCGTTGACGGCGAATCCCAACAACCCCGCCGCTAGCACAGCGACGGTGGCAATGCGGTAGGGCGAACGCGCCGGGAGCAACGACAGCCCGCGCCGGTCCCACACGAGCATGAAGAGTCCGAACACGGCAATGATCGGCACGGTCCAGGTCCAAATCGAACGAGTGAACACGCGGACGTTGGTCGCGAGCTTGCGCTGAACCGTGGTGAGAAACGTCGAGCTGTCGCCATTGACGATGTCGGTCACGAATCGACCGAGGTGGGTCCGGTCAGCTGCCGGGCGCAGCAGATCCACTCCTGTGGCGAGCGCGAGCAACACGACCATCGCACCCGTTGCGATCGCAACGGTGCGCCAGGAAATCCGTCGGCCCGCCAACGCCCACATCGTTAGCCCAAACACCGGCACCATCGTCAAGATCCCGCCGACGTCGGACCCCAAGTCGGGAGCGCCGTCGACGAGCACAACAAGTGCGAGCACCGCTCCCGCGCTCACCAACGCCTCGAGGCGGCGCGGCGCTTGCGCAACGTGCACGCAGGCCCAGATCAACGCCGACGCCGTCAGCACCGCGAAAGCGGTGTTGCCGATCCCAAAGAAGCGGCCCGCGGTGTGTGGTGAATACCCCAGCAGGCTCGCGACCTGCAAACGGCCGCCGGTGGAGATATCGATCGTCAACACCAACACGGTCAGTCCGCACACCACGCCGAGGCCCGCCACGGGCCCCCGCCGCGAACGCAAGGCCGCTGCGGCAATAGCGACACTCACGGCGACGAGCACCACAATCGCAACGCCAGAACCTGCAGTGGCCAACCCAGGGACGAGCCGAAGCAGGAAGGTGGCAACGGGGAACGCGGCCACGCTCAGTACGACGCCACGCACAAGGGCCTCAGCTCGCCCCACTCCCCCGAGGCGACCAATCACTGTCATCAACAGCAAGTACAACAGCGCTTGGCCGATGATGTAACCCAACACGATCGGGAAATAGATCCGTTCACGAAACGCGGCGTCGCGGTCGAGCGTGCGCAAGTCGCCGAGATCGACGGCCTGCGGCTCGACCTTCCACGGCGAGCCGATCATCGCTGTCGGCACATCCGCGCCAACGAGCTGTAGCACCGTCGGCGCGACGTCGGTCAGGGTCACTAGGCCGCTTCGCCGCGTAGCCGGCGAGTGCAAGGTGCCCGGCTCAACCGATCGGCCGAGCACGACCGCGGGCGTGAGGCGCCACTCACCCGCTGGCGGCGTAACCCCCAGCACGACCAGCGCAACGTCGGCCGGAAGACGATCACGCATGAGCGCAACGGTCTCGTCGAGCCGATCGAGCGCGGCCCGGCGGGCTGCGGTACGCGCCGCGGGCGCCATCGTCGAGCCGGCCGCCCTGAGCCGGTCGAGGTCCCCGGGATCGACCACCACCACGTCGGCGCCTCGCTGCAACACGCGGGTCGTCGCGGCCACCGTCGCCGCGGGACTACTTCGCAAACCGCCCGGCGAGCCTGGATCGGCAACGAGCAACGTGTCGCGGTCGAGCTCGCCGAAGTCGACGACGCCAGAGCGATCGACCACCGCGTACGCGGCCGGTCGGTCGAGTGTGACCTCACCAGTGACCGCGTCGATGCTGTCGCCGACGCCCACCACCGCGGTGTGGAGGTCGGCCGCGTGCAGTGCGTCGCCCAGCGCGCCCGGTGTGTTCGGAACGTGCGCGCCGGCGTTTTGGTTGACCGCGGCGGGAAGTCCGGTCACGAACACCTCGGCGTCGGCCGGCGGTTCGGCTCCCTGCCGTTGCGCCAAGATCTCAGCACCGTCGGGGCCATCGCCCGCACCGAACACGTCGGCGGCCCGAGCGGAACTCACACGCAGCCGTGCGCTCGCACCCAACGACGCGTACGCCTCAGTAGGGTTCGCGCCGCCCGACACCGTCCTGACGCTGGTCGACCCAAAGGCCCCTTGCTCCAAAGCGGCGTGTAAGGCGGGCAGATCCTGGTTGTCGAAGTCGGCCAACGTCAGGTTGGCGACGCCGAGCAACACGACCCGGTGATTCCCCGCCGCCAGCGTGGTGGATCGAGCCTCCCAGTTGCCGCCCGACCACCACATCGCCACTGCGGCGACAACGGCGGCCAACACGATCGCGAGGATCCGCTGTCGCGCCGATGTGAGCCGGGGCCACAGCGCACGCACGATGTCGCGCCCTTGCCGGGCGCGGTGAGCGAACCCTGCAACGGAGCGCCCCGTGTGTCGATGGTCGAGCTCGACCGGAACTTCCACTACGCGCCCGCCCCCACGAACAACGTCGATCGTCAAGCCAACTTCCAGACCGAAACGCGCTGCGAAGTCGAGCGAACGGACCAACTCACCACGAATCGCCCGCTGCCCCGACAGCGGCGCCTCGGTCTGCAGCCCGCAGGCGCGTTTCACGCCAGCGCTCGACAAGCGTTTGATGAGTCCGAAGCCGCCCTTTGAACCTGCGGGCGGCAGCACGCCGACGGTCATGTCGGCCGATCCGTCACGCACCGGCTCGATCAGCTTTTCGATCGACTGTGGCGTCGCCGTGGCACCAATGTCCGCGTCGAGCAGCACGACGACGTCGGCGTCGGGCGCTGCCGCCACGCCAGCGGCGACCGCCGCGCCTTTACCTTGATTGACCGCGAGGACCACGACCTCTGCTCCAGCCGCCCGCGCGACCTCGGCGGTCGAGTCACCCGATCCGTCGTCGACCACGACTACCCGATCAACGATGCGGAGCAAGGCGACAACGGTGTCGGCCACAGTGTCGGCGCGCCGAAACGCCGGCACAATCGCAACAACACGGGTCACCGAGTCAACGGTACCGACTCCTCCACCACGCGACGCGGCACCGTCAGCCATCGACTACCCCTGCCACTGTTGGACTTCCCCGCCGCTGCGTGAAGTGCCAGCCGATCCCGGCCACGAGCGCGATGCCGACCACGGCAACGAGTGCGTCGGCGCGGCCATTCCATGATCCAAACCACAAAACGAGCCCGCTGGGCGCAACAAGAGCCAACGAGCGCACGGCGCCCACCAACGACGCGCGAGTGACCAAACGCTCACCTCGACGGTACGAGGCGTAGACGCAGCCCAGCCCCATCACGATTTGGCCGGCCACATAACCCACGGCGGTCGTCCACACCAAGCGCTGCGCCGACATACGCGACGCCGCGGCCATGACCACCACCGCTACGCCCAATCCGACGAGCGCGGCCCATGTTGGCGATCGCACGTCGCTCGCCGCGTACGAGACCCGCTGGAAGCTGTCGAACAGCGCCCGGCCGACAAGTCCAAGGCACAAGATCGCCAAGACGGGCCCGATGCGCACGCCGCTTTGCACGTCTGACAGCGAGCCAAACGTGACAACCACCATCGCAGGAATGGCTGCAATTGCACCAACGCCGGTCACGGGCACGACGAAGCCGAGCAACCTCGCGACCAACGATCGGCCTGCCTCAGTAAATTGCTGTGTCCCCTCGGCCGCTGCCGCGACCAGCCCTGGATAACGCGACGTGACAATCGGATGCACCACCAATGCGTGCGGGACGGCTGCGAACGCGACGGCCGTGGTAAAGGCGACCGCGCCACCCGGGACCCGCGACGAAACGACCACGGCGGCGAGGCCAAGCACGTGAAAGGCCGCGAACGTCCCCGACGACCAGACCCCCGCACGCCAGATCCGCGCCAGCTCGCGGCTGCGCCAGCGCGTTGTGGGGGCGAGCCAACTCCACCCCAACGCAATCGCCGGAACGGCCGCAAGCGCCACAACGCCCAACGTCGTGCCGATCCCCAACACGAGCGTCGGCTCGGTGTCGAGCGGAAAGGCCAGGCGATCGCCCCTCGTTTGCAGCCAGACGAAGCCGGCCGCGGCCATCACTACGACGTTGTTCACCAACGGACCGGCGGCTGCGGCCACAAAGCGCCGTTGTGCCGCCAAAGCGGCCGACGCCACCGCCGCGACGCCGTAAGCAAGAAGCTGCGGCGCGAACAGTCGCAGCCACGTCGAGCCGAGCCGGATCTCTTCGGCTCGCACGTCCGGTCGATCGACTGCTGCTGTCAGGGCGCGCATGATCGGCGACGCGGCGAGCGCCATCACCAGCGCGAGCACCGCCATCGCCACGCCGATCACAGTCACCAACGAGCGGCACAGCTGCCGTTCTCGCTCGGGGCCGGCCCGGACCAGTTCAGGGACCAGACTCGCCGACAACGTGCCCGCAACGAGTAGCTCGAACAGGACCGTCGAAACCATGTTGGCCGACTGATAGGTGTTGCCCAAGTCGGTTTTGCCCAGCACCGCGCCGATCGCAAGGACTCGCCCGAACCCGGTAATCCGAGAGGCCAAGTTCCATGCGGCTATCGAGCGCGCGTGGGCGTCGCTGCTCACCCGCGAGGCTCGGGAGCCCGCCGATCGGCGCCCGGCCCTGTGCCGTAGTGACCGCGACCGCTGTGCACGACCTCGTCGATGGCCATCAGCGCAACCAAACGGCCTGACACCTCGCCAATGTCGTCGACGGTCGACACCTTGTCGCCCAGGTCGTGCTCGCGAACGGGCCCGACGAATACCGCCGGGGTCTGCGGTGCATCGGGGGCAGCCGACTCGACCAACACTGGCGTGGGCACGAGGCCCGAACCGTTTGTTCCCACGTCGACGACGGCCTGAGCCAACAAGGTTGGTACGAGTTGGTCGGCGGCCTTCGAGCCAGCGCCGCCCGCGATCACGATCGTCGCGGACGATTCACCTGACACGCTTTCGAGCGCTCCGATCGGGTCGAGCGTGCCCAAACACCAGCCGCGCAGCGAGCAACCTGCGTCGTCGCGTTTTGTGTCGCCCTCCTCGATGCGGACGAACCCGGCCGTGACCAACGCGTCGAGCACAGACTCACGCCGGACCGGTTCGAGCGAACTCGGGACCACAACGCTGTCGGCGGTGCTCGTTTGGCTCGTGACGGCCGGCACGCCACCCGCCTGCGAGGGCTGCGCAGTCTGTGAGGTCTGCGACGTCTGCGAGGTCGAGACAGAACTCGTCGACAGCGTCGATGTCGTCGTCGTGCTCGGGGTCGTGCCACTGACGATCTCGTCGATCAGTGCGGCAACAGTGCGCTGTTGCGCGGTTTCGCCGGGCTCATCGTCGACCCACGCCGGGGTCGCGGCCCGCAACTCGCTCGTCGCCTTTGCCGAATCGTCACCCGGCCACTTGTCGGTGAACCACACCACGCCGAGGTCGACTCCGCCCGCAGCTATGTCGGCGCGTAACGACTCAAGCGGACCTTTCTCGATCCCGTCCATCGCAAGAACCAAGACCGCCGCGTCGAGCAGCTGCGCGGCCGCCGGTCGTTCGATGTCGTCGAGGAACTCATTGTGATCCTCGACTTCGGCCTCGAGCTCGCGCACTCGTGCGCGGCGATCCTCCAGGCGAGTCTCAAGTGTGGACAGGTTCGTCTTTTGCACGTTGACGATGCCCTGATCGATCACTGTCGCGCCCATCAAGACGCCGACGGCGAGCGCCAAGAAAACGGCCACTATCGATACGATGTGATATCGCAAATTCACCATGCTCGGTCGACCCTATCCGGTCAGCAGGGTCCAGAGGCTGCGCAGGAACAGCCGCAACGAGTCCGACGCCGCAACCACGGCCAGCATCAGAATGAATGCCCCACCGAGCAGCAACAAGATGTCGCCTCGCGACACGCTCGATCGGTAGAGCTTCGACACTCCCTTGGCGTCGACCAGGATCGGCCCAACCCGCAAGCGGACCAAAAACGTCGAGGCCATTCCCGCTCGGCCCTTGTCGAGAAACTCGACCATCGACGCGTGTGTTCCGACCGCCACGATCAAGTCGGCGCCCTTCTCGTAGGCCAACAACATCGCAATGTCTTCTGAGGTGCCCGTTAGCTCGAATCGATGGTGGCGTAGTCCCATCTCGTCGAGCCGCTCTGACCCGGGGGCCTTCCCGCCCGGGTAAGCGTGCACCACCAGTTCCGCGCCACAGCGCAAAGCGCCGTCGCTCACGGAGTCCATGTCGCCGATGATGATGTCGGGCCGCAGCCCGACGTCGATCAACGCGTCGGCTCCCCCATCGACGCCGATCAGCACGGGACGTAGCTCACGGATGTAGGCGCGCAACGTGTCGAGGTCGTCCTTGTAGGCCGACCCGCGCACGACTACCAATACATGTCGGCCACGTATTTTTGTACGGACATCGGGCACGTTCGGCTGATCGGTGACCAAGTTGCGCTCTTGCGCGATGTAACGCAACGTGTTCGTCGCGAAACGCTCGATCTCATCACCCAGCGACGCACGCGCGAGCGCCATACGGCTTTCAACTTGCTCAGCGTCGAGTACTTCGCCCGTGGCCACGACCGAGCCATCGACCAGCAACGAGCCGTCGGCGCCGATGGCCAACTCGGCCCCTTCGGTGATGTTCATGACCGAGTCGCCAGCGTTGTCGAGCAAAACGATGCCCGCCTCGACGAGCAAACGGGGGCCCTCGTTGGGGTAACGACCGGTGATCGACCGATCGCAGTTCACCACTGCGGCCACCCGCGCCTCAACGAGACCCTCGGCGGCAACTCGGTCGATGTCGTCGTGTTTGATCACCGCGACGTCGCCGGGCTGCAACCGACCGATCAAACGTTTCGTGCGGTCATCGACACGGGCGACGCCACGACACAACGCAACGTCCTCGGTCACGACACGTTCGCCGTTCGTAATAGCTCGGCAGCATGCTGACGCGAGGCCGACGACTCGGGTGTACCCGACAACATCCGAGCCAACTCGGTCACCCGATCCTCGCCGTGCACCGCACGAGCCCGCGTCACCGTGCGGCCCTGGTGTTCGTGTTTCTCGAGCGCCCAGTGCTGGTCGGCAAAGGCCGCTACCTGCGCGAGATGTGTCACGACAAACACTTGGTGGGTACGAGCCAGACGCGCGAGCGCCGCCCCCAGCGCGCGCCCGGCCTCACCGCCGATGCCGGCGTCGACCTCATCGAACACCAACACGGGCGGGCCCTGCGCCAACACCAGCCGGGTCGCCAACATCACCCGGGCAAGCTCGCCGCCCGAGGCAACCTTGGCAAGGGGAGCAAACGGTTCGCCCGCGTTGGCCGCGAACTCGAAGACGACGTCTTCGCCCGCGACCCCGCCGACCGACACACGCATTCGCGCCCGCGCGAGCGCGAGCTCGGGCAAATGCGCCTCGATCGCGGCAGCAAGGCGGGGTGCGCATCGTTCACGTTCCTGCCGTACTGACTCCGCCGCGACCTCCTCGTCGCGTGTCGTCGACTTCAACAACTGCTCAGCGTCGGCCACCAGTTGTTCACGATTCTCGATTTCTGCGACGCGACGGCGCAGCTCGTCGGCGAAGGTGAGCACCTCGGCCAACGTGTCGCCGTACTTGCGGCGCAACTGGCGCAACGTGTGGCGCCGCTCCCGAATCTTGCCGAGGCGATCAGGGTCGGCGTCGAGCTGCTCGCGCACCTCGCGCACTGCATCGGCTGCATCGTCGAGTTCCGCGACCGCCCCGGCCACCCGCGCGTGCAGGCTGGGGAATCCGACGAGCGCGGCACCAGCTGCCCGCAAGTCATCGAGCGCTGCGCCGTCGGCCTTCAAGCGCCGGTACGCCTCATCGAGGGCGCGGCGGTGTTCGTCGGCTCGACCGAGCAACACCTCCTCCGCGGCCAGTCGATCGTCTTCATCAGCGGACTCAACGTGCGCGTCGTCGAGTTCACGCAATTGGAAACGGGCGATATCAAGCTCACGCACCCGCTCGCGTTCGTCGCCACCCAACGCGGCTAACGCCTTGGCGGCCTCTGCCCGGCGCGCTCGCGCTGCTCGAAGCCCACTGACGTCGACTCCTCCAAAACGGTCCAACGACTCGCGTTGTACCGCCGACGACAGCAGCGACTGGTGCGCGTGCTGGCCGTGCAGATCGACCAGCGTCGCGCCAAGTTCAACGAGCGCGCCCACTGCGGCCGGCCGGCCGTCGATATACCCACGCGAACGGCCGACTGCGGGGACCAGCCGTTCGACCACCACCTCGCCGCCCGCGGTCGGCGAAAGGTCGAATCGCCCCGTGACTCTCGCCGCTTCGGCGCCAGGGCGGACCCACACAGGGTCGACGCGGCCGCCGAGCAACGCGTCGATCGCGTCGACGACGAGCGTTTTGCCTGCACCGGTCTCGCCCGTTACCGCGACCAGGCCCCGCGTGAACTCAAGGTCGAGGGCATCGATCACGCCCACATCTCGCACGCAGAGTTCGACCAACACTGTCGCTCACCGATCCGCGAGCTGGAATTTTGTCTTCAGGACCTGATGAAAGCCCTGACCATCAACACGCACCAGCCGCAACGGCCGTGCGCCTTGCGTACAACGGACACGTTCGCCGCCCGCCAGCTCGGCAACCCGCAGGCCGTCGATCGACACAACCGCACGACGCTCGGCGACAACCTCGATCACGATCTCGTCGTCGGCCGTGAGAATCAACGACCGATCGAAAAGCGAGTGCGGCGCAACCGGCGTCATCACCATCATCGACGCGTGCGGCGACACGATCGGGCCGCCAGCAGAAAGGTTGTAACCCGTCGAGCCCGTGGGAGTGGCGACAATCATGCCGTCGGCGGTGTAACGCGAGAAAAACTCCCCACCTATCGACACCGCGAGACCGACTGTCCGACCAGGCTCGGCCCTTTCGACCGCGGCCTCGTTGAACGCGGTCACCAACTCGGCGGGGTGCCCCGGCCGTTCGACCGAGACAGCCAGCGTCATGCGCTCCTCTACCCGCGCTCCAGAAACCAGGACGTGTTCGAGCGCGGCCAGCAGTGCATCGGGTTCAACCATGGCGAGATACCCGAGTCGACCGAGGTTGACGCCCAACACCAACGCGTTTTGCGACAACGCGACCTGCACGGCGCGCAACATCGTGCCGTCGCCACCGAAACTGATTACCAGGTCGGCCCCATCTGCGGCAGCGGGCGCGGCTCGAAAGTCAACGTCGATCGCCGCGACGTCGACAACGTCGTGACCGCGTTCGACAAGCCACTCGCGTGACTGCGCCGCCAACGACCGCGCTCGTTCACGCTCACCATGAACGACCTGCACGACCCGACTCACTCGCTGCTCACCTCCTCGATCGCCCGCACGATTGTCGCCTCAGTATCCACCGTGGCAGCGACAGCGTGTCCGACGTTCACACGTTGCACGAACTCGACGTTGCCCGAGCCGCCGCGAAGAGGCGACGCCATCACATCGACCACCGTCGCGCCCGCGGCGGCCCAGGCATCGGCCACCGTGGCCAAGACCTCGGCCCACACGGAGCGGTCGCGCACGACGCCGCGGCCGGCGCTCACGTGTGCTCGCCCCGCCTCAAACTGCGGTTTGACCAGCGCGACCACGTTGCCCGGCGGGCGCACGCAGTCACACAACACCCCAACGATCGACGTGAGCGAAATGAACGACACGTCCACCACCACCAGCGGCCACGGTCCGCCGAGTGCCACCATCTCCGCGCCGGACAGATCGCGGACGTTGACACGCTCGACGACTCGTACCCGTTCGTCGCCGCGAATTCGCGGGTGCAACTGACCGTGTCCGACGTCGAGCGCACACACGCCAGACGCGCCACGTGACAACAAACAGTCGGTAAAGCCTCCTGTCGACGCGCCGACATCGAGACATGAGAGCCCGCGCACGTCGATCGCGAAACGATCGAGGGCTGCGTCGAGCTTCTCGCCGCCGCGGCCGACAAAACGGGGGTGACTGTGCAGTTCGATTGGCTCGCCGGCATCCACCAAGCGCGCCGGCTTGAGCGCAGGGGCGCCGCCGACAGTTACCTGTCCCGACGCGATAGCGGCGCGGGCGACCTCCCTACTGGGAAGCAGCCCACGCCGTACCAACTCCACATCTAGGCGACGTCGCGTCACCTCACTGCCTGCTCAGCGCCGACGGCTGACTATGCCTTCTTGGCGACTGCCTATGCCTTTTTGGCGGCTGCCTTCTTCGCGGGGGCCTTGGCGGTCGTGCTCGCGGCCTTCTTCGCGGGGGCCTTGGCAGTCGCTGCCTTCTTGGCCGGAGCCTTGGCCGTCGCGGCCTTCTTGGCCGGGGCCTTCTTGGCAGGAGCCTTCGCCGTGGCCTTCTTGGCCGCCGCGGTGGCGCTCGATGCGGCGGCGCGCACCGTCTGCTCAGCCGATCCACCGATGCCCGGCAAGTCGATGCCGAGGCGATCCTCGATGCGCTCGAGGCGCTCGCGCAACGTGCTCAGCTGATCCTCGACAACCGCCTTGACGATCTCGGCCATTTCTTCGGCCCGGCTGCGGGTGCGGTCGACGAGGTCGTCGACCATCGACTCGACGCGGTTACGGCGCTCCTCGGAGGCCTTAGTGAGTTCTTCGACCAGCTCGCGCACTCGTGCAACGGTCTGCTCGCCGAAAGCCTGACCTACGGCCAGGAAGTTGTTCCAGGTGTCGTTCTGTGCCATGAACGCAGAGTAACCGAATACTTTTGCAAGCGCAATGCTTGTGAAAGTTTGCAGCCCACCGGTCTGTACCGTGGACCTCTGTGTTGCCTTTGCGGGACCTCAACCCGGCCGCACGCCGGCCGATCGTGACCATGTTGTTTATGGTCGCATGCATAACGACCTTCGTGTTCGTCCAGCCGCAATCGAGTTCGTCGGACTCGATCGAGTTCACCTACGAACGAGCAGGGATTCCGTGCGAGATCACCCAAGGTCGGCCGTTGAGCGTGCCGGAAATCCGCGCGTCGCTCGCGGGCGGCGGCGAGCTGTGTACGGATCGGCCCATCGGGCGTGAGGCGTTTCCCGACAAGCAGATCTACCTCGCGCTCATCGTGTCGCTGTTCTTACACGGGTCGTGGATGCATCTGCTGGGAAACATGTGGTTTCTTTGGCTTTTTGGCAACAACGTCGAAGACGCGATGGGCCCGGGCCGATACCTGTTGTTCTACCTGGCCGGCGGGCTCGTCGCGGCCGCCGCGCACATCGCGATCTCGCCAAACTCGGCAATCCCCGTCGTGGGTGCGTCGGGAGCGATCGCGGCGGTCATGGGCACGTACGCCGTGCTGTTCCCCAACGCACCAATCCAGTCGCTGTTCTTGATCCTGCCCGTACAAATCCGCGCGCGCAGCTGGCTTGCGTTGTGGTTCGTGAGCCAGTTCTTCATCGACCGCAACGCTCGTGTGGCGTGGGCAGCCCATGTCGGGGGGTTCGTGTTCGGCGTCGTGGTCGGACTCATCATGCGCGCACGGCGACCCCGCTCGGCCTCACGACCCTCGGGCACACCCGGCGTGCTGCGAGACCCGTACGCACACGAGTGGGTGCCGCGGCACTACTGAGTGCGCTCGAGGATTAGCGGGACGACGTCGGCCAAACTCGTGTCCACCGCCGCGGGCTCCAGGTCGCCGCGCTCCGCCGGCTCGGTCACCACGCTGTCGACGAGCGCGAACCGCACACCCAGCGAGCGGGCGAATTCGCCATCGGTGCTGCGCCGATCCCCGACCATCCAATCGTCGGGGCCCAACTCAACAACGGAGCGGACCAGCTCGACCATCGGCGGATGGGGTTTGCCAGCGATCACCGCCGACGCACCGGTTGCCGCCGTGATCGCTGCGAGCATCGACCCCGCACCCGGCGCCGGACCGTGTGGCGTCGGGTAGGTCGGGTCGGCGTTGGCGGCGATCAGCGTCGCCCCGCTCAACACCGCTCGCACCGCCGCCGTCAGCCGCTCGTAGTTGAACTCCGGGTCGAGGCCAACCAGCACGGCGCGCACAGGACCTTCCGTTCGCACAACAGCTCCCGCGGCGACCGCGGCCTCACGTAAGCCAGCCGCTCCGCACACCAACACTTCCGCGCCTGGCTCGACCAGCCCGGCCGCCGCGTGTGCCGATGTCAGCACCCGTTCGGCAGGAAACGCGCCCGCACAGCCCATCCGGCGCAACTTCGCCTGATACTGCGCCGCAGTCGGGGCCGCGTTGTTGGTCACGGCCCACAAATCGCAACCCGCGCGGGCCAAGACGGCAAGCGCCGCCGCGCTCCCCGCTATCGCGTCGTCGCCCAACCACACAACGCCGTCGAGATCCACAAGCACCCGCACACGACGAGTCTTGCCGCTAGCTGTGCTAGCAAAACAGCGCCATGCCGACCTTCTCCCCCTTCGTCGGGCTGCGATACGACGAGTCCACAGTGCGACTCGCCGACGTCGTGGCTCCGCCCTACGACATCGTCGACCCCGACCAACGGCAAACGCTGGTCGAGCGCTCGCCGTTTAACTGCATCGAGATCGAACTTCCGGTCGCACACGCCGACAGCGCGGATCCCTATACCGCCGCGGCCGAGACTCTCGCGCGCTGGATTCACGACGGCGTGCTCACCTTCGACGACGAACCAGCGTTTTACGTCTATCGGATGGGTTACCACGACGCGCTCGGGCGTCCACAGCAAACCGCGGGCGTGATCGGGGCGCTCACGGTAGAGCAGCCCGGCAGCGGGGACCTACTCCCCCACGAACGCACGATTCCCAAGGCCAAGTCCGACCGCCTCGACCTCATCCGGGCGACACGACTCAACACGTCGCCGATTTGGGGGCTGTCGCTCGCGCAAGGTTGGTCGGGCCTGTGCGAGCTGCCAGGACCGCCCGTCGCCCGAGTTACCGACGCCGACGGCGTGCACCATCGGCTGTGGCGCGTGACCGAGCCCGGTGTCGTGACCGCTATCGCGGCCGCTGTCGGCTCGGCGCCGATCGTGATCGCCGATGGCCACCACCGCTTTGAGACAGCCAACACCTACCTGGCAGAACGCGGCGATGGCGACCAGGGGGCGACGGCGTTGATGGCATTTGTGGTCGAGCTGTCCGCCGATCAACTCGATATCCGCCCGATCCACCGTCTCGTCGCACCCGGTTCTGACCTCACGGCAAGCGCCGCCTTGGCGGCGTTGCGCGACTGGTACGACATCGCTGAAGGCGTCGGCGACAGCCCCGTCGCCGCCGATACGTTGCCCGCGTTGGCGGTGGATCGCGGCGCCGTGGTGGCCATCGACCGCGACGGAACCACATGGTTGATGTCTCCGCGGCCGCAGCTGCTGGATGCGGTGCGGGCCGAGGCGGCCGACGGCGAGGTCGTCGACACCGACGCCGCCCACGTCGCTGTCGCGCTGCGCCACTGTGAACTCGGCGTCGCCTACCACCACGATGCCGCTCGTGTCGCGGCCGCCGTCGCTCGCGACGAAGCGGCGCTCGGGTTGATCTTGCGGCCGGTCACAATCGCGCAGATCGACCAGGCCGCCCGCGCCCGTTCACGGATGCCGCAGAAGTCCACGTACTTCTACCCAAAACCCGCAACGGGATTGGTTTTCCGTTCCCTCGACCACTGAGTCGTGGTCGACCTCAGGGGCCGACGACTCCGCGGGCAATCCACTCGGCAATCGTGTCGTCGGCTACTCCGCTGTCGAGAAGAACACGACGAGTCGCGCCTCGGTCTGCTGCGCTCGGCTCGCCAGCGGCCCAGCTCGCGACCGGGCTGGCCGGCCACGGGACAACCGGTTCGGTCGGTGAATCCACAATCGCGCCATGACGAGTGAGCCACATCCTCGCGTCACTTAGCGACACAACCGGCTCCACACACGCGTCGCTGCCCGCGAATTCGTCGACCCAAAACGACAGCGGTCGGTCGGCGAACACGGCCGCGATCGCTGCCTTGTCGTGCGCCCATCTGGAGTGGTCGTGTTGGTGACTCACGCTGAGCTCGCCAGCGAGGCCGAGGCGCGACAGGAGCTCTGCGTAAAACTCTGGCTCCCAGGCCGCGACCGCCACGAACGCATTGTCGGAGGTGACGTACACGCCATAAAACGTTGCTCCGCCGTCGAAGACGTTCGCCTCTCGTTGCGCTCGCCACAGGCCCATCGCATCCATCGCGTGGTAGACGCCGGCCAAGTGGGTGACGCCATCCACCATCGCGACATCCACGACGCGGCCGACACCACTGGCCCCGCGCCCAGCGAGGGCGGCACACACGCCAAGGGCCAACATCGCCCCACCTCCGGCAAAATCGGCCAACAGCTGCAAGGGAACGCTCGGCGGCCCGTCGGCCGGGCCGAGCATGCTCAGGACCCCCGAGCGAGCTAAATACGTGAGGTCGTGACCGGCGCGGTGCGCGTCGGCGCCCGTGCGTCCCCAGCCGGTCGCGCGCCCGTACACGAGGGGATTCGTGCCCACGCCAAGCTCGTCGGGCCCGACGCCAAGGCGTTCGGCAACGCCAGGACGAAAGCCCTCGAGCACCACGTCGGCCGCGGCGCACAGCGCCCGCGCGCAACGCACACCCTCGGCGGATTTGAGGTCGATTTCCACCATCGTGCGACCCCGATCGAGCATGCTCGGCGAGCGGGCAACTGAACGTCCCAATCGCTCGACGCGGATGATCTGCGCGCCCATGTCGGCGAGCAGCGTGGCCGCATACGGCACTGGCCCGAGCCCCGCGAACTCGACCACACGAACGCCACGCAGCGGACCAACCTCAGAAGCACCCGTCATCTCGAGATCATGCCTGAGCTCTTTTGCTTCCACTACCGTAAACAAATGGCTCGCTTCCGCGCTCCCGGTTCCTCAGCCAACCTCGGACCCGGGTTCGACTGCCTCGCGCTCGCCCTCGATGTGTGGTGCGACGTGTCGGTCTCGCCAGCCGAGGAACTCACGATCACAAGCTCCGGCCAACGTCTCGATGTCGACTCGGCCAACAATCTCGCCGCGCACGTGTGCCAACGGGTCCTGGGCCACACGCGGGTCCACATCGACATCAACTCCGACATCCCGCCCGCTCGTGGCCTGGGCTCCTCGGCCGCGCTCGTGGTCGCAACCGCCGCCGCTGCGGGAGCGGCCGACCCCTTCGCAGTCGCGGTCGAGTTCGAGGGTCACCCGGAAAACGCTGCCGCCAGCGCGTTTGGTGGACTTGTCGGGGCCACTGTTACTGCCGAGGGGCCGGCGTGGCGACCGCTCCCCTACGACCCCGATCTGCGCTGCGTACTGGTGATTCCCGACATCTCGTTGGCGACCAGCCACGCACGCGCCGCCCTCGCCGACGCCGTGTCACGCGCCGATGCGGTTGCCAATCTCGGCCGGCTCGCGCTGTTGATTCCCAGCCTCGCCAACCTCGACGCGTGGCACCCCGCGGCGATGGAGGACTTTCTTCACCAAGACGCCCGCGCCGAGTTGTTCCCCGCCGCCCGCCAGATCCTCGACGACTTCGTGCGCGCCGGCGCACTCGGTGCCGCGTGGTCGGGCGCGGGACCCACCCTCATCGGCCTGTGCCGTGGCGCGGCCGCCCGCGACCTCGCCGATGAGATGCGCGCCAACGTGCACGCCATCGGGCTCGACGCGACAGTCGCGGTGGTCCGCCCCGTCAGCCAAGGCCTCACCCGCGTGTGATTCGCTCAGTCGGGAGACCTACGGCGACAAGAGCGGGCGAATCTGATCATCGAACCGCTCGCGCGTGATTTGGTAAACCGATACGTCACGAAATTCGCCACCCCTGAATACATGTTTCGGGAAGACGCCGACCTCATCGGCGAACGATGCCACGCCCTGGCCGATCGCTCCCAAATTCAACGAGTCGGCCTCGAAGTACACCTTACGCAGGGGCCACCGATCGAATAGCTCCGCGAGAAACATTCCCGCTGCCTCGACCACAACCCCTCGCGGCAGCTCGTCGTGAGCCAGCACCGCCAGGTAACACCAACCTGCAGTTAGGTCCGGGTTGTACGCAATCACGTGGCCACGCACGGCTCCACCTTCGAGCACCACCACCTGATGCAAAACCCCGTTCCACAAGGACTCGACGAACTCGCGAACCGTCGGCTGCCTGGTGCGAAAACGCCACGAGACCTGAGCACCCGGTGACGTCGTTAGCGCATAGAGGTGCGGCTCGTCACCAGCCTCAAGCGGCCTGATGTTGCAATAGCGTCCAACACGCACGAGTTAGTCGCGCTCCTCAAGCAAGTCTGCCAGCATGAAGTCCCGGCTCAGCACCGACGCGTTCGGCCTAATTCCTCGCGACTCAAGCCACAGAACGATCTCAACGACGTCCATAGACTCCAAGGCGAGCTCCGACGCACGGCTCCCAGCCCTGGCCTCCCGCCCTGTTAGCCGGCCGACCAGGGCGCACAGGTCAGCGACGAGGATCGCCGCCGGTTCACTCACGGGGCCTTTTCCGAAGACGACGCGACCGACGTGGAACTCGACTCGCCGGTCGAGCGGCTGGAGGCCGAGTCGTCCCCCATGGGTGCTACAACAGCACTCGTGGCCACGTAACCGGCCGGAGGTTCACCGGCGGGAACATAAGTCGCCTTGTACTCCGCAACCCTCTCCCGTGCCGCCTCGTAGAGCGCGGCTCGTGCTCGCCGGTCGGGCTGATACTTGCGATCCAGCTCTACCAGCTCGTTCAGAGTCGCCTGCACCTTCGCCCGAGTCACGTCAGCGAGCCTCTGTTCCGGGTATGTGCCGTCCGGGGCCGCGCGCTGCACGCTCGAGCCATCGACCGTCATCAGCGCCGCGGTGAGCCACCGACCAATAGGCTTTTGTTCGGGCCACGCGCTCGCAAGGAACGCGACAATCCTGTCGCCCTTGTGAAAGGGAACACTCGCTCGGCCCGGCGGCGCACCGGAATCCGGCTCCGAAGTCGGCCACAGCGCCTTAGCCTCGGAACCGCCAGCCAGTCCGCTCACGAGCGGGTCAACGACCTGACCACTCACCACAACATACGAACGAGAGAAGCCGCCTGGCCCCACAGGTGTGGAACGCTCCTCGGAGATCGTCCCGACCTCAAGCGTCACCATGTCGAGGTACTTGCGTACCCGCAAGAGCTCCTGCGGCGTCTCGTAGGTAGCAAATCGCTCCGTTCGGGACTGAGCCACCGGCGCCTTCGCTGCGCCGGATTTCCCAGCACCCTCGGCCCCGCCAATCGCGATTGCCCCGGCCCCCACTAACGCGGCGGCCGCGACCGCCACCGTCCATGCGCCTCGCCGTGCCACCTCAGTACCTCGCCTGCATGCCAGCGAGATCATCCGCATTGATCGAATGATCCAGGTCCCACCGCGGGTTCATCCTTGCCAATAGCTCTGCTCCCGTCAGAACGCCGTCACAGGCGAGCCAATTCTCGTCCGGGTGGTCAAGTCCTGCCACGTGACCTACCTCGTGACCGAAGACGGTCTGCAAGTCAGCCATCGAGTTCGCTTGGTCCATAATCCCGTTCCATTTGAAACGCGAGTTGAGGCCAACGTTCGCCTTGCTCCAAACGCTCTCCGGATACACGTGGTTTCCGAACTGGTCATAGAGGATCGTGACGCCAGGAATGGTTCCCGGCTCGTCCTCCCAGCCGAAGGCAGCGAAGTCCACGGAATAGATGTTCGAGTGCGCTCCGCCGGCACCGAAGGGCCACTGACCGGCCGCAAAGAACTGGATATCGAAGGTTGAGTCCTGAAGCTGAACCCACTCGGCTGCGCCATACAGGAGCTGGTCGTACCACGATGGCTCGACGCTTGACGTCATTGCCATGTTGATGCCGATTCCGGTGACTGGCGCAAACCAACCGCCGGGCACCGAGCAATACGCGCCAGCCGGACTCGCTCCCCAGGTCAACCCAAGAGCCAACAACGGCCAGCAGGCAATCATCACGACGGCTCGCAGCTTCCGCATCACCGCGCCTGCCTCAGCGCTTGATGGTGATCCAGACTCCGGAAACAGATGTTCCAGTAGA
Organism: uncultured Acidimicrobiia bacterium; assembly: GCA_964635475.1. Lineage (GTDB taxonomy): Bacteria > Actinomycetota > Acidimicrobiia > Acidimicrobiales > CAZWPY01 > CAZWPY01. The sequence continues at coordinate 23,562 of CAZWPY010000037.1, forward strand.
TTCACGGGACCTCCCAACACTTGGTTTCGCGCAAGCTAAAGAAAAAAACTCAGTGTCAAGTGGCATGTCGGCTTGACGCACGGCTGCAACCGGTTCGGCCTAGAACACAGGAAAGACGGCTCGACCGGTCCCGCTGGGAATGGAGCGTTCCGCACGGGTGAGACCACGCAACACGTCGAGCCGGCCGTTGCGGCGGGCCGCGATCTCCACACACACGGCCGTTGCGATCTGTGCGGCTGCATCGGGCAGGACTGCCCCAGAGTCGCCGAGCGATACGGCCAAGTCGTCGAGGTGGACGCAGATCTCCACCAATCGTGTGCACAGGTAGTCGTCGAGATTGAGCGACATTGCTCCAATCACCGACACGACCCGGGCCGCGGGCTCGGTGGCCAGCCGCTCGCGCACGTCACGGGCCGCGCTGTCGACTTGCTCAACGAGTCGCTCGTGGCCGATCGCCGCCGACTCGCGAGCACGTTGGGCAACGCCGCGATTGAGCTCGCTGCCAGGATCAACCAAGGCGGTGAGCACTGCGAAGTAGCCGGGCGCGTCGTACGCGGCCTCAGCGGGGCTCGGCGCGTCGGCATACTCCGACACCAACAGCACTGCCCGAGACACGTGGGCCGCCAGCGCACCGATCGTCATGTCGGTGAGCGCACTTGGGTCGTCCCAACGCTGGCCCACCTCGGGTCGCGAAACAAGTTCGACCACTGCATCGGCGGCGTCGGCAAACGCCGCGCGCACCTCGCCACTCGTCCATCCAGCGCGCCACGAGGGCGACGCCAATGCAACGATCGCTTGCTCGGGCACCCCAATTTCACCGCTCACACGCCCTCCCGGCCATCACCATCAAGGCCAACCGCAGCCTCAAGCGCAGACACTGGGGCGGCGGTGTGGCCGGCCCCGTCACTACCCGAGAAGTCGCCCAGGTAAATAAACGAGTACGCCTCGTCACGAAATTGCACACCAGCCGCCCGCAGCGCCTCGTCCCAGTCACCCGTGCAGGTCGGGTCGGAGTCCTCCATCCCGTGGTCAGCGACCAACACCCACGCGGTGGTGTCCCACCAGCCAGCGGCCTCGGCGGCGGCGAAGATCTCGCCCAAACGCCCGTCGGAGTCAGCAATCGACGCGCGCGCGATGTCGCTATGCGGTCCGCCATGGTGAAACGCCGCGTCGGTCAACGTGAAGTTGATCCACGCAAAACGCGGTGCGGGCCAGTCCTGGTCCCGGTAATGGCCGCCGATCAGTGCGACCGCTTGATCCACCGCCGTCTGGTCGATCCGACTCGACAACCGGTAGCTCTTGACCGGTCGCACGAACCGCTCCGTTGCATGCGGAAGCTCGGCTGCCTCGGGCGGGAACGGAGGCAATTCGCCGCCGCGGATGACCGCGAACGTCGAGTAGTCGGCGCCGACGTCGCAGGGCTCGTTGACCGACCACGTAAGCGCGTCGGGCCAGTTGCGGTGCACCGCCTGGTGAATCGTCTCGACACTCGCATCCAGTGTCTCCATCGACTGCGGCCATGTGGCGGGCGAGTTGGTGATCACCTGGCGACCCAGCCGCCGGCTCCACCACGCGTTGTTCAAGATCCCGTGGTGACCGGGCTGCGCGCCCGTAAGGATCGACGTGTGGTTCGCCAACGTGATCGTGGGCAATGACGCCAGCGCCCCGCCAGAAAAGGCTTGGCCCATCTCGATGAGTCGAGCGACGTTGGGCGCCTCACCGCGAGCGACCATGTCGAGCAAAACGTTGGGATTACAGCCGTCCCAGAGGATCCCGATCACGCGTTGCGGCGCGGCTGCGGCAGGATCTCGCACGTCGGCAATCGGCTCACCGTCTTGGCGGGCGAGCACGGCGTCGGGCCGGCTTGAGCCGTTCAGCCCCACTCCGGCGCTCGTTGCTCCAGCCCCGAGCAGCGCGAGCACAGTCGGCGCAACGTCGATTAGCCGCGCGTGGCGATCAACTACCCCGGCGCGAGCAATACCCGCTCCGCCGATGATGAACGGCGCTCGCGACTGGATCAGATCGAGTGAGCCATGTTCGCCTCGCTCACCGCCGTGGTCTTCCCAGTTGTGCCGCGCCGAGTGGATCACACACAGGTCGGGGGCGTCAGGCGAGTCGAATAGCTGTGCAACTTGTTCGTACGCGTACGGGTAGGAGTTGTCGGCTTGCCGGGGATATTTGCCGGCCATCTCGGCGGCAAGCCCGACAAACCGATCAGTCGATTGGTCGGCAAACGGGTTCGCGCCCGCTACCACCTCGACATCAAACACCCAGCCAGTGCCGACGTTGCGACGGCGGAAGCTGACTTCGCCCCCGGCGTTGGCGGCGCCATAGCCGTCTGGCCCGTCTCGCCACACCACAACGTCGACGATCTCGGCACGCGCCGGGTCGGTCAACACCTCCAGCGCG
>CAZWPY010000038.1:0-25018 GCA_964635475.1 uncultured Acidimicrobiia bacterium
CCCAGCGCCGCGACCTCTAGTCCGGTGTCGTCGGCCAGCGCCGCCATCGAGGTTGCCGCACACAACGCACGGGCCTTGAGTCGCGCGTTGGCCTCCAACGTCGCACCCGTCTCGGCCACCTCGGCCACCTCTGGCGGCCGCGGGAGCAACGAGATTCCCGCCCCCGACAGGATCGATTCGATTTCGCGCGCCTTGTCGGGATTGGCCGTCGCAAGCACTACCTGCACGACATCACCTCACCCGCGCGGTGCCGGCTCCGATGCAACCACCGCAGCTTGCTCGTCGAGGATCGTACGAATACCCGCCGCGGCCAGATCGAGCAACGAGTCAAGGTCGCCACGTCCGAAGGGCAGGCCCTCGGCAGTGCCTTGCACTTCGACGAACTGCCCAGCCGAGGTCATGACCACGTTCATGTCGACTTCGGCGCGGCTGTCCTCGGAGTAGTCGAGGTCGAGCAAAGCAGTGCCGTCGACAATGCCGACCGAAATCGCCGCGCAGCCCGCAATCAAGGGGTGGCGAGCGACGATCTTTTGTTGGACGAGCCGGGTGCACGCGTCGTGCAACGCCACGTAGGCGCCGCAGATCGACGCCGTCCGGGTGCCGCCATCGGCTTGCAACACGTCACAGTCGAGCGTCACCTGCACCTCGCCCAGCGCACGCAAGTCCGTGACCGAGCGCAACGATCGGCCGATGAGCCGTTGAATTTCCTGGGTTCGACCCGACTGCCTGCCCTTGGCGGCCTCGCGAGACGCCCGCTCGCTGGTTGAGCCGGGCAGCAACGAGTACTCCGCCGTCACCCACCCCTTGCCCGTTCCTCGCATCCACCGGGGAACATCGGTCTCCACAGAGGCCGTGCACAACACTCGGGTGCGGCCCATCGACACGAGCACCGAACCCATCGCCATTTCCGTGAAGTCACGATGAAACTGCAACGGGCGCAAGTCGCCCGACGCACGCCCATCTCGCCGCGTGTCGCTCAAAGCCATCAGTCCTGACCCCGCAGGCAGTCCGTACCCCGCAGGCAGTCAAGACCCCGCACAACAACACAACTCGACACGACATTCGTAGTGGTCACGACGAACCACGCTAACCGCCCGCTACCGACGACCCCGCACCACAGCCATGACCGATCTGCGGTCGCTACTGCGGGCCAGCAGCCTCCGCGGGCCATTCCCACGACTCCACCGCACGGATCTCGGGCCCGAGCAATTGCTCGCCCAAGGCGGCGAACCACTCCGCGTCGCCCGACGAGACAAACCGGTGTTCGCCCGCCCGACCGGCGCCACGCGGCGAGTCCCACAAAGCCCGCACCGCGAACGCGGTCTCGTCGGCTGATGACACGAGCACGACGTCGGGTCCCATGACCTCCCCGATCGTGCGGGCGAGGAACGGGTAGTGCGTGCAGCCGAGCAGCAAAGTATCGACCTCAGCCGACACGACCGGCGCGAGCAGCCGTTCCGCGAGGATGTGGACCTGCTCTGAATCGGTCTCGCCTCGCTCGACGAACTCCACGAAGCCCGGGCACGCGGCACACGTGAGTTGCACGGGGCGGTCGCGCTCGCGGGCCTCGGCATCAACCGCGTTTTGATAGGAACCCGACCGGATCGTGCCGACCGTGCCGATCACACCTATTCGACCCGATCGAGTCGCGCTCACTGCCGCCCGGGCGCCCGGCTCGATTACACCGATCACCGGCACCGGGCACGCCGCGTGGAGCTGTTCGAGCGCGGCGGCCGAGGCCGTATTGCACGCGACGACAACAGCCTTTACGTCGAACTGGCTCACCAAAACGTCGGTGATCTGGTGGGCAAACTCGGCAACCTGTGGCAACGGCCGCGGACCGTACGGGTAACGGCCCGTGTCGCCGAAGTAGACCACGTTCTCGCTGGGCAACAGGTCGATAACCGCGCGTGCGACGGTGAGTCCACCAAAGCCGGAGTCGAACATGCCGATCGGACGTGTGTCTGTCGAGTCCACGAGCAGGGCTGTTAGAAGTAGATGATCTTTTTCGCCCGCTCAACGACCTCGTCGAGCGGATCAGTCCAGGCTCCGGTCGACAAGTACTTCCAGCCAGCATCAGCAGTAACTGTCACAATCGCGCCCGAGTCGATAAGTGCTGCGGCTTTGGCGGCGCCGGCAACGGCCGCACCGGCGGAAATCCCAGCAAAAATCCCGCACTCGTTGACGAGTCGACGCGCGAATTCGATTGATTCGCGCGGGCGCACGATCAACTTTCGATCGAGCAGGTCCTCGCCGTGCCACATGTCGAAAACGGGTGGAACGTAACCCTCGTCGAGGTTGCGTAAACCCTCCACCGTTTCGCCGATCGGCGGCTCCACGGCCCACACCGCAACGGCCGGATTACGTTCCTTGAGGTACCGACCGACGCCCATCAGAGTCCCACTCGTGCCGAGCCCAGCCACGAAGTGCGTGATCTGCGGACACTGCGACCAGATCTCGGGCCCCGTGCCCTCGTAGTGCGCACGGGGGTTGGCGTCGTTGGCGTACTGGTACAAGAACACCCACTGCGGGTTCTCAGCCGCGAGCCGTTGCGCCAAACGAACCGCTCCGTTTGAGCCTTCGCCACCGGGTGACGAAATGATCTGCGCGCCAAACACCTCTAGCAACTGCCGCCGTTCGATCGACACGTTCTCGGGCAGGACGACCTTCAGGGTGTAACCCCGCACCCGACACACCAACGCGAGGCCAATGCCGGTATTGCCCGACGACGGCTCGATCAAGGTCGCGCCCGGCGACAGGACACCGCGGCGCTCGGCGTCGAGCACCATCGACAGGGCGATTCGATCTTTCACCGAGCCGCCGGGGTTTTGCCCTTCGAGCTTGGTGAACAACGACACGTTGGGGTTGGGACTCAGCACGCTGATGTCGACCAGCGGTGTGTTGCCGATCAGATCCAACACCGTGCGCGCCACGCTCACGCCCGATCACCCACCTGCGACGGCCGGCAGGATCGACACGACATCACCCGCGGCCAGTGCCGTGTCGAGTTTGTCGAGGTAACGCACGTCGTCGTCGTTCACATACACGTTGACAAACCGATGGAGCGACCCGTCGTCGGAGAGAATCTTCGCGCCCAACGCCGGGAATCGGGTTGCCAATTCCTCGAGCACCTCGCCGACGGTGGCGCCCGCGGTCTCGACGACGGCGCTGCCCTCCGCGTCGACCCGCAACATCGTTGGTAAACGAACCTCGACCACCCGAACCTCCGCGAAACGTGGACCGAGCGGCCCTGCACCGAACGGCCAAACCCGACCGAACTACTCAGGATTCTACCGAGACTCGATGACTATCCGATCTTCGTCGACCGCACCCGCAGAAATGGTGAAGGAACGCACGCTGGGTTCGGCGTCGCGTAACGACACCAGCAGGTAGATCCAACCAGGGTCGGGCGCCTGGTTGATATCGGTCGGCGACGGGTACGGGCCGCTGTGGGTGTGCGAGTGATACACCCCGACGATGTCGTACCCCTGGGCCGAGGCGAGTTTGTCGACCGCCAGGTGGTCGGACGGATCAACCGAGTAGACCCGAGCCGAGGCGGCCGCGTTTCGGCAGGGATGAACCTCGACCACACGTCCGGCCCCGTACTCACCAACTAACAAGCCGCACGCTTCGAGCGGGTACTCGGCCAACGCGTGACCGACCACGGTCGTAACAACGTCGTCGGGAACCACAACAACACGGCGGGGGGAGGAGGTCAGGTCGTGATCACTCACACGCCAGACGCTAAACGACTCGGCTGCCTGAATTCCGAGCAGCCTGAATCCCGAGCAGTATCCCGAGCAGTATCCCGAGCGGCAACACAAGCCGCAAACCGCACGGCTTGGTGAAGCCCGGTTGCTACGTTGAACCCATGGCGTCTCGAGCACCAGCGAGTCCACCGCGGGCGATCATGAACCGCCGCGCGCGCCACGACTACGAGGTGCTCGACACGCTCGAGTGCGGAATCGTCTTACGCGGGTCGGAGGTGAAGTCGATCCGCGACGGCCAAGTGCAGCTCGCCGACGCCTACGCGCGCGTCGACGGCGGTGAGTTGTGGTTGTTCAAGGTGCACATCGCCCCCTACGCGATGGCCGACGGGCTCACTCGCATCGAGCCCGAACGACCACGCAAACTTCTCGCCCATCGCGGGGAAATCGAGAAGCTACGCAGCCGCATCGAACGCGACCGGCTCACGCTCGTGCCACTCCGGCTCTACTTCCACGAGGGCAAAGTGAAAGTCGAACTCGCCGTTGCCCGTGGGCGTAAGCGTGAGGACAAACGCCACGCGCTCGCCGAAAAGGACGCACGGCGTGAAGCACAACGCAGCCTCGTGCGCCGCACCCGCGGTTAGAGCGGCGACTCGAGAGTGGTCGGCCACCGTTGTTCGACGATGCGTTGCGCCGTTGCCTGAAGCGCTCGCGCCAACTCCGACGACACCACGGCTTCGGCCAGCGGTCGCAGCCGGCGCATGGTCGCCATGAGCTCACGAGCGACCTCCGGAGTCAACGTCGACGCCGACAGACGCGGGTCGATCACATCGCGCACGATCACCGCACTCATCCGTTCAGCGATCGCCTCCATGGCCTGTCGAACGTGACGGATCTCGTCGAATAACACGTCCATCGGCACACCCGCACGCCGCAGCTCCGCGCCCGCCCGCATCAACTTCGGGCTCGGAACCACCAACTCGGCACCATCCATGTACAGCAAGCCGAGCTCAAAACTCTCACGGGCCGCCTTTAGGTCGTGCACCGCGAGGTCGTAGCGGTGCGCGATCTGCTCGGGCGTACCGCGGTCGGCCACTTCGTCGGAATAGGCCTGCGTGAGTTCGAGGCGCAACCCCATCAGGTCGGCCAAGTCGCCGCCGTCTTGCCACAACGTGACGAGCTCTGCGATGTGCGCCAGCGTGTAGCCGCGCTCAAGCAGCGACACGATCACCGACAAACGCTTGAGGTGTTCCTCACCGTAGAACGCAACTCGGCCCACACGTTGTGGCGGTTGCAGGAGGCCGCGCTCCTGATAGGCACGCACGTTACGGACGCTCACGCCGCTCTCGCGGGCGAGGTCGTCGATGCGCAACTGCCGACCTGTCATTCGCCGGCGGGCGATTCGGGCCAGCGCGGGTAATCGGGCAACTCGTTGAGCCGCGGAGTCTTGTCGAGAATCGCCTTGGAAATCGGCAGGTCCGCGAGTCCAAATCCCGCGGCCGCCTCAGCAAGGGGACCACCGGCCTCGGCGAGGGTGCGGCTGAAGAGGAAGTCCTCACTCACTCCCTGCGGAGTACTGGGGTTCGACAACATCTGCCGCAGCCCCAAACCCAGGGCCATCCACATCCCGCGTCCGACGGTGCCGCTTTCGTCTGGACCCACGTCGGTCGCGCTCCACCACGCAAAGGTGAAGTCGTCGACTGCCACGTAGTCGGCCGCCTCGTTGTTGTTGTGAAACCCGAACGAGATCGCCGGCGTGGTGTCGCCGTCGAGGTAACCCTTGAGGAACAAGTCGGTTCCACTCAATCCGGCCGAGTTCGTCCCACCCGTGGGCGGATAGTTGAACAACCCGCCAGCGAACGTGTCGGCCCGCAGATCGGGACCGGCCATGTGGATGCCGAGAAAGAGCTGCTGCACGACCGGCCCCCAAAACAACAAGGTTTTCGGCGACTCTGGTGCAGTCCCATACCACCAGCGATACAGCCGCCACTGCTCAGACACCTCCGGTTCAGTGCGAGCTGGTGACGACGAGATCCCATACGTGTGGGCCATTTGCCGTTGGTCGTAGAGCCGTCCGATCACCGTGGTGTCGGTAAACACAGTGCCGGTGAAGACCCACTCGGGGAAATAGTTCTGCTTGCTCGCCTGCTGCATCAGGACTCGTGGCATGAGTGGGTCGCCGAGAAACACGACTGTCGTCACGCCCTCGCGAACCAATCGCCCGATTATCGCTTGCGCCTGCGCGTTGAGGTTGTTGGGGTCCAACAGGTAACTGATGGTCACGCCCGCGTCGCGCCCCTTGGCCTCGAACTCCTTCAGCGTACGGGCCTTCAACGCGCTGAACACGGGTGGGTCTTGCTCGTAGTGCACGATGCCAAACACGCGGCTGCGAGCCCGGATTTTCGGGTCGCCGGCGAACTTGGCCTTTCGATCCCACAAGACGTCGGATCCACCGCCGGTCAGGCCGCCGAGCAACTGGTCGGGCGAAGCGAGGTATCCCCACGCGTAGGGGGCGTCTTGTGCGAACACGTCGTCGGTTGCGGCGTACCCACACTGGATACACAACACGCCGTGACGCGCGAGCTCATGCTGGTACGACGACGACTGGGTCGGCCCACCGATCGACGCGAAAGCCCCCATCTCGACAACCCGAACGGCGTCGGCTTTAGCCGCCGACGGGCTGCGACCGTCTCCCGTGGCATGAAACGGCACGAGTTCGACACGTCGGCCATAGGTCTCGTACAGCTGGTTGCTCATCTCCACCAACCGTTTCGCCTCACGGAAGGTCGTTTCGGCGCCGTCGGCGATCCCGAACTGGTCGAGCTGTTTGGCAACGTCGAGCTCGGCGGGTAGATAGAACACGACTTTGATCGTCTCGGCTGTCACGCCACGAGCCGTCGATCCCCCATTGGATTGGTGGACCGATCCACCCTGGTCCCGCCAGGGTTTGCTGCCATCCCATACAGGCACACACGGCGGCGCATACGTCGAGGGGAACGCCACCCGAGCCAACGTCGTGCCCGTGTCGTTGTATTGGCGTGTGCTGTCGCAGCGCTCGCCCCAGTCGTATTGGTCAAGCGTGCCCGCCACACGTGCGTCTTCGTAGGTCACCGGCAGGGTCGGCAAGTCGGCATAACCACGAACTTCTGCCGGGGCCGGGCCCGTGAAGGCCGCCGTCGGTTCGTCTCGGCCCGCAACCGTGGCCCCCAGCCCAACGGCGAGCGCACACACCACCGCTAACGCCGTCGGAACCGTCCTGGCCGCGACCGAACGCTTCGTCCACGGACGACCGCCGTTGCCCGCTTCGCCCATCACGCAACCCCGCTTCCCGTCGAGGCGACCGAGGAGGGATCGATGTTGGATCGTCGACGGGTCGCGCCGCCTTCGCCGAGGTAGGCCGCTACCACCTGCGGATGATCCAGCACCTCACCCGGTGGCCCGGTCGTCACAACTTGCCCAAGGTCAAGGGCCACAAGGCGGTCCGACACCGCCGAGATCACCGCGATGTCGTGTTCGATCACCAACATCGACGCGCCAAGTCGCTCACGCAGCCCGAGCAACACGGGCGCCAGTGCCTCCGCTTCACGTTGGGCAATGCCCGAGGTCGGTTCGTCAAGGAGGATCACCGACGGACCCATCGCGACCACACACGCCAAGTCGACCATTCGCCGCGAGCCCGTCGACAACTCGCCGACAAGTTTGGACGAAAACGCGCCCAAGCCGAACACCTCGATCAGCTCCTCAACCCGCGTGCGCACGCGCCGAGCTGCACGCCGTGAACCCGACAATCCCAGGGCGGCTGCCACCACGTCGTCGCCCTCATTTTACCGCTCCAAGGCCAACGAGATCGTTTCGGTCACGCTCAAGCCCGGGAACAACAGGGCATCTTGAAACGAGCGGCCCAGGCCCGCCCGGGCTCGTGCAGAGGGATGCCAGTCGGAGATGTCGACCCCGTGCAACGACAATCGGCCCGCCGTCGGCGCCGTGAGACCGCTGATCAAGTCGAGCAAGGTCGTTTTGCCCGCGCCATTGGGACCGATCAGGCCAACGATTTCGCCCGGCCCAACCGTGAGGTCGACGTCGCTGACCGCCGCTACCCCCCCGAAGGACACCGACAAACCACGGGCCTCAAGAGCGGGGCCACCTCGCGCCGGATCAGCCTGCGACACGGTTGGCTCGCTGACCGCCTCCGACCTGGAAGAGCCGACCGACGCGGCGGAGTCGGAGCCAAGCGCCTCGCGTACTCCTTTTAGGTACACGGCTCGCACCAAGTCGGGCTGCGCGAGCAGGTCCGCCGCCGAGCCCGAGAAACGGACCTCGCCTTTCTCCATGAAGTACGCGTGGTCCGCGACCTCCAAGGCGACGTTTACGGATTGCTCGACGATCACCACCGACGCGCCCTCGTCACGAACGGCTCGCAAACGGGTCAGCAGGCCCTCGACGATCGCTGGCGCAAGTCCCAACGAAAGTTCGTCGACGAGCAACAGGCGCGGTTTGGCCATCAAGGCCATAGCGAGCGCGAGCTGTTGTTGCTGGCCACCGGAAAGGTCGGCGGCCGGCGAATCAAGCCGCGCGTCGAGAACCGGGAACGCTGCCAAAGCCTCGGCGATCCGCTGCGCCACCAAAGGCCGATCACGGCGAAACAACCACGCGGCGCTGCGTAGGTTCTCCTCCACCGTCAACGACGGGAATACGCCCTTGCCGCCGGGCATCTGTGCGATCCCGTGCGTCGCAACCAACTCAGGACGCAGCGCCCCCAGGTCGACCTCACCAAGATGGATCGAACCAGCGGTCACGGGCGCAACGCCGCCAATCGCCCGCAACAGCGTCGATTTGCCCGCGCCGTTGGTACCGAGCAGCGCAACAATCTGCCCCTCACTCACGTGCAGGTCGGCGCCGAACAACACCTGCACCTTGTCGTACGCGACGTCGACGCCGCGGATCGCGAGCCACGGTTCGGCCGGAAACTCGACGTGCGACATGTCAGATTTCGCCGCCGCGCCGCCACGCAGGCCGACGTCAACTGCGCTGTCGGCCACGAGGCTGGGAACGTGGATGGCACGGGAGCGGGCAAACCCACGTAACCAACGCGTGCGCGCGCGGTAGAGCAATTCGGCGACACCGCCGGGCAGCACCATCAACACGCCCAAGACCCCAATGGCCGATGGCAACAACGCAAGCGGGCCGGACAACAATGCGCGACCGCCGTCGACGAGCAGCACACCAACGACTGCGCCGAGCAACGACGCGACCCCGCCAACGACCGCCGAGACGAACACGTTCAGCCCCTCAGTGGCCGAGAACAACGCGACCTCGTATCGCTCGTTGACATAGAAGAGCAGCGCACCGCCAATGCCAGCCAGAAAGCCGGACAGCGAAAAGGCGAGCACTCGAGCCAGCGGGACCCGCACGGCGTAAGCCTGCGCGGCGGTGGGGTTGTCACGAAGTGAACGCAGTAGTCGTCCGACCCGCGCGGAACGAATACGAGCGAGGGCGATCACGACCCCGACGGTCACAGCCAGCGCGAGCAAGTACATCGCATATCTGCTCTGGAGCGAGATGACACCGAGCAGATCCCGGCGAGCGACGTCGTCGGTCGGGATCCACGTTGCCACCGTCGGATTGAGCAGGTAGTTGATCGTGGCCAATGCAAACGCCAACGTGGTCACCGCAACGAAGATTCCACTGCGCCGCATCGACAACGCCCCCAACGCCCCCGCCGCACACGCGGCAGCCGCGCCACCGACAAGCACGCAGAGCAAAAAGTCGAAACGCCAATGCAGCGTGCAGTACGCCGACACGGCCGCTCCCACCGCCGCAAACGACATCTGCCCGAGCGTGACCTCCCCTGCCCAGCCAGTCAGCACCACCACCGACAGCGCAATCACAATCAACGCACACAACCCCGACAGCCGCAGCACCACGCTGTCAGACAGGAACCCCGGCACGACGGCGGCGATCACGACGACCAGAGCCAGACCAGCGCGGCGAGCCCACGCGATCGGCGCACGCCCAACGAGCTCGGGCGGGATCGGGCGCGGTTCGGCTGCGGCCTGCCACGACGATGCGTTCTCCCGATCCGACCGCCGGGCCGAGGCTCGCCGCAACACGACGCCTGCCAACACCACGGCGGCCAGCACCGCGTCGGTGAGGGTCAAGGAGTGCCCACCGGCAGGTCCACTCGCTTGCGCCAGAACTCCGATCGCGACCGCCGCGCACACCATCGCGGGCATCGACACAAACCCGCCCAACACCATCGCGCCCAGCGCCGCGACCATCACTCGCAAGCCGATCCCCGACGTGATTTCGAGGCCGAGGATGCCAGCTTGCACGTAGGTGCTGACGAACGCGAGCACGCTCGCCACGACCCACACCCCCGCCTCGAGCCGCTCGACGGGAATCCCCAACATCACGGCCCGATCGGCGCGGTTCGCCGCCGCCCGTACAGCAATACCGATATCGGTATAACGAAGGGCAAGACCGATCGCGAGGATCGAAACAAGCGCGACACACACCGCCACAACCTCGGCGCTGTGAAACACCGTCTGGCCGATGGTGACGGTCCAGTTTCCGGGGACTTCAAAACCAGTCTTGGCACCGCCCTCGGTGACGAGCGCCACCTTGTTCCACAGTCGTGGGACCAGCAGACCGTTGACCACGAAATATTGCGCGAGACCAATCGTGGCAACAGTCACCACGAGCCGCGGAGCACGGCGGAAACGCTGCATCACGATCGTGTGGATGCCAATACCGCTCAACACGGCCACGGTCAGCCCCATCGCGAGCCCGCCCCACCAACCCGTTTCGGCCGCGAGCCGCAGCCCGACGACGCTGTAGACGACGGATGCACCCACGGGGAGCGCGAGCCGCGAGCCGCGCACACGAGTAAGTGCGAGCAGTCCCAACAGCACCACGACTGCGGTCGTCCCGCTGAGAAAGGCCGACGCGGCCAGCGTCGGGGCGCCGAACAACACAACAGCACCGGCCAAGTTGGCGGGGAACAGCCCGATCGACGCCTGCGCGAGGTTGACCACTCGAGTCGCTCGATAGACCAGCACCAGCCCCGCGACGATCATCGCGTTGAGCAAACCGAGCACCGCGCCTTGGAGCCACACCCCCAACGGCACTGGAAAGAACACCTGCTGCACCACCAGCACGGCCAACGCAGGCGTCAGCAAACCGGCCACCCGCGTCGCGACCGCGCGGCCGTCGCTCCCGAAACGTCGATCCATCTCCCACCCCACTGCCCGTCGGCGCCGACCCTACCATCGAGCACTGGGCCAGTTTCAAGTGGCGCCGATGCCGCGGAAAACTACGGCACCGTTGTCGCGCAGTACCAGTACTCTGGTCGACACGACCAACAACCACCCGGGGGGTGAACAGGGTTCGACTTCGGTTGTCGAACGAGGTGAAGCGAGCCGTGGTCTCCGAATCCACGTAAAAGAGTCGGAAAAAACAAACAAATGCCGAGCCTGAGCTCGCAATCGCTGCCTAAGAAGTAGCGACGGTCCCCCTGGCCCCAGTCCCGCGGGTCAGGAGGGAACGTCAAAAAGTGGGACTTACGTCGCCCTCGCGTTAGCCGGAGGCGACGGACAACTGAGCTAACTAGGTTGAGCGCCGCAGGCCACGACACGGCGACCATCCGAAATCGATGCGTGGCTGCGCTCGGAGAAGCCCTCGGAAAGAATCGAAGGACGTCGGTTCGATTCCGACCACCTCCACCCACACGCCGTCGGCCCGCGAGAACGGGTCAGCCAACTCGGACCGACCAAAGCCGAATCTCGGTCGGACCAAGTTGGCCACGGATCCAGCTCCCATCTCGCCGGCTGCTCGGCGTGGAGTAGTCGGCCACCAGCAGTTCGTCGTCGTTGACATCCACGAGGGCGGCAAACGAACAATCGCCGCGGCTGGGCAGATCGAGTTGCCAGTCGAGCCGTCCGTTCACCGCGTCGACTCGGTACAACGAGCTGCGTTTTCTGCTGAGCGACCACCACGCCTGATCCACCCGGATCGCCAGCGAACCCGGAGTCGCGCGTGGGACGCGGTCGTAGGTGCCGCCCGCACGAAGCGACCGGCGTGCCCAACACCACACCTCCCCGCGCCACTCAAACACCAGCGGACTGTCGGGTTTGCGGGCAATCGGCATCACACGCAAGTCCGTCAACGAGTCGCCCGCCACAACGTCTCCGCCGCGGCGGCTCGGCCCTTCGTTACGCGACACGCCGACGTAGATCGGCCCTCCCGCCGAGGTCCCGCTCCGACGCTGCACCGCGTCGAACTCAGTCCCACCCGGGTGAATCGTCACGGGATCGCTCCACACGTCGAGGTCCTCACTCCAGCGCAACTCGACCGCAGGATCGCGCGGCCGCGGTGAATACATCGCCTCCGCGCCGCGATAGCTGAACATCGCGTAACCCTCCGCGAAACGACGGATCCGCCACATCATCGTGGTGGAATCGAGCATCGCCTCAGGTTCGGCCCACCCCGCCCCACGTTTACGTACCCGCCACACGCCGCCGGGTTGAAACCGCTTGGGATCAACGCCGAGGCGAACGAACCACAGTTGCGGGCCGTCGGGACCGACTATCCACCGAGGCTCGCGCACGTCACAACCGAGCTCGACTGTCGCCTCGTGACGCCACGGACCGTCGAGCAACTCGCACGAGGTCACTTCCAGCCGCGCGGCCGGCGACGCAAAGTGCGAGGGCGCGGTGCGCCACGCCAAGTACGTCCGACCCCGGTCACGACACACGTCGAGGTTGTTATTGGCAGCCTGACAATGCACCCCGCCCGTCGCGACCCCGGGCACCCATGGACCTCGATCCTCCACCCACCAACGCGGCGCGCTCACCGATCGGGCCCCGTTTGTGCAATCGCTAGCTCAGCCATAACACCGGGTTGGTCGGTTCGCCGTCGACGCGAACTTCGAAGTGCAGGTGCGGGCCCGTCGCGAACCCGGTCGAACCAACTTCGCCGATCACCTCTCCCGCGGCCACTCGCTGGCCGGGCTCCACCGTCGTCGCGGCCTGGTGCGCGTACGCGGTCGCGACACCCGACCCGTGGTCGATCACAGTCAACAGGCCATACCCACCCCACATTTGCGAGGCAATCACGATTCCCGCGCCCCCGGCACGGATCGTCGACCCCGCGTCGAGCGCGTAGTCCACTCCGGTGTGCATCCGCACGTCACCAAACAGCGGGTGTGTGCGATAGCCAAATCCCGATGACCGCGAACTGCGCGGACCCGGATCAAGAAATGTCTGTTTGGTCGGCGTTCTCGGGATCGTGACCTCGTCTCCCAAGAGCCCAGTGAGGGGATCCACAACAGCAGGTAGTGGGCTCTTGCTCTGCACTGCACGTAACGCTGCCCCGAGGTTGAGTGAGTCCTGCGCCATCGCCGACACCTGGGCCAACGAGTCCGCGCGTTGTTGCGCCAATTCGCCCATCAGCTTTTGCGTCGAGGCCGACTGCACCTCGACTTGCTCGACAAGTGTTTCGAGCAACGCCTTCTGCTGGGCCAACTCCTCTTGGCGCTGCTGCAGCTCATCGCGGCGTTGATGAACGAGAAGGCGAGCCGCGTCAAGGTCGTCGGAGAGCCGCAACTGCCGGGCCGATTCGTCGCGCAAGACGCCGAGCATCGCCTCTTGTACACGCGAGATCGTGTCGCCATACGCGAGCCTCGCGAGCACCGACCGAGCGCCGTCGCCCTTCAGCTCCTTCACGGTCGGCAAACCGATCGACAGCGGCGTTCCCGCGTAACGAGCGACAACCGCGTCGACCAAACGCTCACGTTGATTGGCCACACGACGTTTCGCGTCGGCCAGGGCGTCGGCGCCGACTCGGGCCTTCTCGTCGGCATCAGCCACCGCTGCGTCAGCGAGGGCAAGCTCGGCGGTGAGTTCGTTCACCCGCTGCTCGTTGCGCGACAGCTCGCCGTTGAGGTGCGCCTGGGCCGCGTACGCCACTTGCAGGTCGTGCGCGAGTCGAGCCTCTTGCTCAGACAGTTCCGCCAATTCCTCGCGAACTGACGGCTGCGCCGCGGCCACCTGGGCCCGCATGGGCGAGACACAGCACGTGACGCACGCGATCACGAGGGCTGTCGCCACTCGAGTTTCCCCTTGCCACACACGCCACATGAGACACACAGGGTGCCACGCATACAGCCCTGTATCAACGCGCCCGCGCGATCACGTCGTGTCGAAGTTCCCACCTCGGCCAACACCAGCCTGGAACCTCGCCGCGCCTGCCAGGCTCTCGCCGCTCGCGATCGTCTCAAGTCCCAATCGCGTCTCGGCCATCAGCGCGGCGGGCTCGTCGAGCGACCACTGCTGCAACAACGCGGCTCGATCGTTTCGAAGACAACGTTGCGGGAAATCGGCCAGCTGTTCCGCGATCTCCAGCGCAGTCGCTCGCGCGTGGCCGGGCTCGCACACCCGATTCGCGAGACCCATTGCGAGGGCTTCTTGTGCACCCACGGGCCGACCCGTCAGCACGAGATCGAGCGCTCGACTTTGCCCGATCAAACGCGGCAGCCGCACCGCGCCACCGTCGACGAGAGGCACACCAAACCGCCGGCAAAACACACCAAAGGTGGCGTCGGCGGCCATCACACGAAGGTCGCACCACACCGCGAGCTCCAAACCCCCGGCCACAGCGAAACCCTCGACCGCTGCGATCACCGGTTTGGAGAGCTGCAGTCGGGTTGGGCCCATCGGTCCCCGAACGGCCATATCGGCCACCACTCGATTGCCGCGGCCATCAGCGACGCCCTTGAGGTCGGCTCCCGCGCAGAAGTGGCCGCCGGCGCCGGTGAGGATCGCCACGTCGTGCGAGTCGTCCGCTTCGAAAGACTCAAACGCGTCGCATAGTGCGTCGGCCGTCGGTCGGTCGACCGCGTTGCGAACCTCGGGTCGACACATCGTGACTACCCACGTCCGCCCGACGGACTCCGTCCGCACCGCCGCGGTCATCGGTTGGTCTCACTGACGTTCATGCGGCGACCTTAGGGGTCGCAGTTCCTACCCCGCGTCGTACGCGTGCGCGACCGACTCGCGCAACAGCGCGAGGTCGGCCTCAAGCGCCTCGGGTCGGGCGAGGCCCTCCACGACACGGTCGTCGGGGTCGATCCAGGCCACCGACCAGCCGGGTTCGCCGGCCGACTCTCGCCGCACAACAGGGCGCACGCGAGCGCCGTTGGCAACAAACCACACCCAACCGCCGGCCGCATCGAGCAAGACCCACTCAGCAAATCCGAGCGCGTCGCACAACGACACGCGGCTCCAGCGCCAGTGGTACGGCCCGGCAAAAGAGACGGGCAACGCCGCCACGTCTGGGTTGTCGAGACTCTGTTGGGAAGCTGCGCCCACGTGTACCCCCCACGTCGAACGGTCCCACTCACAGTAGCGCTCGTGCGCGCCCAACTAGCAGATCGACACGGGCTCGCGACGCATCACACGTCGAGGAAACGAGAAACCGCGAAGGCGGAAAACACCGCGCCGATGGCGGCGCCGAGGATCAGCAGCACCATCCCGGTCTGAAGGACCTCCGCTCGCGTCACGGCGAAGTTCTGGAACAACTCACGAGTTTGCAGCCAGCCCTGCGTGAAATTGCGAGCGAGCGCGACACCGCCAAAGGCCAGGGCTGCGCCAAACAGGCCCTGCAACATGCCTTCGAGCATGAAGGGAATCCGGATGAACCAGTTGGTCGCGCCGACGAGTTTTTGCACACCCACTTCGCGTCGGCGGGCAAAGATCGCCATCCGGATGGTGTTCAGGATCAACACCGCAGCTGAACCCATCACCAAAATTGCCAGGATCATGATCGCGAGCCGCAAGGCGCGGGTGACGTCGACCAGCGTTCGGATCTGCTCCTTGGCCGACGTGACTTTCATCACGCCGGGCTCCTTGTCGAACTGTGGCTCAAGCACCTCGACTTGCTCCGCGTCGTAGGGCACGACGCGAAACGACGGCGGCATGTCCTCTGCCGTGACCGGCTCGAGCAGCTCGGGCTGGTCGACGAAGAGCTCCTTGGCTTCTTCGTATGCGCCCTGCTGGTCGACGTAGGAGTAACGCTTGACCTCTGGCGCGGCCTTGAGTTTCGCCTCGACGGCGCCACGCTGCTGATCGGTCACGTCGGGGTCGAGGAAGATGTTCATCTCCACCCCGCCCTTCCACTGCAAGGTCGCGCGGTCGACGCCTTGTCGCATCAACAACGCGCCGCCGACCAAGGCCAACGACACCGCAACCGTCATCACGGCTGCGGAGGTCATCAGCAGGTTGCGCCGCAGATTGTTCGAGGTTTCCCGAGCCATGTAGCCCAAGCGCATGTCAGGCCTCCCCGCTCAACGCGGCGCTTGAGATTGCAGCTTGGACATCGGCGACCATCATCGAGCCGGTCGTGTCGCCGTAAACACCGCGGGCCTGATCACGAACAAGGATCCCGCGATCGAGTTCCACCACACGCCGGCGCATCTGGTTCACGATGCCCTGGTCGTGAGTCGCCATCACCACCGTCGTGCCTGTGCGGTTGATCCGATCGAGCAAACGCATGATTCCCTCAGACGTGGCGGGGTCGAGGTTTCCGGTCGGTTCGTCGGCGAGCAGGAGTAGTGGTCGGTTCACGAACGCACGAGCGATCGACACACGTTGTTGCTCACCGCCCGACAACTCGTTGGGGAGCCGGTCTTGTTTTTGTTCGAGACCGACCAGATGCAAAATCTTTGGCACTTGCGACCGAACTTTTGCCGCAGGCTGACCAATTACTTCCAACGCGAACGCGACGTTGTCGTAGACGCTTTTGCTGGGAAGAAGTTTGAAGTCCTGAAAGATGCAGCCGATGTTGCGGCGCAACTGCGGGACCTTCCAGCGGGGCAACCGAGCTAGGTCTTTGCCCGCCACATACAACGAGCCCTCGTCGACCTCTTCCTCCTTCGTGCACAAACGAAGAAAAGTCGACTTGCCCGAACCAGAGGGTCCGACGAGAAAAACAAACTCACCGCGAGCGACATCGAGTGACAGCCCGCGCAACGCACGAACGTTGCCCTTATAGGTCTTGGTGACGTTTTCGAAACGAATCATCCACTGCCTCGTGGCCACATAAACGACAGGCGCCGGGGGTCCGACGCCCTCTCAGCGGGGCGCCATCGAGCCGACGCCACGCAAATCCAGGGTACCAGTCGTGTGATTCTGAACCCGGGCACCCCAACGCGCGATGCACCGACCCGGCACGCGACGCTCGTTAGTTACCGGTTCGCCTCCGCGGCGTGGGTTCGGCGCCAGCGCAGAAATGACTCGATAAATCCGTCGAGATCGCCATCGAGCACGGCATCGACGTTGCCTGTCTCGAACTCGCAGCGCAGGTCCTTCACCATCTGGTACGGGTGCAACACGTACGAGCGGATCTGGCTGCCCCACGCAACGTCTCGCTGCTCGCCGGCAATGGCCGCCATCTCGGCCCGCCGCTCTTCGCGCTGTCGTTCCGCGAGTTTCGCGACCATGATCTGCATGGCACGGGCCTTGTTCTGTAGCTGGCTGCGTTCGTTTTGACACGACGTCACGAGGCCCGTCGGCAGGTGAGTGATACGCACAGCCGAATCGGTCGTGTTGACGTGCTGGCCCCCTGCCCCCGACGAGCGGAACGTATCGATGCGCAGATCCTTCTCATCGATCTGTATCTCGGCGTCACCCTCCTCGATCATGGGAATCGCTTCGAATGACGCGAACGAGGTCTGCCGGCGGGCTTGCGAATCGAACGGGGAGATACGAACCAAACGGTGCACACCCTTCTCGGCGGCCAACATGCCGTAGGCGTAACGCCCCTTGACGATGAAGGTTGCGCTCGTGATTCCCGCCTCTTGCCCCTCCGAGGTGTCGTCGAGCTCCACCTCAAAACCTCGGCGTTCGGCCCACCGGGTGTACATCCGCAACATCATCTCGGCCCAGTCCTGCGCGTCGGTGCCGCCCGCGCCGGAGTGGATTTCGCACACCGCGTCGTGTTCATCCCACTCGCCGCTGTACAACGAACGCAGTTCGATTTGATCGAACTCCCGACCCAGATCCTCGACGAGCGCGTCGTGTTCACGCGCGAACTCGGGGTCGTCGTCTTCAGCCATCAGCTCGCGAAAGGCTTCGAGGTCACCCACTTTTGTCGCGAGACGTTCGACGTGATCGACGTCGGACTTCACCGTCGACAATTCGCGGGTGACGTGCCGCGCGCGCTCGGGATCGTCCCATAAGGAGGGGTCCGACGCGACGGCTTCAAGCTCGGCCAACCGCTCCCGCTGCCGCTGTTCGTGGAGCAATCGACGCGCGTTTGCAAAACGCTCTTGCAGCGCGGCGAACTCATCGCTGGTCAATGTCATCTCACAAACCGCGAACTACTTCGCGCCGTGGCACATCTTGAACTTTTTGCCACTCCCACAGGGGCACGGCGCGTTACGCGGGGTCTTGTCCCACTCGGAACGCACGACGGGGGCCATTGGCTCGGGCGCTGCGGGCTGCGGGCTCGAGTCGAGATTTCCCTCCTCGTCGATCGGGCCTGCGGCCGCTGCGCTGCGAAGCGACGCTCCCGAGTCGACCACCTCCGACGGCGCTGAGTAGGTCAAGTTGGTGATCGATGCGCTCGATGCGCTGGGAGCGCTCGATGAGCCCACCAGGCTTGGCGCAACAGCCGCGCCCTCGTTGGTCGCCGTCGCGCCATCCTCGCCGTCGGCCCACGCCTCGCTCATGTCGGTGCCGATCGCAGGACCTTGCCCCTCGGCCACCTGCACCTCGAGGTGGAACATGGTGCGCACGAAGTCGTACTGCACGGCCTCCATCATGTTGGAGAACATCTCGTAACCCTCACGCTGCCACTCAACGAGGGGATCGCGCTGCGCGATGCCACGCAAGTGGATGCCCTCGTGCAAGTAGTCCATGTCGTAGAGGTGTTCACGCCAGCGCTGGTCGATGAGCGCCAACATGACTCGGCGCTCGATGTCGCGCACAACCGGTTCGCCCAGTTCGTGCTCACGCTGCTCGTACAACGCCACCGCTTCGGCCACGAACGAGTCGGCAAGCTGTTTGGCCGAGTTCGACTGATTGATGTCCTCGAGGGTGAACTCCGTCGGGTAGAGCTGCGCGACTTCGCTCAGCAAACCTTGCAAGTCCCAGTCCTGCGGCTCGGCCTCGCAGTACGACGTCACCATCGCGCGTATCTGCGCTTCGGTCGCGTCGAGCGCATCGGTGCGGAGATCGACACCGTCGATGATCTGTTGCCGACGGCTGTAGATCACTTTGCGTTGCTCGTTGGGCACTTCGTCGTACTTGAGCACGTTCTTGCGGATCTCCGCGTTGCGTTGCTCCACGGTCGTCTGCGCCCGCTCGATCGCCTTCGACACCATCTTGGCCTCGATCGGTTCGTCGTCGGGGAACGTGCGACCCATCACCCACGACAACGCGCCCGTGGCGAACAAACGCATCAGCTCGTCCTCGAGCGAGAGATAGAAGCGGCTTTCACCGGGATCACCTTGCCGCCCCGATCGACCACGCAACTGGTTGTCGATACGACGGCTTTCGTGCCGTTCGGTGCCCAACACGTACAAGCCGCCGAGTTCACGAACCTTTTCGCCCTCGGCCTTGGTTTCTGCCGTGAGCTTCTCCATCAGCGCCGCGCGCTCCTCGGCAACCTCGGGAGCGTCCGGATCGAGCTGGCGCGCCCGCAGCTCTTGCTCGGCGAGCAACTCGGGATTTCCGCCGAGCAAGATGTCGACGCCACGTCCGGCCATGTTGGTCGCCACCGTCACGGCCCCCAGGCGCCCCGCTTGCGCGACGATCATCGCCTCACGAGCGTGTTGTTTGGCGTTGAGCACGGTGTGTTCCACGCCGCGGCGGCCGAGAATCTTCGACAGTTGTTCAGACTTCTCCACCGACACCGTGCCGACGAGAACCGGCTGGCCGGCTTTAGAACGCTCCTCAATGTCGTCGGCGACGGCGTTGAACTTGGCGTCTTCGGTCTTGTAGATCAGGTCTTCTTGGTCCGCACGGATCATCGGTCGGTTCGTCGGGATCGTGACCACCGACAGGCCATAGGTATGGGCGAACTCGCCTGCTTCGGTTACCGCAGTACCCGTCAGTCCGGCCAACTTGTCGTACATCCGGAAGTAGTTCTGCAACGTGATGGTCGCGAGCGTCTGGTTTTCCTCCTTGATCACCACTCGTTCCTTGGCCTCGACGGCCTGGTGCAACCCCTCGGACCAGCGACGGCCGGGCAAGATTCGCCCGGTGAACTCGTCGACGATCAGCACTTCGCCGTCACGCACGATGTAGTCGCGGTCACGGCGATATAGCTCCTTGGCCTTGAGTGCGACCTGAAGCTGGTGCACCAAGTTGACCTGGAAACCCTCGTACAGGTTTTCCACGCCGAGCTGATTCTCGATCGCCTCAATGCCCTCTTCGAGAATGGCGACAGTCCGCTTCTCCTCGTCGACCTCGTAGTGAACGTCGCGCTCAAGCACCCGCACCATGTTCGAGAACTGCACGTACAACTTGGCCGCGTCGGCCACACGGCCCGAGATGATCAGCGGCGTTCGGGCCTCGTCGATGAGGATCGAGTCGACCTCGTCGATCACCGCGAATGCGTGGCCACGCTGCACCATTTCGTCGCGGCTTTGGCTCATGTTGTCGCGCAGGTAATCGAAGCCGAACTCGTTGTTGGTTCCGTACGTGATGTGCGCCGCGTACGCCTTACGTTTTTCCGCGGGGCCGCCCATATCGGGAATTACCAAACCGACGTCGAGTCCGAGCCAGTTGTGCAGGCGGCCCATCCACTCCGCGTGGAACTTGGCCAAGTAGTCGTTGACCGTGATGAGGTGCACGCCCTTGTTGGCGAGGCCGTTGAGGTACAACGGCAACGTCGACACAAGCGTTTTGCCTTCACCGGTGCGCATCTCGGCGATCCAGCCGTAGTGCAGCGCCGCCCCGCCCATGAGCTGGACGTCGAAGTGCCGCTGGCCGAGCACCCGAGTCGACGCCTCACGCACGACGGCGAACGCCTCGATCAAGAGCTCGTCGAGACTCTCGCCACGTTCGTGGCGGCTTTGAAACTCGGCGGTTTTGGCCTTGAGCGCCGCGTCGTCAAGACGCTGCATCTCTGGCTCGAGCGCGCCGATAGGTCCGACCAGGCTCTCGAGTCCTCGGAGCTTGCGGCCCTCACCGGCGCGAAGAATTCGGCTGAATAGGCCCATTTGTTTGATTCTACGACGTGGGCGCGCCTACCCCACCCGCGGGCTCATTGGCCTTCGATGACTCCGTAGTCGCCGTCGCCGCGGCGGTAGATCACCGCCGACTTGCCGGTGTCGGCGTTGTTGAACAGGAAGAAGTCGTGACCGAGCAAATCCATACGCCACGCGGCGTCGTCTGGATCCATCGTCGGAACCTCAAACCGCTTCGAACGCACAATTTTCGGCGTCAGTTCCCGACCCTCGGGCATTGGCGCGCTGCGGTGGTGTGGATGCGACCGGGTTTGCAAGCGCTTCTTGAGCTTGGTCAGTTGCAGCTCCGCTTTGTGAAGCGCGGCATCGAGGGCTGAATGCGCGTCGCCAGCGTTCGCGTGCGCTCTCACCACGTGGCCGTGACCAGAAATCGTGATCTCACATCGCTCTCGATCCCCTATCCGAGGGTTCTTCTCCTCGGAGAACAAGACCTCTGCGTGATCGACCCCTTCAAGGAACCTTGCCAGCTTGCTTACCTTTTCCTTCGTAAGCACCCGCAAGTCGTCGGGGACTTCCACTCGGCGATGACGGATCGCAACCTCCACGCGCTACCTCCTGAAAGTGGACCGGCCGAAGCCGGCTGATGAAGCGACGCTACCCGGCCGGCCCGCCCGCGCAAGTGCCACTGCGTCGACGCGCTGCGCGCCGGCGTTGCGTAACGCGTGCGCCGCGGCTCGCAACGTCGCACCGGTGGTGACCACGTCGTCGACGAGCAAGACCCGGCCCGTCGTTCGTGCCGCGGACAACGGCGCCTTCTGCAGTCGTTGTGCTCGCGTGAGCCCATGCTGAGCCAGCAACGGCGGGGTGATCAACGAACGACAGGGGACGGCCATTCTGTGCGCACAGGCCCGGGCAAGAAGCTCGGCCTGGTCAACGCCCCGTTGGCGCCGGCGCCGCCGCGTGGTCGGCACCCAGGTGACGACATCGACTGAGTTGGGCGGCGGGACAATCCGACGGGCCGCCCAGTCGAGCCACCACCACGAGCCGCCGCGCTTTAACGCCATCACCATCGAGTGGCCCGGCCCGACGAAATCCCACCCCACCGACAGCGAGTCCAACCCACACTGCCGCGCCAGAGTTTTGTCGACCAGGGGCCCGGCGAGCGTGGCCGCGCACGCGGCGCACGGCCCGTCGGTCGGTGTGAGTTCCCTGCACCCGGGACATCGGCGACTGAAGATCACACGCCGACGGTACGGTCGGTCAGGGACACGGTCCCCGGCGGGCCAGGCGAGTTGGGCGGGCCAGGCAGGTCAGGCGAGCGGTGCACGGGGCAGGCGATCCCACCACCGGCGGATTTCAAGCATTTCGTGAGTGACATCCATCGATCGCTGGCGCCCGGCGCCCAGATGGCGCCACAGATCAACGTCCTCATGAACCATTTTCGAACTAGTCGACTGCTGAGCTCGAAGGAACTCTGCCGCTGAGGCACTCGGGTTGGCGCCTGAAAAATGGAACCAGTGAGCGTCGGTCCCGCCGTCACACCTGGGCACAAGCGACGACAGGGTCGTGATCCCCGGACCAGCTGTACAGAAGTAGCCGGGCCCATGCGATGTCGTGCGTAGCGTGATTCCTCGGTTCGACCCCGGGCGGCGATACGTGTGTGCAAACCGAAGCCCTTCCCCACCGATCTCCAGCACGACGCTCGGCGCATCGACCCCGTGCAGGCTTCGAAAGTGCGGCCCATCGACGAAGTTCTCGACAGCAAACTCGGGTGGTGCCGGCGCGTAACCATGAGCAGCGTCGCCTGGCTCGCTCAGTCCCGGCAGTGATCGCGGGGGATGCGTGGCGAGGCCAGGGGGACCAAACCAAGCCCAGACAATGCCATTACGCACAGCCAGCGGCGGTGGCGGGCGTGGCGGGGTCATCGACGTACCCGAGAGACTGAAGGAACCGTCGCCACAAACCATTCCGCGGTGACGTCGGCATGCGAGGGCGTCTCCGACGACGTCGGCCAGTAAAAGCGACGTACCCAGGTGGGGACACGTTGCGTCGGCCACGTGCGGGCCCGAGGAACCGAGCCACGCGACGAGATTGCGGCCGCACCAACCGATACCCGTCGGCACGTTCGTCAGGTCGCGCTCCAGCGCGAAGTAATACCAACCGATCGGAGCGGTCACAGGGGCCGTCGTACCCGGCACGCCGGTCGACCGTAGCGGAGCAGCCCGCCGCCCGCGATCTGCTCCGCCTCGACTCGCAACGGCCGATACGAGCCCGGTCAAAGGTCACCGCCCGGCGGTCAGCCTTAACAGCACCGGCGTTAGCGCACTGTGGCGCGAGACGAGCCGGCTTTGGCGAGCGCCTCGCGCACCAGCTTGCCGGCATTCGTGCCGGGCTCCGCACCGTCGCGAATGGCGCCCTCCTTGTCGAGCCACGCGACACTCCCGGGCCCAACGAGCCCGGCAGCACGGCCGCTGGTATCGACGAGGTGGATCGCAATGGCGACTCGCTCGCCCGGCTTGAGCTCTACGTAGTCATCGCTCGGAGTACCGAAGGCCCACCACCCGCCTGCTGACGAGTCGACCAAGAACCCCTCCGCGGGAAGGGGCAAGAAAGGCAAGTCGTCCACCTTCTCCTCGTGGCGAGCCGGCAACCGGGATTCGACGTCGAGTTGGACCGTTTGCCCGTCGGCCGCCATCACCGTCCCAACAACAAACGCGTCGACCAGCATGCCTTGCAGTAGCGGGGTGAGTTCTTGATTTGCTATGTAGGTACTCGCCGCATCCCGCAATCGACTCACCCGCTCGAACAACTTCTCTCCACACTGTCCCAGAGTTTGCACAAGCGCTTCCGCGACAGAAAAGTCTGCGTGAAACCCAAAGGTCGTTACGCAGTCATTCTCATCGAGCCCAAGTCGGCCATAGACGAAGTAGGTCGGCTCGCTTGGAAGAGAGTGAGCGTTTCGCTCAAGAAAGAAGAGTGACCGTTCACCGGGGATGGCGGGCAGCACCCCACTGGGCCGTCCCGCCGGGTCGGCCGACGCCAGCAGCGCTTTCCACGTCGGCTGCGACAGGACCACATTCGGACCCTTTCGGGGCGTCAGCCACCGGCTCACCGCCAAGTCGACAAATCCGCTGTATCCGTCTTCGTACCTGGGATCGATTCGCTCAGGTCCCGCGGTCGCTATCACGACCAGATCTGCGAGCGAAGCCCATCGTTCGAGCGACGTCTCCGCTACGACCTCCTTCTCGCGCACATCGGCCGCCGTGTCCCACAACGGCTCCAGCGCGGCCAGCACTGGCGAATTCTTCGCTCGCGCCGCCGTCTCCTGGCTCGACACCTGCTGTGATTGCTGTGCGCAAGACGCCACAATAAGAGCGACCATCGCGAGGGCGAAACACCTAGTACCTGGCATTGATCGCCGCAATCTCATCGGAGGAGAAGAAGTCGCTCGGAGGGGAAATCTCCTCCATCACACTCCCGCACTCGTCGCAATGCTCCAAGGAGGCGGCATGCCCGAGCTCGTGCACGGATATCCGATGCCACGACTGGCCCCCGCCATAGCTGGGGTTGTAGTACACGCGGGCCGCCGCACAGCCACCCGTAACCTCCTGCGTGCACTGGTACCTAGCACCCACGTCTGTCGTGTCCGCACGCGTCGTGCCGTACATCGTGTACGGCCCGCCCACGGAGCTGACGTCTGTGTAGTCAACGATGTAGCCCGCGCCGCTCCAAAACCCCGACACCTGCCCGCTGCTCAGAACGGAGTCGGTACCGAACGACCATCCGCCACTGATCATTGCCGGATGGCAACTCGAGAGCGCCAGCCCAACACCAACCGCCACTACCGACAACCCAAGAAGTCCCTTCACCGGCGCATCGTCACACACACGCGCGCGCGTCAAGGTCCGCGAAGGCAATTCACGCAGCCGTTTCCATCGACTCCCGCTGCTCGCGCCGCCGCCCAGCCGCGTCGGCCTCCAGCAGTCCCGCGATGAATACATCGAGCGCGTCGTAGGTCAGTCGCTCTCCCGCGCACTTCGCTCGTGGGGTTCGTCGATTGAAGTGCGACGGGGCCAACGGCAAGGTCGGATCACCGGGTAGTCGTTGGTCATTTGGATCTCGT
>CAZWPY010000039.1:0-24873 GCA_964635475.1 uncultured Acidimicrobiia bacterium
CGCACTGGGCGCGGGCGCCTGCGTCGCGCGCGCCGACCCGCTCAACGCGGCCAACGCGGCGCTGGCATCGAGCAGCCGGACTGCGCCAAGCCCCGCGCCGAGCAGGAGGTTCGCGGCCAGCGGCCGTTCGCCAACCCGCGAGGTCGCAACCGCGCCCCACATCAGTCCCGGCGCAACCACCGCGCCGGCCAGCCCGAACAAGGTTCGCGCCCCCGCCGCTGGACTCCCCCACAGGCCGAACACAGCGGCGAGCGAAACTGCGGCCGCCCCCGCACCGACCAGCAACGCCGCGGCCATCACCCACGGACGTGCCAGCGCCGCAAGCGATCCAAACGCCGTGCCATCGGCCAGGCCCGACGACCACAACGCCCGCACCTGCCGCCCCGCACGTAACGTCTCAGCGGCCTCGCGGCGACGCGTCCGCCACAGCGAGCCCACCCGGGTGGAACCATCCACCTCGACCGCGGCAAAAACGTGTTGCCGTATACGCCAACCCGCGTGAACCAAGGCCGGGCCCAGTTCGCTCCAGGGCTGCGACGAGCGCAGCAATACGTCGCGCCACGCCGTGGCACGCACAGCACGGTGTTGGCGTAAGCCGAGGACGCCCAAGTCGTCGCGAATGGCTTGATACGCCGGCTGGACGGTGGTGAGGTCGAGAGCTACCACTCGGCCCAACCACGACGTGCCCGATCGGCGCGGGCGCGCCGCGAACTCCACAGCACCGACGCTGGGATCGGCGAAGTACCGCCCGAGCGCCTCGATTTGGCCAGCAACCGGCAATGACCCGGCGTCGACGTTGACGACCACGCACCGCTCGACCAGGTTCTGTTCGCGGATCCAGGTGAGAACCGATCGAGCAACCGTGTCGCGGTCACCAGGCGCGATCCACACGTCGGCCTCGACGCCACTGTGGCGAGGTCCCGCGACCATCACGACACGGCCAGGCGCTTTGAAGTGTTCGACGGTCGTAGCCGTCGCGCCCACTCGATCGTCGCCGTGGACCACGACCACCCACACCAGCGCCGGCCGCGCGCCCGCCGACGGCGGCCGCCAACTGCGCGAGCGCAACATCACCATTACGTGCACGCCGATGACCAGGCCTGCCACCGTCCACACCATGCCCACCATGGCCCACCTCGTTACCCGTGTTGTTCGTTCGAATGGCGGGGCTCGATTCAGCCCTCACGTGATTTATCGGCATGTTGCTGATGTTTCTAAAGTGGCAATTGAGAATGACGCCACGTGGCGCGGGTTGTGTTGCGTGGGCCGTTTAGCCTCTGACGTGTGGCGACTTCACACGATCGCGGCGGCCCGGCCGCGAGCGCCGATTCGAGCAAGCTCGACGCCGCTGGCGCACAGGAGCCAGCCGCTGCGCCAGGCCTACAGCAAACGGGGGAAGCGGCCACCAAACGGGTGAGTTCAGCCCTCGCGAATCGGCTGCGCCGCGTGTGGGAACGCGACCCGCAGCGCCTCGGCCCCGCGGTCGAACTCGGCTTGATCGACAGAGCGTGGCTCGAAGACCCCGAACACCACCAGTTCCGCACGTCGAGCCCGGCCGAAATGCTCGAGCGTTACCTCGAACGGTCGTCGGAGCGCATGCCGGGATTCTTCGGAACGTTGTCGAAGTCGGCGCTGCAGTTGCTCAACCCCGACCAGCTGAGCGGCGACGCCCGCACCGAAACATTGGTCATTGCCTTCACTGACCTCGAGGGCTTCACCTCTTTCACCGCCACCGAAGGCGACGAAGCGGCGTCGTTCTTGCTCAACGACCACTACAAGATGGTCGGGCCGGTCGTTCGTTCGCGGGGCGGCAAAGTGGTCAAACGCCTTGGCGACGGGCTGTTGCTCGCCTTTGCCGAGGCTGAGTCGGCCGTGCGGGCCTGTTTGGAGCTAGTCGAGCACGGCCCAGAACCGGTGCGAGTGCGAGCGGGGATCCACCTCGGCGAGGTCCGAATCGCTCAACGCGACGTCGTCGGCCACACAGTCAATGTTGCCAGCCGGGTGTGCGACCTCGCCGATGGCGGCGAAGTGTTGGCGTCAGCAGCGGTTCGTGATGCGATCGATCCCGACCACGACTCTGGGCTCACGTTCTCCCGCGCGAGAAACGTCAAGGTCAGGGGCCTCGATCAACGCCTGAGCGTCGTGCGCGCCCAACGAACCTCAACGCCGTAGGCCCACGCGACCCATCGCGCGCACCGACGAGGCGGAAAGCGTGGCCGACGTTGTCGAACGGCTACGCGCGCCCGCCCACACCAGGATGCATCGTCAGCAGCTCGAGCCCGGGCGTGTTCACAAACACCGCGTCGTGGCTCACAAGCGGCACACCGACAAAACGTGCTGTAGCTGCGATCCATCGGTCGGCCTCGTTCGACTTCTCCGCGAGCACGTGTCCAGCCGCACGACACTCAGCACGCAGCGATGCGTACTCGTGGGTCAAGGCGTCACCGGGCCAGACGATCTTGGCCCTGCCGATCGTCTCCTCCAGGTCCTTGCGCCGTTTCGCTCCCCAGCCAGCCCGTAGCGCGCCGAAACGAAGCTCCGCGACCGTGGCGAATGAGATCAGAACGTTGCGCTGGTTGAGCAAAGCCACGTACAAATCAGCGACAGACTTCGATGACTCGCTCAGGTCTGCACCGAACACGCCGGTGTCGACAACTACTGGCCCCACCTCGGTCCCCCGTCCGCTGATAAGCCGACTACTCAGCCAGTACCTCAGCGAATCCGTCCGCCTCGGCCTTGGTCAACCCCGCTATCTGTCGTTTGCCGTACGCAATCGGCCGAGCGGCGGCGCGGAGCTCCTCGGGCGTCTCCTCAAGCGATTCCCCGATCGCGGGGTCGGCGACTGTCGAGAGCAACCAGTCTTCGAGCCTGTCTTGCTCGATACGAACCAGGGCTGCGATCGGCTTGCCGTTGCGTGTCACCAGAGCCGGCCGCCCGGACCGCTCCACTTCGTCAACGACCGCGCTCGGGTTCCTGCTTAGATCTCGAATGCTGACAAGACCCATGCTCAACATCCTCGCCGATACGTACATCTGTCGGACAGATTAACGCATCTACGGTCAGCAGCAACGGTCGGCTGAGACCACGCATCGCCTCGCGTTAGTGCCTTGTGCGCGCCTGCCCGACGAGACTCGCGAGCGAGTCGGTCCACGTTCGCAGCAACCGTTCGTCGTTGACGCCGAGCGGGGGGCCGCCGAAGGTCCACTGGCACCGTCGATGGTTGGCAAGCGGTCCGATGACGAGGATCGCGAGCGCGTCCGAGTCCATGCGAGGGAGCGCGCCGCGAGCGCGCCGCTCGATGAGCCCCGCGACCCGACGGTGGCCAGCGTCGATGACTCGCTCTCGCACGAGGTCGCGCAGCGCCGGGAGCCGGTCCCCGTCCTGCTCGAGGATGCGGAACAGGCGCCGCTCGGCATCCAGTTCCGCGAGGAACCACCGGCCGAGCGACATGGCGGCAGCCGCGATGTCCGTGCCGGCGTCGGCGCCATCCATTGCCGCGAGCCCTGATTCGACGCTGGCCAGGTGCTGCTGCACTGCGGCCTCAAGTAGCGCCTCCTTGGACGGAAAGTGGCGGTAGAGCGCGCCGCGCCGGGGCTGGAGGCCGGCCGCCGCCTCAATGTCGCCGACGGTCGTCTCCCGAAACCCGCGATCGGCGAACAGCGTCATCCCCGCCTGTAGCAGTCGATCTCGTGTAATCATGCGATTACAGTCTACGGTCGATGCTGTACATGCTGGGTGCGCTGGCCATCTACTTCGTCTACGTGGTCGTGATGGCGATGTTCGAGCGGTTGGCGCCGCGTCGGTGGGTGCGCGCGTATCAGCGGGCGGTGAATCCGCTGTTCCGGCTGTGGGCGGGCGTCGCCCTCGGCTTCGCCGTGATCGAGACGACCGGTCGGCGCACGGGACTTCGACGGCAAACCCCGGTGGGCGGGCGTCTGCGAGGCGAGGCGTTTTGGTGTGTGGCCGTCGACGGTGCGGCGTCGTCGTGGGTCGTGAACGTCGAGTCCGACCCCCACGTTCGTGTGAAGGTGCACGGCCGGTGGCGGACGGGCACCGCCCATCTCCTGCACGACGATGATGCGCGACGCCGACTCTGGCGGTTGAACCCGCTCAACAGTCTCTTTGTCGCCATCGCGGCGCGACATCCACTCACGGTGCGCGTCGACCTTTGTGCTCGTACGCGTGTCACGACGCGGCCGGCACCTACGTAACGACGGTTTCTTACGCCTGTCGCTCCGGACGCAAGCCGCAGGCCCCCGATCGCCAACGACACGACGGAGCTGCCGTGCCGGCGCGCCGCCGTTCCACGGATCTACAGCAGAACGAGCGCTCAAATCGCCGGTCCTCGACCCGGCGTTTGAGACACAAGGCAAAGCAAACTACAGATCAAACGCAGTGTTCGACTTCTGCAAACGACGGCCGCTTCGTGCGCTCGTACACGAAGCGGCCCCGACCTGTCGTCGCAGGTCAGGGGCCACGCTTCCCGGTCGGGCTCAGCGGATCCGAACCTGCGACCTCTTGACCGCCAGACGACCCGAGCCCATGTCGGCGAGTGTCGGCTAGTGCTGTGACCTGCGGTTACGTACTTTGCAGCATCCGCTAGGTGCCGCCACATCCGCCCAATATCGGCTTCTAATCATTCTGTCACCAGAACGCGAAGAGCTGTCCGAGCACGATCACCCTCGGCAGTCCCGAACTGGCGCCAGACCCGATGGTTCGGCTCGGTCATGGACCTCCGAGGCCGCAGGCGTTGTCGATCCTTGGCGGTCAGCTCATCGCGTAGCACGAACGGGTCCTTGACGAGCGAGAGCAGCAGGGCAAAGTCGATCTCCTGGTTCGCGGGCACATCGTCGACGTCAACAGCACATGCCTTCCCGATGATCGACCCGAGCAGAGACGGTCTCGGGATCGACCCTGTCCGGCCTCGATACGAGTACTCGATGCGCTCGGCCCGCTGCAGAGCCTGCGTTCCACCAGGGACCTGCAACGTTCGGCCGGGCGGGGTCGTCGTCAGATCGGCCCTCTCGCCCAAGCCTTCCGGAGAGAGCACATCGATCGCCGCCGCCCCACGCCGGTAGCGGTGCGCAAGAAGTTCCGGGCTCATCGCGTCGACTACGAAACCGAGTGACTCGATCTCGCTTACAAAGCTCCGCAACGCTGCTCGCACGCGAGCGTTCACGATCACGTCGAGGTCCATGCTCACCCTCGGCCAAGCAGCACCATGCTCGATCGCGTGGAGCAAGACCATCTGGCCACCAACGAGAACCCACTCACTCGACACGCCCTCCCCGATGTCAAGCAACGCGGTCCACAACGCGTCGGCATGTCCGGCGAAGTCCGGCAACTCGATCACGACATCAATTCCGCAGGCGCTTCAATTCGCGAGCCAACAGCGCCCGACCAGCACGCTCAGTTCGTTGATCGGTGCTCTCCATCAGATCGATCGCAACTACCAACGCAGGTGCCACGTGTTCGTCTTCTACGAACGGCCACTCCCCCGCTACGACGCGCGCTACGACATTCCTAGTCCCTTCCGACGTCTGCTCAAGCCCAAACGACGTGACCAGCCCACCGAGATCAGCTGCCCGCACGTACACCTCCAGCTCCTCGCTAGCGACCAAGTCCGCATCTACTGCGTCAGCCGCGCTCACCCCGCTGAGCACAACGCGCCGGTCACTGGCCAACCGGCGAAGTGCCGCAGGATGGGAACGAAAAAATCGAGCCTCGCTTCGAGAAGCCAGACGATCGAGATGCGCGTTGAGCCCTTCCTCCCAACGATGCCGGGCCCGCTGTCGCTGTTTCGCCGACAGCCACGGAGCCGGCCGGTCCAGCCCCAGCCACAACAGCCCCCACGCAGCGCCCGCACTCCATGGTCGACCCGCCACACGTGCAGTCGGCCTGAGCGGAGCGTCATCGACCACCCAGCGGCCACCAAGCCTTACTGCGGAGACCTTCCCGGCGGCGATCAGCTGACGAACGCGCTCAACCGACAGCCCCATGTCGACTGCAGTCTCGGGAACCGACCTCACGGACGTAACCCTACTGCAACCGGAAGTAATACGGCCACAGACAGGGCTCCTGGTTTTGTGCGCTGATTCACCCGTCGCCGGGTTCCGATCCAGCTCCACCGTGACCAAGTGGCGGCGCATACCGTCGGCTGCGAGACGTTCGGTGACGTGGCCTCCGGCCCCTCTCATGACCCAGGCGTATCGGACCGCCTGCGCTTCGAAGAGAACATTCGGAGGACATACACCTGTTTCAGACCCTGGAAACCGAGGAGCCGGCCTCGAAAGACCGGTTCTCACCTACGGCTTTATGGTCGGGCTGCCGAGATTCGAACTCGGGACCTCTTGACCCCCAGTCAAGCGCGCTAACCAAACTGCGCCACAGCCCGTAAGCCGCAAGACCCTAGCCGAGCGTCACACCGAGCTTGGGCACCACAGTCCGGCTCAGGTGACCAGCCACGAGATCATCTGCACCACCCGAAACGCCAAGTACAACGCAACTGCACCGACGAGCAGCTTGAAGTGCCACGGCGCCGTGGCTTCGTGTTCGACGAGCGTCGAGCCGCACGCGACGCACGCGGCACCGGGCTCTTGCCCGCTTACGACCCGCTCACACGATTCGCACCACGCCTGCACTGAACTCACGGCTGCTCAACCCTCCGTCGACTCGGCCACGGTCGCTCGAGCCGCGCGTGACCCGACGTAGGCCACCGCGCTGGGGACCCGCCGACCAAGGGTGTCGCCCAGTCGACGTGCGACGTCGCACAACTCTTCCAACGCAACCCCCGTCGCGAAACCCTCCGCCTCGAGCAGGGCCACCAGCTCCTCGGTCGCGACGTTGCCCGCCGCGCCCGCGGCAAACGGCGACCCGCCGAGCCCTCCGACCGAGGTATCGAAACGGCGCACGCCCGCCTCGAGACCGGCGAACGCGTTGAGCAGCCCCGTGTGGCGCGTCTCGTGAAGGTGCAAACCGACAGCGAGGGGATCGAGCGCCGCCAGCGCCGCGCGGATCAGTCGAGGCGTCGCCATCCCGGTTGTGTCGGCGAGGGTGAGCGAGGTGCACGACGGTCGCAGCAGCTCACAGAGCCGCACCAGCTCGACGACGTCGAGGTCGCCTTCGTACGGGGACCCAAAGGCGCACGAGACGACCACGTCGACATCGACCGAGCCCCCCACCACCGCAAAGATCTCCGCTGCTTGCGCAACCGCTTGCTCACGCGACATACCCACGTTGCGTTGGCTGTACCCCTCCGACGCCGACACCGTGACCGACAGCGCGTCGACCCCGGCGTCGAGTGCGAGCTGCGCGCCACGCACGTTGGGCACCAGCGCCACGAATCGTGTCGCCGCAGGAATCTCTCCGCCAACGCGCCGTTGTCGAAGCAGCGCCATCAGCTCAGCAGCGCCCGCCATCGCGGGCACCGCCTTGGGTGACACAAACGCGACGGCTTCGATCTCACGCAACCCCGCGTGCACCACGAGGTCGGTGACCAGATCGGCGCGCAACCCAACAGGGAGCGGCCGTTCGGGCTGAAGCCCGTCGCGGGGACCGACCTCACGAATCTGCACCCGTTCAGAAGCGCTCACACCGGTGGTACGCCGTGGCGGCGTTCTGAAAAGTGACGGTCTTTCGCTGTTGCGGCCGCGTAACGAGCGATCAACTCGCCGCGCAGTTCACCCGGCGCCACGATGCCATCGATCACCAACTCGGACGCGAGACGCAAAAGGTCGACGTCTTCTTCGTAGATCCGACGCTGTTCGGCGATAAACGCAGCCCGCTCGTCGGGGTCGGAGATTTCGGCGATCTTGTTGGCGAACACCGCGTTCACAGCCGGCTCGGGCCCCATGACCGCGATCTTGGCCGTCGGCAAAGCCAGACAGGCGTCGGGTTCGAATGCGGGTCCACACATCGCGTACAACCCCGCGCCGTAGGCCTTACGAACGATCACGGAAATCTTCGGGACAGTCGCCTCCGAAATCGCTGTCACCATCTTGGCGCCGTGGCGAATGATTCCCTGCCGCTCCACCTGGGTGCCGATCATGAAGCCGGGCACGTCGGCCAAAAACAACAGCGGGATGTTGAACGCATCGCAACACCACACGAACCGCGCGGCCTTGTCGGCTGAGTCGACAAAAAGCACGCCGCCTTTGTGCATCGGGTTGTTGGCGACAACGCCGATCGGTCGGCCATCCAAACGGGCCAAGCCGACGATGAGTTCGGGCGCAAAGAGCGGTTTCACTTCGAAGAACGAATCGTCATCGACAATCGCTTGAATCACGTGATGCATGTCGTAGCCGAACTTGTCGTCGGCGGGCACGAGGTGCTCGGCAAACTCACGCTCCGGTTCGGCCCCAGCAGTCGGCGGCGGCTCGGAAAACGCGTTTGTCGGGAAGTAGGAAAAATAACGTTTTGCTTGTTCGATGGCGTCGGCGTCGTCGACAGCCAAGTTGTCGCCCGATCCCGAAACCGTCGCGTGCATACGGGCGCCGCCCGTCTCTTCGAGAGTGGCGCCCTCGCCAATAACCACCTCGGCCATACGCGGCGAACCCAAGTACATCGACGCGTTGCCCTCCACCATGATGATCAAGTCGCAAAACGCAGGAATGTAGGCGCCACCAGCCGCTGAGGGACCAAAAAGGCAACAAATCTGCGGAACTCGGCCCGAGAGCTTGACCTGGTTGTAGAAGATGCGACCCGCTCCCCGCCGTCCGGGGAACAGCTCCACTTGGTCGGTAATCCGGGCGCCTGCGGAGTCGACCAGCCAAAACACCGGCAGCTCATGGCGCAGCGCCAACTCGGTGAGACGGACGATCTTTTCGACTGTCCGCGCGCCCCACGACCCCGCTTTGACGGTTGGGTCGTTGGCCATGATCGCGACCGTGCGCCCGTCGACTCTGCCGGTCCCTGTGACCACGCCATCGGCGGGCAAGTCGGCAGCGGCCGCGTTCGCGAGCAAACCGAGCTCACGAAACGAGCCGGGATCCACGAGCAGGTCGATGCGGTCGCGGACAAAGAGCTTGTTTTGTCGAGCGAGCTTGCCGCCGTCTTTGGCCAGGTTTCCCTGGAGTGCTCGGGCCGCAGCCGCCGCAATCCGGTCGTCGGTCACAACTCTCCTCGTGTACGTGAACGGCGCTTAGCTGGCGCGGGGACGGACGCGAAGTTTGATCGGCGCCGGGCCGAACTCGATGGCCTCGCGCAACTTGCGTTCGATGTAACGAAGGTAGTGCGGCGGCAGCTCGCGGTTGGTAAACAACGTGATCGTCGGCGGGTGTGTCGCGCCTTGGGTTGCATAAAGGATGCGCCCCGACGGCGGCGGATGGGCAGCTTGCGCGGCCTCGATCACCTCGTTGAGCTTGCGTGTCGGGACACGTTCTCGATGCGCGGCGAGGGCTTCGTCGATCGCGGGCCAAATCCGAAACACACCCATCTTCGACAACGCCGACGCTTTAAGGCTCGGCGCATACGCCAAAAACGGCAATTCATCGGCGATCTGGGCCCGCAGCGCGAGGCGTTGATCGGTGTCGAGCAAGTCCCACTTGTTCATGACCACGACCACCGCGCAGCCCGCGGCGTCGACTCGTTCGGCCAAACGCTGGTCCTGATTCGTGACTCCCGCAGACGCATCAAGGACGAGCAACACGACATCGGCGCGGTCGACGGTCTCGAGGGCCCGCAACATCGAGAAGTACTCCGGGCCGTCGTCGATACGCGCGCGCCGGCGCATTCCCGCCGTGTCGAGGAGCCGCAGCGGTCCCGAGTCGGTTTCGACGAGCGTGTCGACCGAGTCACGGGTGGTGCCCGGCATGTCGTGCACCACCGAGCGCTCATCGCCACACAACGCGTTGAACAACGTCGATTTCCCGACGTTTGGGCGACCGACGATCGCAACCGCGGGGGGCTCGTCGCTCGCGGCACCCGCGCCCTGGGCATCCCCCTCGTCGACGACGTCAGGTTCGGGCGAACCGAGCGCTTCGAGGATGTCGTCGAGCAGATCGCCCGCGCGGCGGCCGTGTAACGCCGAAACCGGATGGGGATCGCCGAGTCCGAGCGCCGCAAACTCCCACGCATCGACCTCGCGGCCGTCGTTGTCGACCTTGTTCACCACCACCATCGCGGGCCGACCACTGCGGTGTACCACTTTGGCCGCTTCACGATCCTCGTCGGTCACGCCCACCGTGGCATCGACCACGAACAACACCAAGTCGGCGTCGGCTAAGGCCCGTTCGCTTTGCGCCGACACCTTCGCGTCGATGGTGTCGGTCTTGCGTGTGGCGATCCAGCCACCCGTGTCGACCAACGTGAAGCTGCGGCCGAGCCACTCGACCTCAACCGCCTTGCGGTCACGGGTTACGCCGGGGCGCTCCTCAACAATGGCCTCGCGGCGGCCGAGGATGCGGTTGACCAACGTCGACTTCCCCACATTGGGCCGGCCGACGACCACCACTGTCTTGTGCGGTGGCGGCGCCGTGCCACCCGGGTCCGTTTGCGCTCCGTCTGTATTCACGTTGTCACGCTGTTCTACTTGTGTTGTTTGTAGTGGCTGCGCCGGCCGCACTGGCTGTGCGGGCGGGTTCGCCATCGAGTGCCCGCCGCAACGAGATGCCGTCGGTGGCAACGACCTCGACCTCTCGCGGCAAATCCGCAAGGCTCATCCCGTCGAGGAAACGACCACCCGACAAACAGACGTCGGGTAACAACACTCGTGCATCGCGAGTCACAGCACCTAATGCGTTCGCGACATCGACGCCGACCATGAGGCCCGCCACACCCACATTGCCGCCGAAATAGTGGTTGGGAACTTCGAGCACATCGACCGCGGCTCGACCGTGGAGCAGCGGCCGCAACAAAGCCGCGCCATATGAACCCGTCAACACGACGGTATTGTGCCGGTGCGAACCCGAATGCGCCCGGCGCTGCGGCCACAGCCGCTCGGCGCGGTATCCCGAAGCCGGCGCGCCGTCGACCCAGGAAAAGAAGCCCGAGCGCGGTCCGAGCGGTTCGTTTCGTGTCCCAGCGAACTCCGCAGCAAATACCGCAGCGATACCAATGCCGTTCTCGTGTTGCGCGAGATCCTCGTATGCGTCGAGATCCGGAACGGGGCGGCCCGCGAGCACGTAGTACTCGTCGGCCAAGAACACGATTCTGCGCCCGAACACCTCACGGAACCGCGCCTGCCAGCCCTCGACGAGCTCGATCACGGCCTCAATCTCGTTGCGCGTGTGCGGACGCATCGCCGCCTCGTTGCTATACCGGCTCACCCCGAGCGGCACCACCCCGACGCTGGCAATGTCGGGGAATTGGTCGGCGATACCGCACAAGGTGTCGTCGAGCACCGCACCATCGTTCACGCCCGGACACACCACGACTTGGCCGTGAACCGTGATGTCGTGGTCGAGCAACGCACGCAACCAGCGCAAACTCGTCGCCCCTCGACGATTGCGCAACATCGCCGCACGCACGTCGGGGTCGGTCGCATGGATGCTCACGTACAGCGGACTGAGGCGTTCGGTCACGACCCGTTCGAGATCCGACTCGGTGAACCGGGTGAGAGTCGTGAAGTTGCCATACAAGAACGACAGCCGAAAGTCGTCGTCTTTCTGGTAGAGACTCGGACGTAGGCCCTTTGGCAACTGATAGATAAAACAAAATTCGCAGTGGTTGTCGCAGGTACGCACGGCGTCGAAAATCGCGGATTCGACGTCGAGACCCATCGGCTCACCGGCAGCCTTGGCCACCTCGACAGTGCGCGCAAGCCCGCCGCGGTCGACCTCAAGCACGGGATCTGCCTCGTCGATCAGTAGCTGGTACGCGATCACGTCGCGTGGTGTTTCACCGTTGATCGTGAGCAGTTCGTCGCCGACGCAGATACCCGCGGCGGCGGCCGGCGATCCCGGAGTCACAGCAATCACCCGCGAGCCCGCCATACCTAAAGGATAGGTAGCGTTCGCGCATGGTCGATCGAGTTCTCCTCGCGGCGCCGCGCGGCTTTTGCGCGGGTGTGGAAATGGCCATCAAATCGCTGGCGTGGATGGTGCGGACCTACGAACCGCCGGTGTACTGCTACCACGAGATCGTCCACAACCAACTCGTCGTCGATCGTTTCAGGGCTCTGGGCGTGGTGTTCGTCGATTCGATCGACGACGTCCCCGCGGGAGCGCCGTTGATGTTGTCGGCGCACGGCTCGGCCCCTGAGGTCGTTGCGGCCGGGCGGGCGCGTGCGGGCTTTCTCGTGAACGCGGTCTGCCCTTTGGTCACGAAGGTGCACCACGAGGCCAAGGTGCGTGCGGGACGCGGTTACCAAATCGTCTACGTCGGCCATCGCGGACACGACGAAGCAGTGGGCGCGCTGGCCGTCGCGCCTCAGTCGATGCACCTCGTCGAGTCGGCCGAGGATCTCAGCGAGCTCGCGGGTCACGACGGGCCCGTTGCCCTGCTCGCACAAACCACGCTCGCACAGCAGGAATGGGGCGGGGTGCTCGCCGCCGCGCAGCACCGTTGGCCCGACCTGTGGACCGCGGGTCGCAGCGACCTGTGTTTCGCCACGACCAACCGGCAAGCGGCCTTGATCGAAATCGCCCGCCGCAGCGACGTGGTCGTGGTGATCGGCTCGGCCAACTCGTCGAACACGCTCGCGCTGGCCAAAGTTGCCACCGCCGCGGGTGCCGCACACGTGCTGCGAATCGACGACCCCGACGAACTGCCCGCCGATCTCGCCGGCGTGGTCGCGGTCACGGCAGGGGCGTCGGCGCCCGACGAGCTCGTCCGCGCGGTTATCGCTCGACTCGCGCCGCGCGACGGCGTCGAGGAGGTCCACGTCACCAGCGAAGACGAGTACTTCCCGTTGCCACGCGAGTTGCGTGACCTGCTCGGCGCGATCGAAGCGTTGATCGCACACATGAGCGGTGCGGCCGTGGTGAAACTGCCCGCCGATCGCTCGCTGCCCGCGAGCGACGTGCTCGAGTCGCTGCGGACCTGAGCCCGCTCGCGACTGTCCCCCTGGAGCACTCCAGGGGGACAGAGGGTCTTTTCGCCCGATTGGGCAGGACGTGCGGCTGAATCAGCCGGTGAAGCCAGGCACCGCGGCGACCGGGACGGCCGGGGTGATCACCGGCACCAACGTGGTGGTCGCGGGGAGGAACGCGGTCGACACGGTCGAGGGCGTGCTGCTGGTGACCGTGCTCAACGTCGACACTGTGGTCGTGGTCGTCGACGGCAAGCAGCCGGGCTTGTTCGGGCCGCCACAGGTCGACAGCGAGTTCGACGCCGAGACCACGCCCGAGCTGAACTGCGACGACGCAGATGACGACGCAGATGACGACGCAGATGAACTAACGGAGGCGATCGATGACTGAGCAGCTAGCGCCGGCCCCGCCGACAACCCAACGGCAGCGAGCGCGAGAGCGGCAATACGAATCGATGAACGCATGTGAAAGAGTCTCCTTGTGGGGATTTGCTCGCGCCAGCGTAACAGAGCAACCATTCTTGCGCTAGCTGTTGCTCAATTTCAACGTCGCCATCACCGATCACGCAAATGCTCGCGTCCGCGAGCACTTGTGCCCGAAAGCGTCGGCTTGGAGGTGCGGCCACAACGGTGTCAACCTTGTTGGCGTGATGGATTTCGACGCGCCGTACAACGACATCAGTGAGATCGACGCGTTTTTGGCCGACTCCGTAGTGGTGGCCGACGGCAAGATCTACGCCCAGGGCGCGGGTTGGAACATCATCAACACCCCAACGGTTCCGTTTCGTTATTCACGTATCGGCGTTGGCACCTTGATCCGTGTGCCGTATGGCTCCACCAATGAAAACCATCGATTCGAGTGCCGGCTTGAGGACGCCGACGGGCGACCCCTACCGCTAGGCGATGCACCACAAGGCGTCGACTCCCCCGACGGCAAGATTCGCCGTGTCGGGTCGGAGTTCACGGTCGGCCGGCCGCCCGCGTTGCCCCCGGGCGACGAGCAGCTGCTGCCGTTCGCGCTCAACTTCGACGGTTTGGTCTTTGACGCACCGGGCCGATATCGCTTCGTTTTGGGCATCGACGGACGCGACATCACGACACTGTCGTTTCGCGTAAACGTGCATCCCAACAGCGGCGGCAGCGGTTACGGCCGCTGACGGCGTCACAGGTCGGGCCGAGCGGCCCGTCTCGTTGCCCGCGCTCGGGCACGTGCCGATCAGGCTTTGCTGGCGGGCAGTCCGAAGAAGGTCTGCAACAACGTCCGCGCTTCGCTGACACGGGCGTTGAACGTTCCGACCGCCACGCCACGACGCGCGCCGTCGCGTATCGCGTCGAGCGCCTCGGCAACTTGCCGACGCTGTTCGGCGGTCAACCACGACGCGTCGGCGAGCACAGGTTCAAGGGCAGTTTCGGCCTTAGCCACCGACGACGAGATCTTGGCCGCGACCGCGGCCGCCTTGTCACCCGATCGATCGCCGCGGTAAGTCGCGGGGAGTTTGCTCAGATCGGCGTCGACCTTGCTCACCGTCGACCGCAGATCACCGACCTGCTCATCAAACGACGGCGCCGTGGAGCGGCCGAGCCAGACGCCGCCGATGAGCCCGAGCACAAGGCCGACACCCAACGCGATCGCGGCCCACGGCGGTTTGCCCTTACGCCCGAGTTCGGACTGGCCAGCAGCGGCGGATTCAACATTCGCCGGTTCCAACGTCATGTCGCCT
Source organism: uncultured Acidimicrobiia bacterium (assembly GCA_964635475.1). GTDB lineage: Bacteria > Actinomycetota > Acidimicrobiia > Acidimicrobiales > CAZWPY01 > CAZWPY01. The sequence goes on from CAZWPY010000039.1 coordinate 14,689, forward strand.
CCACTGTCGTGCCGACGAGCGCCGTCGCCGCGTCGAAGTTGTGCTGCACCGCGGCCGTCACTTGGGTTGTGAGCGCTTTCACCGCTTTGCGATCGACGCCGAGTCGCCCCTCAGACCACGCGGCTGAAGAGTCGATCGGGTCGCCGACGACCACTGTGACCCGCACGCGCCGCGGCAACTTCGCTCCCTTCGGCATCGCTGCCTCAGAGCCGCCGATCCCCACCGGCACAAGCGGTACGTGCGCACGAGCGGCCACGAACGCCGCCCCGTCGAACACGTCGGTGACGGTCGGGCCAAACCGCCGAGTGCCTTCGGGAAAGATTGCCACCGGCTCTCCCCGCTCCAACCAACGTTCACACTGCTCAAGCGCTCGGCGATCAGCCGCGCCACGACGCACAGGGAATGATCCGGCACGGTCGAGCAGCCAGCCGGCCGGTTTCACCTTCCAAATCGAGTCTTTGGCCATAAAATGGATCGGTCGTTTGGTGACCATCGCCGCGAACACGAAGTCGAGCGCCGAACGGTGCACCGGCGCGAGAACGAAGCCACCGCTGGCGGGGATCTTGTCGGATCCGACCACTCGAATCCGGAAGAACAAACGCGACACGACTGCGCCGAGCCGCCAAAGGAATCGATAAATCACGTAAACATCGTTTCTCGGAGGTCGGCCGCGTTTGCTCTCACCATCGACGCGTTTCTAGTTCACCGACACGATCGACACGAGCCGCGATGCGCCGGACGGTCGGGGCCGGTCGCGCCAGTCGCAGGCTCACCGTTCACGCCACAGGTCGACAATCGCGTCAACGACCTCGTCGATCGACAACACGGTCGTGTCGAGCACAACCGCGTCGGGCGCTTGCACCAGCGGCGACACGGTGCGCGTCGAATCGAGGCGATCGCGTTCGTTCAGCGAGGCCAACTCCGCAGTCGTGTCGCGCTCAGAGATTTCGGCCCCGCCGGCCTTCTCGCGAGCTCGCCGGGTGGCGCGGGCGGTCGGCTCGGCGTCGAGATACACCTTGAGACACGCGTCGGGAACGACCACCGAGCCGATGTCGCGACCCTCGACTACTCCCCCACCACGTTCGTCGAGCCAGGCCCGTTGCAACTCCACCAATCGGGCACGCACTGCGGGTTGCGCCGCGACCACGCTCACTGCCGCGGTGACCTCGACGCCACGGATCGTCTCGGTCACATCAACCCCGTTGGCGATCCACCGTGTGCCGACTTGCTCTACGCGGGCCGCCGCCGCGACTCGCGCAACGTCAGCTGGATCCGAAACATCCCCCAATTCGAACAGTGCGGCCCACGCCACGCATCGGTACATCGCCCCTGTGTCGAGCACATCGAGGCCGAGCTTCTGTGCGACCAGCCGGGAGACCGTCGACTTGCCGGCGCCCGCTGGCCCGTCGATCGCTACCACGTTGCGGCTCACCGCAATGCCGCCAAGTCAGCCAGAAAGCTCGGATAACTGGTCGACACGCTGGAGAAGCCCGACACGTGGCTGCCGCCGACGCTCACCAGGCCGCCAATGGCGCCCATCATCGCGATGCGGTGGTCGAGCGCGGCGTCGATTGTTTGGCTCGCCCGTAGCGGACCGGGTCGGCCGTGCACGACAAACCCGTCGTCGGTCGCCTCAGCATCGACGCCCAAGGCCTGCAACGCCGCGACGGTGCTGACCACGCGGTCGGATTCCTTCACCCTCAGCTCGGTCGCGTCACGCACGACGGTCGTGCCGCTCGCCACGGCCGCAGCCAAAGCGAGCACGGGGATTTCGTCGATCGACGAGCCGACAAGTTCGCCCGAGATCGTGGTCGCCTGCAGCTCCGCTGCGCGGACACGTAGATCAGCCACGCGCGACCCGACAGCGACAGAGAAGGGCCGTTCGTCGACCACGTCGATATCGGCGCCCATCGAACGCAGCACCGTCAAGAAGCCGTCGCGCCCGGGTCCCAAATAGACATCGGTCAGCAGGATGTCGGACCCCGTCACGATCGATCCCGCCACTGCCCAAAAAGCTGCCTGCGACGGATCCCGCGGAACCACGAGCGAGAAGGGTTGCGGCCGGCCCGGGGTGATCGACACCTCTGTTCCATGCAGCGACCAGTCGCAGCCGGTGAGGTCGAACATCTCCTCGGTATGACGCCGGGTCATGTGCGGCTCGACCACCGACGTCGATCCGTCGGCCCATAGTCCGGCCAACAAAACAGCCGATTTCACTTGGGCACTGGCTACGGGCGATTCGTAACGAATGCCGTGCAGCGACGCCCCAACCACCGTCACCGGCGGGCAGCCCTCGGTCGTGGTCACGTCGGCACCCATTTGCCGCAGCGGCCCGGCCACTCGCTCCATCGGGCGTCGCGCCAGCGACGCGTCGCCCGCGAGGCGGTGCGTGCCAGGGACGCCGCTCAGCACGCCCATCAACAAACGAATCGAGGTGCCCGAATTGCCGACGTCGAATTCGCCCGCGGCCGCCCGCAACTCGCCGCCCGACCAGCTCGAACCATCGACCTTCGCGCCGAGTCGAACCATGGCTGCCACAGTGCACGCAACGTCCTCCCCCCGAGAGAGTCCGCCGACCTGTGCTTCACCAGCGAGCGCCGCGAAGATCGCCGCCCGATGCGACAGCGACTTGTCGCCCGGAACCGCCACAGAGCCACGCAGGCCTCGGTCGCTCGCCTCGATCGTGACCACGTCGGTGTGTGCTGTCTCACCCGCCACGGCGCACCACCGATCGGAACCCCCGGCCTGCGAGTTCTTCCTGCAGTCGTGCTGCGTCTGCCGCGGGCACCAGCAGGACTGCCACACCACCCTCACCCTCCATCGTGTGGGTGAGTTCGATGTTGTCGATGTTGACCCCAATGGCCGACGCGGTCGTGGTGATGTCGGCCAACGCTCCGGGCCGGTCGGGAATCGGCACCACAACCTCCGCGAGCTCGACGGCAGTGCTCGCGCGGCGTGCCGGCAAAGCGCGACGGGCCGAACTGGCCGCAGCCAACGACTCGTGCAACGAGGCGCGGTCGCCAGTGTCGATCGCCGTGCGCACCGTGGCCAACATCTCGACCAAACGATCGAGCCCGCGGGTGATCGCGTCGTCGTTCGACAAACAGATCGAGGGCCAGATCTGCGGGTCGCCCGCTGCGACTCGGGTCATGTCGCGAAATCCGCCCGCAGCTAGTCGAAGCAACAAACCGTGATCCTCAGCCGACGCCGCGGCCATGTTCATCAGTGACGCGGCCACGAGGTGCGGCACGTGCGACACCAACGCAACCAGCTCGTCGTGGCGTTCGGGAGCCACGACAACCGCCTCGGCCCCCAGTGACGACACCACGGCGTGGGCCGCTGCGATCGCCGAGGCCGCCGTGTGGTCGGTCGGGGTGAGCACCCACAACGCGTCGTCGAAAAGGTCCTCGCGCGCGCCGTCGAGCCCGGAGAGTTCTGACCCCGCCATCGGGTGACCAGGAACAAATCGCGCGTCGACGACTGCGGCCGCGATCGACGCTTTTACGCTGCCGACATCGGTGACGATCGCTCGCGGTGCGTCGCGCAACGCGACGAGGACCGAATCAGCAACGACGTCGACGGGTGTGGCAACGACAACGAACTCGATCGAGTCGTCCGCGCCAGCCCACGCTGAGTCGAGCACACAGCGGGAGATCGCCTCGTCGAGTCGCGCTCGCGAGACGTCGGTACCGACGACCTCGAATCCCTGCCGGCGTAATGCCAACGCAACCGATCCACCCATGAGGCCGAGCCCGATCACGCCGGCACGAGGCCGGGCCGCCGCGGTGGGGTCCGCCGTCACCTCGGTGGTCATCTCGGCGGTCGCCTCGGTGGTCGCCTCATTGGGGGAGGTCGTCACGAAGCCCCCGGGCGCCCTCCAAATACACGTGGTGCAACTCGTCTCGCCGTGCCGAACTCTCGACGTGCATCAAGACCCGTAAACACAACGGCTGAGCGCCAACGATCGACAACTCCTGAGCGCACAGGAGCGGGACGTCGCCCAATCCCATCGCGCGAGCGGCTGTGGCAGGAAAGGCCGAGGTGATGTCGGCCGTGGCGGTGAAGAGGATCGACACCAGATCGTCGTGGTGGATCTCGTTGCGGGCCAACATCTGCTCGAGTAGGGCTTGGATCCGCGAGTACACCTGCTCGGCAGTGTCAACGTCGACGGTGGTCGCGCCACGAACCGCCCGAAGTGCCATACCCCGATCGTAGAAGCCAGCGGCGAGCGCCGAGAACGATCACCGGTAGGTCACAGCGGCCACGGCGGCCAGGTCGACCGCCTACCGGCGACGGATCGAGCCGGCGGCGCCGACAGCCGCGGCGGCCGCTGCCGGCACGGCGGCTTCGGCTAGCGAGCGCAACTCGCCACGACTGAGCGCACGCCACTCCCCCGGCTTGAGCCCAACGAGGCGCACGGGGCCGACCCGAGTGCGGACCAAACGCTCAACCGGCGCGCCGATTGCGTCGCACATGCGCCTGACCTGGCGGTTGCGACCTTCGTGGATCACGAGGCGTAACACCCGAGGCCCGACCATCGAGGCTTTGGCCGGCGCCGTCGGCCCGTCGTCGAGCTCGATGCCTCGGCGCAGGGCCCGCAGCGCGGCCGGCGAGGGCTCCGCGGCAAGGTAGGCCAGATACTCCTTGTCGACGCCGCGGCTGGGATGCGTCAACAGGTGCACCAGCGGGCCGTCGTTGGTCAACAACAAAAGCCCCTCGGTGTCGTAGTCGAGCCGACCGACGGGAACCACCGCCGGCGACGACGGCACGAGGTCGACCACACAGCGCCGGCCCTGCGGGTCAGAAACCGACGACACTGTGCCCGCGGGTTTGTTGAGCAGGTACGTGACGAGCCCCGGCGCAACGCCAATCGGCACCCCGTCGACCTCGATCAGATCCGTCGCCACTTCCACGCGCCGACCCAGCACCGCGACCACGCCGTTCACGCTCACGCGACCGTCGGCGATCAAGTCCTCACACACACGCCGTGAGCCGACTTCGCAGCGGGCGAGCACCTTCTGGAGCCGTTCACCGGTCGGGAGCGGCGATTGAGCGCCGTCGCTACTGGGCTGCGACACGTTCAGTCGACGAGGGGTCGTAACCCCTGCTCCAACGCGTCGACCACTTCGGGACCCGGCACGAAGTCGGCCACCGGCGGCAACTCGGCCACGCTGCCGAGCCCGAGTCGTTCGAGGAACAGCGGCGTCGTGCCGTACATGATCGCTTGACCCGGACCCGGATCGCGGCCGACCTCGTCAACCAGACCGCGGGCAACCAGCGAGCGCAGAGCCGCCTCGACGTTGACCCCGCGGATGGAACTGACCTGCGCACGCGAGATCGGCTGCTTGTACGCGACGATCGCCAGGGTCTCCAGCGCGGCCGGGCTGAGGCGTGCTTGCTGGCCCTCGCGCACCATGTGCTCGACCACCGCGGCCATCGACGGGTGCGATTGATAACGCCAACCGCCGGCGACGTGCGCGAGCTGAAAGCCTCGCCCTTCGTCCTCATAAGCGTTGGCCAGCTCGCGACAGGCCGCGTCGACAGCGTCGACGTCGACGCCGACCAACGACGCGATCTCCTCGGCGGGCAGCGGGTCGGCCGACACCATCACGGTCGCTTCGATCACCCGGCGCAACTGTTCGTCGGCGTCAACCTTCGTATGCATCAAATCCCGTTCCCGGTCCGCTCGCTGCTGAGTCGGCGACCCACTCCACCACGATGTCGCCGAAGTTGATTGCCTGATCGATCTCAATCACGCCTTGTTTGTACAGCTCCAGCACGGCCAAGAAGGCGACCACCACGTGGAGCCGGTCGGGCGCATTCTCTGTGAGTTCACGAAACGTCGCTCGCCGGTCGCGGCGCATCCGGTGCCACACCTCATCGATTGCCTCACGCACGCTCACCCGCACCATCGGCAGGTGCGAGATGTCGAGTCTGGGTGGAGTCGGTTTCGGCGCAATCGCTCTCAGGTAGGCACGCCGCACGCGTTCGGGAGTAACGCCCGCCAAGACATCGGGAACCATCTCGACGAAGACGTCGTCGAGACCCGCGCGACGTGGCAACGACCGTTCTGCTCGAGCCATGAGGTCGTCGAGCGCGACGGCCGCATGTTTGAACGTACGACACTCCAGCAGCCGGGCGAGCAAGAGGTCGCGCTCTTCCCAGAGGCCCAGCTCTTCATCGAGATCAATCGCGCTCGACGAGGGGAGCAGGCGTTTGGTCTTCAACTCGACCAAGGTCGCGGCGATGAGCAAGAACTCGGTCGCAACCTCAAGATCGAGGCCGACCATTCGATCGAGTTCGGCCAGGTACGCGTCGACGATCGTCGACAGCGAGACCTCGTAAATGTCGACCTGCTCCGACAAGATGAGGTGCAACAGAAGGTCGAATGGGCCGTCGAATACCGGCGTCTGCACTGCGAAGGCCACGGATCGAGGGTAGTGGGTCTCACTACCTCGCTCGCCGAATGGCAGCCCCGAAACGGCATCGGTCAGGCCCGCGCAATATCGTGCCGCCATGGCTACGAGCTTTCCTGACGGCTTCATGTGGGGCACCGCGACCGCTGCACATCAGATCGAAGGTGGCAACACCAACAACGACTGGTGGCGTTTCGAGCACGACCCGACCAGCTTTGCAACCGAGTCGAGCGGTGACGCGACCGACAGCTATCACCGCTGGCGTGAAGACGCCGACATCGTCGCCGCGTTGGGCTTCGACAACTACCGGTTTTCCTTGGAGTGGAGCCGGATCGAACCCGCGCCCGGCGAGTTTTCGCAGGCCGCGCTCGACCACTACGCCCGGGTGTGCGAGGGCCTACGCGAGCGCGGCGTCGATCCCGTGGTCACGTTCCATCACTTCACGTCGCCACTGTGGCTGGCCGACCAAGGTGGCTGGATGAACCCCGACACGGCCGAACGATTCGCCCGATTCGTCGAACGAGCAGCGCAACGCCTCGACGGCCTCATGGAGCGCGCGTGCACCATCAATGAGCCCAACATCGTGGCGTTTTGCGGTCACGTTCTCGGCGTTTTCCCGCCTGGCAAGTCGTTGCCGGTGTCGGCGATGGACGACATCAACGCGGTGTTCGTCGACGCGCACCGCCGCGGGGTCGAGGTCATTCGCGCCACTGCACCGGGGGTTCCCGTGGGAATCACCATCAGCGCAACGGAATGGGTGGCCCTGCCGGGCGGCGAGGCGCGGATGGAGTCGTCGCGCCGCTACATGGAAGACGTGTACTACGACGCGGTCGTGGCGGCCAACGGGACACCCGACGATTTCCTCGGAATCCAGACGTATTCCCGCACGCGCGTCGGCCCCGACGGCGCCGTTGGGCCTGAAGAGGGCGTCGACGTGCTCGTGATGGGTTACGAGTACTGGCCACAAGCGCTTGAGGCCACGCTGCGGCGAGCCTGGGACTACACCGGCGGGCGAGTCCCTTTGCTCGTGACGGAAAACGGCATCGGCACCAACGACGACGAACAGCGGATCAACTACGTGCGTTCCGCCCTCGAAGGTGTGCAGCGAGCGCTGGCCGACGGCATCGACGTGCGCGGGTACACGTACTGGTCATTGCTCGACAATTTCGAGTGGTCCTTTGGCTACGCCCCCCGGTTCGGACTCGTCGAGGTCGACCGCACGACCTTCGAGCGCACCCCCAAACCCAGCGCGACCTGGCTCAGCTCCGTCGCCCGCAACAACGCCCTCCCCACCTAAAACACAAAGCCCGTCACTTCGAATCCGGCCGGGTCAGGTAACGGGGCGTTCGAGCTCAAGAGCCGCGTGCCCGAACTGGTCCATGCACGCCGAAAATTCAGACGAGTACCGCGAGGATCCATCCGCAATTCGCTCGATCGCAGCCTTCGCCAGCTTCTCGCCGCCGAGGCATTCGATGAACTGCGTAGCAGCGACCTTGCGCTCAGCCCTGCGCGCCGGTGACGACTCCCAGTCGATCAGGGCATTCGTATACCCCGTTTGATCGTCGCACGACTTCTTCGCGGCGTCGGAGTTCGCAAGCATCCCGGTGGCAAGCAGGGGCAGATCGAGCGAGGTCTGCGGCACCGCTGCCTCGACGCTGCTCGTTTGGCTCACTGCCTTCGTGCCGTCCGCCGGATTGGGCGTCGGAATGGGCGCCGGGCTCGGGCCGCCGGTAATGCGAATCTCGTTGAGCGTCACCTCGATGATCGCCTGCGGGCCCAGCACGCGCTGCAGGCACGCTCGCATGGCGTCGGCGGCCTCGACCACCTGAGCGCGGCTACCGGCTCCGGCGTCAGGGTGTTCCGCTCGCCGCACTGCTTCGCCACCCGTCGCTCGGCCCGTTGCCGCGTTCTCCTCGAGTAGTTCGAACATCGAGGAACTCTTCGCCGTGGCTGAATCCCCTCCCCGGGCGGCAGCCAGCCCGACGCCAGCCCCGACGAGCGAGATCACGGCGAGGCCGAGTAAAGCCCTACGCAACGCCCGCGTAGGCCTCAAGCCAGTATCCGAAGAGCCAGCCATCAGTTGCACCTCCGGTTACTCGTTCGTACCAACCGACCTAGGTTCGTCCCCGACGCCGGCAAGAGCAAGCTGGGGCCTCGTCTCGCGACCCGCGGCGCCCGGTGTTTGGGTCGAACGACCTAGCCCGGCACGGGGGGCGCCTACCCTTGCGGGCCATGACCAGAGTCCTGTCGGGCATTCAGCCAACTGGCGATATTCACCTTGGGAACTACCTCGGCGCGATTCGTCAATGGGTAGTTGATCAGCACGAACACGACAGCCTCTACCCCGTCGTTGATCTGCACGCGCTGACCATTTACGAGCCTGGCCGCGACCTCGCGGGCAAGTCGCTCGAAACCGCCACGGTGCTTGTGGCCGCGGGGCTCGATCCCGACGTGTGCACGCTGTTCTTGCAGAGCCACGTGCCCGAGCACCCGCAGCTCGCGTGGCTGCTCGAATGCACGGCATCGATGGGTGAACTCGGCCGCATGACTCAGTTCAAGGACAAGTCGGCCAAAGGCGAGTCCGACAGCTCCAGCGTCGGCCTCTTCACCTACCCGGTGCTACAAGCCTCCGACATCCTGCTGTACGACGCCGACCGCGTGCCCGTGGGCGAGGACCAGCGCCAGCATCTGGAGTTGTGCCGCGACCTCGCGCAACGGTTCAACTTTCGTTACGGCGACACCTTTGTGATCCCGGCGGCCGGCGTGCCCACCGTCGGAGCCCGTGTAGCCGACCTGCAAGAGCCCACCCGGAAAATGTCGAAGTCAGCCACATCGCCACTCGGGACCGTGCTGGTGCTCGACGCTCCCGAACGGATCCGCAAGAAGATCCGTTCGGCGGTCACTGATTCAAGCGGCGGAGTCGCCTTCGATCCCGAGAAACAGCCCGGCGTAAGCAACCTGCTCTCGATTCTGGCTGCGGTAACGGGCCGCTCGCCGGGCGATCTCGCTGCTGAGTATTCGCAGTACGGGCCGCTCAAGAACGACACGGCCGACGCCGTGATCTCCCTACTCGCCCCACTCCAGACGCGTTATGCCGAGCTCGCCGGCGATCCGGGTGAGATGACCCGGGTCCTGCGAGCCGGCGCCGAGAAGGCTCGCACTATCGCGAGCGCCACGCTCCAACGAGCCCAACACGCCATTGGACTCTTCGGGTTCTAAGGGGCCGCCGAGCAGCTGCCTGTCGCTGGTCTGCCCTTATTTTATTTGCTCTTTCCCTTGACACTCGAACATATGTTCGATACGATGGCGACATGGCAGTGAGGCCTGATCCGGTAGTGGAGCAAACGCTCGATCGTGTCGGGACCTTGTGCGCGCAACGCCATGCGCTCGATATCGAGCTGTGTGAGGAGTTGGCCGTGCTCGCTGAGCGGGGTAACCCACAAGCCGCTGGCTTTCGTAGTGTCGCTCAGTGGCTGGCTCTGGCAGGAGGACTCTCGCCGGCTGAAGCCAAACGGTATGTGCGGGTCAGTGCTGAATTGGCTTCGTTGGGTGAGCTTGTCTGCGACGCGCGTGAGGGACGTGTGGGAATCGTTGCGCTCGACTCTGTCGCGAAGGTGATCACCACCGACAACGCCGACAAGCTCACCTGTCTCACGCGGACTTTGGGTGTAGCTGCTTTAGCCAAAGCACTGGGCCTGTATCGCCGTTATAGCAATGTCGCCCGCCAGTGGCATGGGACCACCTTGAGGTGTGTTGCGCCAGTGTGATG